>DATASF010000001.1:0-8892 GCA_036269335.1 Casimicrobiaceae bacterium
CGACGACCTTCGCAAATGCCGCCATGGCCTGGAATCGGTCCACGGCATATTATTGCATATTTCGCAATAATCATTTGCCGCTAGACATATTTATCTTGTTTCTGGGAAGGGCGACCATGGGGTCGGTGCGCCGGCTTCAGAGACCTGGGGAAAACGATCATGAATGATTCGAACCGCTTCGATATAGCGGCATTGTTGGTCCGAGGCTCGGCGGTGGGCGCTTCGCTCTGGCCGCGCGCGCCGTTCGCGGGCCGTGACAGTGCGGCTGCAACGCGCTGACTGAATCCGTGTCGAACCACGCACAATGCTTCCGATGACTCAACCAAGGATATCGCAATGAAACTCTATTACTCGCCGGGCGCCTGCTCGCTCTCTCCCCATATCACCCTGCTCGAAGCCGGACTGCCGGCGACGCTGGTCAAGGTCGACACCAAGACGCACAAGCTGCCCGGCGGCGAGGATTTCTATGCGATCAACGGCAAGGGTTACGTCCCGGTGCTCGAACTCGACGATGGCCGGCGGCTGAGCGAAGGACCGGCGATCGTGCAGTACCTGGCCGATCTCAAGCCCGAGTCGCGGCTCGCGCCCGCTGCGGGCAGCTTCGAGCGGTATCGCGTGCAGGAATGGCTGAACTTCATCACGTCCGAGCTGCACAAGCAGTATTCGCCGTTCTTCGGGCCCGACACGCCCGGCGAGTACAAGTCGATCCTGCGCGAGAAAATCGGCAAGCGGCTCGAATGGCTCGCCGGCCAGCTCGGCGGCAACGACTACCTGATGGGCAGCCAGTTCACCGTAGCTGACGCTTACCTGTACACGATTCTGCGCTGGTCGCCGTTCGTCGACCTCGACCTCGCCAAATGGCCGGTCGTCGCGGCGTACAAGGCGAGAGTCGAAGCGCGCCCGCATGTGCGCGAGGCTTTGCTCGCCGAGGGTCTCGTCAGGGAGCACGCGAAGGCCGCTGCCTGATGGAGCATTCCGCGGCCCAGGCCGGGCGCCTCGTCAGCCGTCGAGACACGAGCTTCCGGCTTCCGACGCTCTTCCTGTCGCACGGCTCGCCGATGCATGCGATCGAGCCCGGCGCCGCCGGTCGCGCGTGGGCAGCGATCGCGCGCGAGCTGCCGCGCCCGCGCGCGATACTGATCGCATCGGCGCACTGGGAGACGTCGATCCCGTTGCTCACCGGCAATCCGACGCCGCAGACGATTCACGATTTCGGCGGCTTTCCCGACGAGCTCTTCCAATTGCAATACGCTGCGCCCGGCGATCCGGAGCTGGCCGAAGAGGCCGTTGCCCTGCTCAAGGATGCCGGGATAACCGCCGGCATCGATGGCTGCCGCGGCCGCGACCACGGCGCGTGGGTGCCGCTGCGCTGGATGTATCCGGAAGCCGACGTGCCGGTAGTGCAATTGTCGATCCAGCCGGAGCTCGGCGCGGCGCACCAGTTGCGCGTCGGCCGCGCGCTCGCGCCGCTGGCCGACGATTCGGTGCTTATCGTCGGCTCCGGTCACGCGACTCACAACCTGCGTGACTGGATGTCGAATCCGCGCCGGCAGGAGCCGCTCCGGTACGCGCAGGCGTTTTCCGAATGGCTGCACGATCGTCTGATCGCTCACGACATCGATTCACTCGTCGCCTGGCGAGAGCAGGCGCCCGAGGCTGCGCGCGCGCACCCGAGCGACGAACATTTTCTGCCGCTGTTCATCGCGCTCGGCGCGGCGGCCGGCGACGCGAAGGTCGCGCGCTTTGTCGAAGGCTTCGAAGCCGGTGCGCTTGCGATGGATTCCTACCGCTTCGACCCGCGCTGATTTTGTCGCTCACCGGCGACGGTTTTTCGCCGCGTCGGAGCGGGTCTTACGCGCAAATCGGATACGCGCCGATTACGGCGCCGAGCGTGTGGACCTAAAGTGAAGCCGTGTTCAATCAACCGAAGCGGAGTCACTGATGAACTATCGAGCGACCAGACTGCAGGACGTGGCGTCGTTTGCCGCGGGCGTCTTGATCGGCGCATCGATCGTGACACCGGTGTTTGCGGCAACGTCCGATCTGCCGGCCGAATGGCAACCCTTCCTGCTGATCGGATCGGTCGTCTTGCTGGCCATCGCGTTGATGTTGAAGGCGCTGGGCACGCGGCCGGCCCGACGGGGCCACATCGACGAACGCGCCGACCTGCGCGAAGTCAATCAGGTCGAGAGGTTCGACGTGCCGTTGCACCAGTAATGCGGTAGCACATCGATGCGGCGAGCGCGGGGCAGTCCGCCCGCGCCACCGCGGGGCCGCTAGTGGAGCCGCTGGCGGCCTTTGCGTGAGGTCTCGCGCCGCTGCGCGCGCCGCTCGGCGCGATTGGCGGACTCGGGCCGATTGCGCTCCTGCCAGTAGCGATAGATCAGCACGGCGGCGATCGGCAATTCGTCGATCATGCCTTGGCGCTTTTCCTCGCTGTCGACCCAATCCAGGTATTCGGGGTCGTGATCGCCGTAGGCCAGCGCCTCGATCGGCAGCATCCAGTCGCGCGCGTCTTCCTGCGAATACATCGGCTCCCACTCGGCTTCGCGCAAAAGTACGCCGGTCATGTAGCCTTCGCACCACGCGCTGGCTTCGGGCGGCGCCTTGTCGCCCTTGACGTTGTCCTCGCTGTGATACAGCAGCGGCTTGAAGCGGGTCGGCGACTCGCGCAAGGTGCGTGCGATGCTATTCTGCACGCGCAGCACCAGCGACAGTATCCGGCTCGCCTGCTCGTTGTCGGCGAAAACCGGTGAGACGCTACGCTGGCTGTCGCTCCAGACGACCGGCAGCCATTCGGACGGCTGGATCATCTCCGGACCGCTGACGATAGCCGTCAGAAAGCCGTCGAGCATTTCCAGATCCATGCAGTCCTGCGGTACGCCGTTCGACGCCAGGAAGGCTTCGAGCTCGTCGTAGTCGGCATCGGCCAGCGGTTCGTCGAGCTTGGCGGGCTCAGTCATGGTGGGCTCGTGCGCATCGGGCGGTCATGATCCTCCCTGCAGAGGCAGAATGCAAATGCGCTCATGCGCGCTCCGAACGCGCCTGTCGGCGTTCGACCCCCGAGCGACCGCCGACGCGTAGCGCGTGCGCGCTATTGAGCGCCGCGGCGAACAGCAGCACGGCGCCGGCCTGGTGCGCGGCGGCGAGCGGCAGAGGCACGACCAGCAGCAGCGTCGCGATGCCGAGTGCCAGTTGCAATAGCAGCGCCGCCAGCAGCAGGTTCACCGCAAGCTTGACGCGCGGCGACGGCACCTGCGCGCGCACCCAAAGCCAGACCGCGGGGATCAGCAGCGCGAGGAGCCAGGCGATGATCCGGTGATCGAACTGCACGGTCGCCATGTTGTCGGCGAAATTGCGGTACCAGGGCGCGAGCGACAGGATCCCCGGCGGGACGATCCTGCCGTTCATCAGCGGAAACGTGTTGTAGGCGAAGCCGGCGTGGATTCCCGCGACCAGGCTGCCCGACAGCGCCTGCACGAACACCAGTGCGGCGATCAGAAACGAGAAATGCCGAAGCGCGATGTCGCGACGCGATGCCGGCGCGTTCGCCGCGCGCGGCCCTTCGGACGATGGCCGCAGCAGCGACAGCGCCAGCCAGAACATCGCCGCGAAAATCAGCAGCGCGAGGCCGAGATGCGCGGCCAGCCGGAGCTGCGATACGCGCGGATCGTCGATCAATCCGCTTTGCACCATGTACCAGCCCAGCGCGCCCTGCAGGCCGCCGGGCGCGAAGATCGCAAGCAGCGGCGGCGCGAGCCCCGGCGGCAATTTCCGGCGGATGACAAACCACGCGAGCGGAAGCGCAAACACCGCGCCGACGATGCGCCCTAGCAGCCGATGCGCGTATTCCCACCGGAATATCGACTTGAATGCATCGAGGCTCATTCCCTTGTTCACCTGGCGGTATTCGGGCGTGGCCTGGTATTTGACGAAGGCCTCGTCCCACTGCGCCGCCGAGAGCGGCGGCACCGTCCCGACGATCGGCTGCCATTCGGTAATCGACAGCCCGGAATGCGTGAGCCTCGTCACTCCACCGACGACGACGATCGCGAACACCAGCGCGCAGCAGGCCAGCAGCCAGATCGCCACGGTCCGCGGCGCGCCGCGATCGGGCGCGCGCGAGTCCGCGGATGCAGACAGAGCGGTCGACCGGGTTGCGTTCATCGCCCGATTCTACCGGGCCGCCGTCGATGCCGGCACTTTCGGCGCCGGTCAATGCGCATGTTCGGGCGCCGGCGGCGGAACCGCCTGCTCGCCATCGAGATCCCGGGCCGCGGCGAGGATCTCCTTGTTTCGTCCATCGTCTGAGGCAGGCACGCCGAGCCAGCTCGCACGCAAGTAGCCGCGCCGGTCGATCAGGAATTCGGCGTGGCCGGCGACGGCACGATCGCGCGGCGCGAACATCGCGTAGGCGACCGCGACATCAGGCCCGGCGGTCGCCAGTATCGATTCGGCGCCGGGCGTTGGCGCACCGGCCGCTTGTGCATCGCTCGCGTCTGGCGTTATCGCCAGAATCCGGATGCGCTTCTCGTCCAAGCCGCGCTGCGATGCGAGCGACCGCAGCCGCGCTAGCGAATCCGGCGACGCATAGAGCACGAGCAGCGTGTCTTCCCTTGCGTCCGCTTGTTGCAAGGTTTGCTGACCGCGTTGCGGCAGCTCGAAGCTGAAGTCGGGCGCTAGAACCCGCGAGCGCGTGGTCCGCCCGGCATTCGCGCCGGCGAAATCGGCGGCATCGGACAGCGCATGCAGGAACTGGACGATGCTCCAGAGCTGGTCGCTTTCGAGCGGCGGCGCGAACGCGGGCATCGCCGTCCCCGCGCGGCCGTTCGCGATCCACCAGTAGATCTCGCCCGGACGATGGCGCGCGGCGTGCCGTATCAGGTCCGGCGCCCGTACAGCCGATCCGGGCGCGGCTCCTGCGGCGTCGCTGCCGTGGCATGCGGCGCAATGCGCGGCGAAGAGGCGCGCGCCCTCGGTAATGGCGCCGGTCGTATAGCGAACCGGCGAGGCCGCATACGTCGTCGGATAGGCGGGGACGGTCAAAAGCCACGCGCCCGCGATTGCCGACGCGGCTACGACGGCCATGCCCGCCGCGACCCCACGCCACGCACGCCGGCGCGCGCCGGTGAAAATAACGACCAGGCCGGCAACGGCGACGAGCGCGGCGGCGGCCAGCACCCAACGCGTTGGCTCCGATTCTCGCGCCGGCGCCCAGCTCAACGTGTGTGCGAACGGCCAGAGCGTCGATTGATGCGCGGCCGGGATCGTAATCCCTAACACGCCGACGATCGCCACCACCAGCAGCCCGACCGCGATTTCGAGCAGCGCGTTGCGCCGCAACGATCGCAAGGCTTGCCGATCGTCGGCCGCGAGGCGCGGCGTAAGCACCAGCCGATTGACCGCAGCGAACGAGAGCATCACCGCGAGCAACGCGAGCTTCGCGAGCAGCAGCGTGCCGTAGCGGGTGCCGAAAAGCGCGGGAACGCTGCCGAGCAGGAACCAGCTGTTGCCGATGCCGCTCAGGATCAGCACGCTGACGCATGCGATCGCGATATTCGAAAAGCGCCGCGTTGCCCACGCCGCGTCCTCGATCGGTTGCTTCTCGCCCAGCAGATAGACCAGCGGCGGCAGCGCGCCGAGCCACGCGCCCGCGGCGAGCAGATGCAAAATATCGGCGACGAACTCTCCGCCGCGCCATGGCCCTTCGGCGGCCGCGGCGTGCCCGGTCCACGCCAGCGCCGCGAGATACGCACCCGCGATCAGAGTCGACGCGCCGAGCCCGGACTTGCTGCGACCCGCGCTTCGCGGCCACAGGGCCGCCAGCAGGATGAGCGCCAGGCAGAGGCGCGCGATCCACACCCTGCCGAACAAGGTGTTGCCGAGTACCGCGCCGAGCGTCGAAGGTTCGATCGCACGCGACAGCGGCAGGGCACTCATCGACGCGGCCACGGCGGCGAGCCACGCTGTCGCAGATGCGATGCCGATTCCAAGGCAAAGGCGCGCGACCGACGGCAACCGCAGCCGCAGCGCTTCGCCGGGGCCCGCGGGCGAGTCGCGTCCGCGCCGCGCCGCCAGCGCACATGCGAGCAGCAACTCGCCGAACAGCCACAAGGTCGCCGCGAAATGCACGGCGCGCGCCGACGCGAGCAGCGAGTTCATCGCGGCGCGCCCGGTGCGAACAGGAGCGGAAGCTCAGCGCGATACATCGAAGCTGTAGTCTCCTTCGGTCACGTGCGTGTCGACCGACAACACGCGCCAGCTGACCCGGTATCGGCCCGGCGCGAGCTGCGGCACCGACACGAGGAGCACCGTGGCATCGCTGTCGTCGACCCGCGCATCGGCCCGGTCGACGCGCTTGCCGGTCGAATCGGAGACCTGCGCCGCGCTGAACGCCGGCTCGAGTTTTTGCGTAAACCACAATTTGACCTGCGACGGCGGTGCATGGACGGTGCTTCCGACGGCAGGCGACGCGTGGTCGAGGAACGCGTGCGCGGCGACGGACGACGCGACCGTCGCGGCACAGACGAACGCCAGCATCGGCAGCAGGGTCCGCATGTCAGCGACCGAAGATCGGGCGGCCGATCGTCGCAGGAAAAAGATCGTCGAGAAAGAAGTGCAGTTGCGCGATCCAGCCGACGCGGTTGCCGCTGCGGTTGTTGACCGGAATCACGGCTTCGACGGCGAGCTGCGTGTACTGCCCCGCCCAGATGATGCCGGGATTCACCGTGCCGGTCGTGCCGCTGCCGCCTCGATCGAGCGCGGTCGACATCGCGAACTCGACGACCGGGATCATCCGGCTGAACGGCTCGCGGAGCCCCATGTCCTGCACGAACGATTGCAGATACGGCAGGCTGTATTCGACGGCGAAACCCCATTCGAGCGTATGCGGATGGCGCTCGACGCTCACCCCGCCGTCATCGCTGATCGAGGTGGTGCCCGAGCGGGTCGGAATACCGACACCGACGAGGCCGGTCACCGCGAGCGGGCGCAGGAACTTCATCGATTCGGGCAGGTCCCCGAAACCCTTGCCGAAAAAGAGCGACGGCGTCAGCGTGCTGAACGACTCCGCGCCGACGCGCTTCGAGCCGCTGCCGCCGATGTCCGCGTCGACGCCTGCCGACAGGATGGTCTCGTGCTCGTCGCTCTGGTAGAACTTGTACTTGATGCTCGCGGCGAGGTTGTCGAAGCCGCGCTGCGTATCGCCGCCATCGGGCTGCAGCATCTTGTACGTGGCGCCGAAGCCGATGCCGAGATTCTCGGTGATCCGCTTCGAAATGTCGACGGAAAACCCGGTCTCGCGCGTCGCCGGATCCTCGCCGCTCGCCGACATCTTGCGGCTTTCGATCGTCGGCAGCGACAGCTCGTCGGCCACGAACGGATCGTCGGTGGCCAGCGTGGCCGGAAAGAAACGCTTGCCGGCGAAACCGTGCGCCGCCGCAGGCCCGGCGGGCAGGATCGCCAACGACGCCGCGGCCAGCGCCAGCGGCATGGCTATCGATCGTATTTTTTTCGTGTTCACTTTTGCACTCCTTTCAGTGGCCGCGCACCGCCGCCGCGGCGCCAAGCGAATGTCCGGTGCTCAACGCACGCCGTGCGGATGCGTCGCACCGGCCGCCATGCTCTCGACGACGACGCTGACCTCGATCGACCCGGCCTTTTCGAATCCCAGCGTCAGGGGAAAGGTGTCGCCCGCCTGCAGCGGCCTCTTCAGGTCCGCGAGCATGACGTGATAGCCGCCGGGCTGCAGCACCAGCCGGTCGCCGGGCTTGACGTCGACTCCTGCGACCGCGCGCATGCGCATCACACCGGCGTCCATCACCATTTGATGCAGCTCGGCGCTGCCGGCCACCGGCGTCGAGACGGTGAGCAGGCGGTCGGTCCGGTCGCCGTTGTTCTCGACGCTAAGGAAAACGCCGCCGGACCGCGCGCCCGGAGGCGTCGCGCGGGCAAATGGATGGTCGATGTGGAGCGCGCGCAATCGATAGTCGTGCGCCGAGGCGCTGGTTGCGACAGCGATGGCGGCAATGGCCGCGATGGCCAGGATTCTCGTCATGACGGTCCTCGTTGGATTCGAACACGATCGATCGCGCGGGCGACGGGCCGCACGCGCGATCGATCGCAAGCCGCGGCCGATGTGCCGGTCGCGGTCGACGCGAGCTTAGGAGAGGACCGAGGGAGGGCCGCGCAGCGGCGGCAGAAGCGCGGGCTGCGCTGCGATGTCGGTGCGAGGCGCACCGGTGTGCACGCGATCGAGCGAGCGCGGAGCGACGAAGAACGGGGTCGCCGAAGGCGGGATCGCCGCGGCGACGAAGGTGCCGAGGCACGATGGGCAATGCGAATGAGGCGAGTGGCCGGACCGCGGCGCGGGAACGCCCGAATCGGTGCGCGCCGCGCGCTGCGGCGCGACCGCGCCGTCGCTCGATCCAACGCCAGCGCGCAACGCCGACGAGCAGTAATCGCTCGAATCGGTTGCCGGACGCGCCGCCGCGTAAGCGCCGACCGGGGCGAGCAGATGCAGCGCCAAGGTGACGATCGTGACTGCGAGGCGGCGGCGGCGTGTCATTGCGGTGATTTTACACCGCGCGTTGGCGAGGAGATTGCAGAATCCTGAAACAGGCGGCCCAAGGCCGCCTGCCCGAATCGGCCCTGGGGCCGAATACCTCCGGCCGATGGCGCGCGGTTTCGGGGGCCATCGCTTTTCCGCTAAACTGCTCGCTCGCCGCATGCTCTGCGGTCGCCGGAGTCAAACGGCCCCATGTTCCGCAGGTTCCTTTGGTTCGCGTTTTCCTTCCTCCTGCTGAGCCTGCAGCACGAGCTGCTGTCGCATCCGCTGACGCACCTCGCCGACCTCAAGGCGAGGCAGCAGTCGAGTCTGAAGCCGCCGGCCGT
>DATASF010000002.1:0-6002 GCA_036269335.1 Casimicrobiaceae bacterium
GGCGACCGAGCTCGAACGCATCGCCGACGTCACCAGCCTGCCGGTGGTGGACGGAAAGCAGGTCTGCGCGGTGGCGTTCCAAGGTCGGGTCGCATGCTTCGAGCTGCTGCGTGGGACGCTGCTCTGGTCGCGCGACTTCTCCAGCCTCGCCGGTCTCGAGCTGGACCAGGAGTATCTGTACCTGACCGATGACAAGGGCAGCGTGCAGGCGCTCGACAAGGCAACCGGCGCGTCGATCTGGAAGCAGGACAAGCTTTCCGCGCGCTTTCCCAGCGGCCCGGCTCGCGTCGGCCACTACCTGGGCGTCGTCGATGGCGAAGGCTACCTGCACCTGCTCGACCCCCGTACCGGCGCCCTGGTCGGCCGCGTCGCAACCGACGGCAGCGCGGCGCTTTCGCAGCCCTATGGCGACGGCGACCTGATCTTCTGGCAAAGCGCCGCCGGGAATCTCTTCAGCATCGGCGCAAGATAGACGGCGACTGAACGCCGCCCCGCACCAGCGCGTGCGGAGCAGCGCTTGGAACGCATGCCCGCATGTTACCCACGATCGTACTCGTCGGCCGGCCCAATGTCGGCAAGTCGACGCTGTTCAACCGCCTGACGCAAACGCGAGCGGCCCTGGTCGCCGATTTTCCGGGCCTGACGCGCGACCGGCACTACGGGCGCGGGCGCGGCGGAGATCGGCCGTACCTGGTCGTCGACACCGGCGGCTTCGAGCCGAAGGCGAAGACCGGCATCTATCACGCGATGGCGAAGCAGACGCGGCAGGCGATCGCCGAATCCGACGTCGTGATTTTCCTGGTCGATGCGCGCGAGGGTCTCGGCGCACAGGACCGCACGATCGCCGATCTGTTGCGCCGCTCGGGACGACCGGTGCTGCTGGCGGTGAACAAGAGCGAAGGCCTGGCGGCAGAGCGTGCCGCCGCAGATTTCCACGAGCTCGGGCTCGGCACGCCGCTGCCGATCTCGTCCGCGCACGGCGACAATGTCAGCGACTTGGTCGAGCTCGCGCTCGCGGCGTGTCCGCCGCCAGCGCCGGCCGAGCCCGAGGACACGCACGAACAGGGCGATCGGCGGATCAAGGTCGCCATCGTCGGCCGCCCCAACGTCGGCAAGTCAACGCTCATCAATACGCTGCTCGGCGAAGAGCGCGTGATCGCGTTCGACGAGCCGGGCACGACACGCGACTCCCTGTACCTCGACTTCGACCGCGGCGCGCGCCACTACACGCTGATCGACACGGCCGGCGTGCGCAAGCGAGGCAAGGTCATCGAAACGGTAGAGAAATTTTCGGTGATCAAGACGCTGCAGGCGATCGAGGATGCCAACGTCGTCGTGCTGCTGGTCGATGCGCAGGGCGACGTATCCGAGCAGGACGCGCACATCGCCGGCTTCATCCTCGAGGCGGGCCGCGCGCTGGTCGTCGCGATCAACAAATGGGACGACCTCGACGCGACCGCGCGGGCCAACGTCAAGCGCGAACTCGACCGGAAGCTCGGATTCCTGGGCTTCGCCGCCCAGCACACGATCTCCGCGCGCGACGGCAAAGGCATCGGCGCGCTGCTCAAGTCGATCGACGAAGCCTACGCGGCCGCGATGTCCAAGCTGCCGACGCCCAAGCTGACGCGGGCCCTGGCGCGCGCGGTCGAGCAGCAGCAGCCGCCGCGGACGGGGATGACACGCCCCAAGCTGCGCTATGCGCACCAGGGGGGAATGAATCCGCCGCTGATCATCATCCACGGCACCTCGCTGGCGCACGTTCCGGCAACCTACCGCCGCTACCTGGAACATTTCTTCCTCGACGTGTTCCAACTGCGTGGCACGCCCCTTAGGATACAATTCAAGACCGGCGCAAACCCCTATGCGGGCGCCGCCACGCACCGGCGGCGCCGCCGCTAGCGACCAGGGATCGGACCGATCCATTCGCTGCCGGCCGCCGGAATCCGTGCCGCGGGCTAGGGAGTCTTAAAGAGCCGCGGATTGGAACATAAAGGTGCGGGCAAGAAGCCGCGCGCGGACATCGCGCACGGCTTCCTATAACAAAGCGGAGCAACAACAATGAGCAACAAAGGGCAAATGCTACAAGACCCGTTCCTGAACACGCTGCGCAAAGAGCATGTCCAGGTTTCGATTTACCTCGTCAACGGCATCAAATTGCAGGGGCAGATCGAATCTTTCGATCAGTATGTCGTCCTGCTGAAGAACACGGTCACGCAAATGGTTTACAAGCACGCGATCTCGACCGTCGTTCCGGCCCGCGCAATCACGGTGTCCACGCAGGAAAACGACCGCGAAGCTTGACCCGCGGCAGCGGACGGATGCCGGCGGCCGCCGGCATCGGCGGTCCCGACCGCGTGACCGGCAAGGCGCCCGCGGCACGCGCCGCTGCCGGCTCGCGCATGCCTGAACTGCACAACGGCCGCGACCGCGCGCTGCTGGTCGAAGTCGATCTCGGCGCGGGCGAGCCGGAGGCGCGGCTGGCCGAGCTGAAGGACCTCGCCGCCTCGGCCGGCGCCGAAGTCGCGGACATTGTCACCGCGCGGCGCGCCCGGCCCGATCCGGCCTTGTTCGCCGGACGCGGCAAGGTCGACGAGATCGCCGCGCGGCGCGCCGCGACCGACGCCGACCTGGTCATCTTCGACCATGCGCTGTCCGGCGCGCAGCAGCGCAACCTCGAGCGCGCGTTGCAATGCCGCGTCGTCGATCGCGTCAGCCTGATCCTGGACATTTTCGCGCAGCGCGCGCAAAGCGCCGAAGGCAAGCTGCAGGTCGAACTCGCGCAATTGCAGCATCTGTCCACGCGGCTGGTCCGCGGCTGGACCCACCTGGAACGACAGACCGGCGGCATCGGCTTGCGCGGCCCGGGCGAAACGCAGCTCGAGACCGACCGGCGGCTGATCGGAACACGGGTCAAGATGCTCAAGTCGCGGCTGGCGCGCATCGCGAGCCAGCGCGAGACGCAGAGCCGGGCGCGCCGCCGTGCCGCGGTCAGGAACGTCGCGCTGGTCGGCTACACCAACGCCGGCAAGTCGACCCTGTTCAATCGCCTGACCGGCGCGAGCAGCTATACGGCCGACCAGTTGTTCGCGACCCTGGACACGACGTTGCGCCGGCTGGTGCTGCCCAGTGCGGCAACGGTCGTGCTGTCGGATACCGTCGGTTTCGTGCGCGACTTGCCGCACGACCTGATCGCCGCGTTTCGCGCGACCCTGAAGGAAGCCGTGGATGCCGATCTGCTGCTGCACGTGGTCGACAACGCGCACCCCGGACGCGACGAGCAGATCGAGGCGGTGGACGCCGTGCTGGCCGAGATCGGCGCCGACCAGGTGCCGCAGATCCTGGTTCGCAACAAGTGCGATGCCGGGCCTTGCGAGCCGGGCGTCGAGCGCGACGAATATGGTAAAATCCGCGCCGTTCGTCTGAGCGCGCTTACCGGCGCAGGCGTGCCGGAGTTGCGCGCCGCGCTGGTCGAGCGGTTTCCCCGCCCCGGGGACCGGGCGGCGAACGCATGAAAAGTGCCGGCGCCAGCCCCCTACCCACCTTCACCCGAATAGCGACAATAGCCAGCGTCCGTCATGTCACTCAACGACCCCCAGTGGGGTAAGCGCAACCGCACCGGTCCGCCCGACCTCGAAGAGATCTGGCGCAACGTCAATCGGCGGTTGAATTCGATATTCGGCCGCAAGGAGCCCGAAGGCGGCGACGGCGGACCGCCCCCGGCCAAGTCCTCGTTCCCGATCGGCGGCGCGGGCATGCTGGCCGCCCTGGTCGTCGTCATCTGGCTGGCGAGCGGCTTCTATATCGTCGACGAAGGCCGCCGCGGCGTCGTCACGCGCTTCGGCAAATACACCGAGACCACGACGCCGGGACCGCGCTGGCATCTGCCGTTCCCGATCGAGGCGGTCGAGGTCGTCGACTTCTCGCAGGTCAAGACCGTCGAGATCGGCTACCGCAACGGCAATCCCAGGAACAAGATCGCCAAGGAGTCGCTGTTCCTGACCGATGACGAAAACATCATCGACATCCAGTTTGCGGTCCAGTACAACCTGAAGAGCGCCGCCGACTATTCGTTCAACGCGCGCAAGCCCGATGACGTCGTCGCGCAGGTCGCTCAAACGGCGATGAGCGAGGTCGCCGGCCACAGCCAGATGGACTTTGCCCTCTACGAAGGACGCGCGCAGATCGCCACCGAGACGGAGAAGCTGATGCAGGCGATGCTCGACCGCTACGGCACCGGCATCTACGTACAGAAGGTGACGCTGCAGAACGCGCTGCCGCCCGACCAGGTCGCCGCGGCGTTCGACGACGCGGTCAAGGCCAAGCAGGACCGCGAGCGGCAGAAGAACGAAGGCCAGGCCTACGCCAACGACGTCGTGCCCCGCGCGCGCGGACAGGCGTCGCGGCTGCTGCAGGAGGCCGACGGCTACAACGCCAGCGTCACGCAGCGGGCCGACGGCGATGCCAGCCGCTTCCGCCAGATCCTGGTCGAGTATGCGAAGGCGCCGGCCGTTACCCGGGAACGCCTGTATCTCGACATGATGCAATCGGTGCTCGGGAACTCGAGCAAGGTGCTGATCGACCAGAAGGCCGGCAACAACCTGCTCTATCTGCCGCTCGATCAGCTGCTGAAACAGGGCGCCGCCGGCGCGGCGGTGGCTGCCGACGCCACGCGCCCGGTGCCGGCGCCGCCCGAGGCGAGCGTGACCCTCGATCCGAGCCGCGCACGCGAGCTTTCGCGCAGCCGCGACGCGGGAGCCGGACGATGAAAGCCACGACACCGCTGCTCGCCCTGCTGGTCGCGGCACTGCTGGTGCTGTCGCAGTCGCTGTACACGGTCGACCAGAAGCAATACGCGATCAAGTTCCAGCTCGGCGAGTTCATCGACGCCAAGACCGAGGCCGGCCTGTACCTTAAGGTGCCGCTGCTGCAGAACGTCAAGTTCTACGACAAGCGGATCCTGCTGCTGGAGACCTCTGACCCCGACCGCGTGACGACGTCCGAAAAGACGCCGTTGAAGGCCGATTTCATCGCCTACTGGCGGATCACCGACGTGCGCAAGTACTACCAGAGCGTGACCGGCGACGAGGAGACGGCGCGGCGCCGGCTGGCGCAGACGATACGCGCCAACCTGGCCGAGGAAATCAACAAGCGCACGCTGCATGAAGCAATATCGACCGAGCGCGAAAAGATCATGACGACGACGCGGCAAAAGGCCGACGCCGACGCCAAGTCGATCGGCGTCGAGGTCGTCGACGTGCGGCTGCGGCGGGTCGAGCTGCCGGACGAGGTGCTGGCCCAGGTCTACCAGCGCATGGAGTCGGAGCGCAAGCGCGTGGCCAACGAGCTGCGCTCGCTGGGCGCCGCCGAATCGGAAAAGATCCGCGCCGACGCCGATCGCCAGCGCGAAGTCATTCTCGCCGATGCGTACAAGCAGGCGCAGAAGACCAAGGGTGAAGGCGACGCGAAGGCCTCGGCAACCTACGCGGCCGCGTACGGACAGAATCCGGAATTCTATTCGTTCTACCGCAGCCTCGAAGCCTACAAGACGACGTTTCGCAGCAAAGGCGACGTGATCGTGCTCGATCCGAGCGCCGAGTTCTTCCAGTACCTGAAGCAGCCGGGCGGTGGTCCTCCGGCCTCGCGCAGCAAGAAGTAACGTTTTCGCCGACGGAAGAAGAAAAGTGCCGGACGCATTCGTTGCGGCATGCGCGCTGGTGCTGGTGCTCGAAGGGCTGCTGCCGCTGGTCGCGCCGCGGCTGTGGCGCGACACGTTCCGCCGCATGACCGAGCTGTCCGACGGCCAACTGCGCTTCATCGGTCTCACGTCGCTGCTCACCGGCACAGCCGTCCTGCTGATATTTCATGCATAGCTGGATCCTTCCCGAATACATCGAGGACATCCTCCCGCCCGAGGCGGAGACGATCGAGCGGCTGCGCCGCACGCTGCTCGACCATTTCCGCGATCACGGCTACCGGCTGGTCCAGCCGCCTTTGATCGAGCA
>DATASF010000003.1:0-28915 GCA_036269335.1 Casimicrobiaceae bacterium
AGAAGAAGGCTCGCATCGCGGTACAGAAATTCCGGGCCAGTCGCGTTGACATCGACTCTACGATAGCGCTCGATGTCGAGCAGGCACTTGATGTCGAGCACGTTCAGCGTGTCGTTCCAGCCAAAGGCGATCGTCCGTGGCCGCTCGCCGAGCTGCACGCTGTTGTCGAGAAACTCGAAGTGCACCTGCTTGTCGGTGCGCTGGATCCAGGTGAAAAACAGCTGCGGCATGCCCGAGTAGGCTTCGACGGCGTGCGCGAGGGTATCGTCGACCGCCTTGTATCTGCCGACGTCGAGGCCGCGATTCCAGGCTCGCTCGACCAGCGACTCGGGCGAGGTGATCATGAAGAACAGATACACCACCCGGCCGAAGCGCGTCAGCAGATTGCTGCCCGCCTCGTCGGAGTCGGGAGCGAAGCTGTCGAAGCGGAACCGGTCGATCAACAGATGCGACATGCCGCCCTGCTCGGCCTTGCGCGCCATGTAGCGATCGAGCTTCTGATCGACGATCTGCAGCTCTTCCGCGGTAAATGAGCCGCCGTACCGGAAGGCGGGACCCAGCGAGCCATAGTCGAGCAATTGCTTTCGCCATATGTCGGGGCTGATCAGCGCGAAGTCGCTCCAGTTGACGCCGATATCGCCGGCGAGTTTTTTCTGCAGCGGCCGCAGCGTGCTCTTGCCCGATGCCGAGGCTCCCTTGGTGTTCATGACGAACGGCCGCTCCTGGCGCGGCAGCAGCGTGTAGCCTTCGCCGGCGGCGGCGTCGATCAGCCACGGAGCGATCAGCCGTCCGATCTCGTCGGCGCCGAAGTCGTTGCAGGCGATGCCGGTCGCAATCGCGGCGACGAGCTCGCGACTGCTCCACAGCTCACCGTGCCGGATCAGCAAAGCGGACACGACTTTGATCAGCGCGCGATAGGCTGCCTTGTGCAATCCATCGGAAGCCGCGTATGCGCGGCTTTCCCATTCGATCAGCACCTGCTGCAGCGCGGTTTCAGCGGATACGGGCGCCGCTGCTCGCGCCCGGCGCGATTTGAAGATCGCGCGCAGGCCGGCCTCGCGTCTGGGCGCCTCCGGCTGAGCCGCTGCAGCCGGCGCATACAGGGACGAGAGCTCGGAATCGATGAGCTCGCGCAACCGCTGGCGCAACGCATCGTAGGCCGACTCGATCGCCGCGCTTCGCGGCTCGATGTATCCGGCCAGGATCGTACGCGTGATCCGGCGGAAATTGATGCCGAGATCCTCGATCTTCGTGCCATCGGGCACCGAGAGATCGGCGGTGACCCTGATCAGGACTTCGTGCAACGCCAGGCGTCCGGGCCGGAAGGCGACCAGCTCGCTCGCGTCGAGGCCGGTCAGATCGTGCAGCTCGCCGGCTTGCGCGACACCGGTAAACACGTTTTCAGGACGAAAGATCGTGCACAGATGGCGCAGATGCTCGGGGACCTGCGACTCGATCCCCGGATGCCACGGGCCGAAGGTCTCCGCGGCGGCAACGGGCGGATCAGCCGGCAAAGACCTTCCAGAGGAAAAAGGCGGCGACGACGTAGAGCAGCGCGGCAAAGGCACGGCGCAGACGTGCCACTGGCCAGCGATGCGCCATGCGGGCGCCGGCCGGGGCGGCCAGCACGCTCGCGCTGGCGATCGCGAAGAGCGCCGGCAAATTCAGATAGCCGACCGTGTACGGGGGCAGATCGGTCTGCCGCAATCCGGCGATCAGATAGCCGACGGTTCCCGCGGCGGCGATCGGCAGGCCGAGTGCCGCCGAGGTCGCGACCGCGTTATGGATGCGCACATTGCACGCCGTCATGAACGGCACCGAGACGAACGCGCCGCCGGCGCCGACGATGCTCGACAGCACGCCGACGACGCCGCCGACGGCGAACATGCCGGCCGCGCCTGGCAACACGCGGGTCGCCTTGGGCCTGGAGTTGCGCAACAGCCGCGTCGCCGTGAATGCCGCGAACGCGGCGAACACGCCCGACAGGGCCGCCGTCGACAGCCCGCTGACCAGCTGCGGGCCGAGCAGCGACCCGGCGAGAATCCCCGGCGCGAGCTTCCAGAAGATCGGCCAGACCACCGCATCGTGCGCGTGGTGCGTCCGGACGCTGGAAATGGAAGTGAACATGATCGTCGCCAGCGGCGTCGCCACCGCGATGTGGAGGATGTGCTTTGGCGGAAAGTGCTGATAGCTGAAGATCAGCGTAAGCAGCGGGATCATCGTCATCCCGCCGCCGATGCCGAGAAGACCGGCGATGAATCCGACGACGCCGCCGATCACGAGAAAGATCGGGACCAGCGTCCAGTCCACGCTACGCTTTCATCAGCTTATCGGTGATGATCGTCCATTCCTTGGGATCGACCGGCGTGATCGACAGGCGGTTGCCCGGCTGCAGCACGCGCATGGTCGCCAGGTCGGGGCGCGCGCGGAGCTCGGCAAGCGAGACCAGCCGCGTCTTCTTCACGAGCGTGACGTCGACGTTCATCCAGCGCGGCGCGGCACGCGTCGCCTTGGCATCGTAGTAGGGACTCTTCCTGTCGAACTGCGACGCGTCGGAATACGCGGTCCTGGCCACCTTGACGATGCCGGCGATGCCCGGCTCGGGGCAGCTCGAGTGATAAAAAAACGCGAGGTCGCCGACCTGCATCTGGTCGCGCATGAAATTCCGCGCCTGGTAATTGCGTACGCCATACCAGGCGACCGTCCGCTTCGGCATCGCCGCGAGGTCGTCGATAGACACCTCGTCCGGCTCGGATTTCATCAGCCAGTAGCGCATGGTCGGACCCATTCGGCCTGCTCCGCCACCTGGGCGGAAAGGGGGAATTATGATCCGAAAGCGGACGCGCCAAGCGATGGCGGCTGCCGGGCCCCCGATGGCACGGGCGACGAAGCGCCGGGATTTGATGCCCGGAGAACGGACCCGCTCCGGCTACCGGTGCCGGAGCGTCATCGGGCCCGCGGCGCGGCCGACCCTTTAGGTCGGTGCGGCCCGGCGCAGCGGAGCGCCCGGAGCGCCGTCGTCAGCCGCCGCGGTCTTCCTCGTGTAGGCGGCACGCATCGGCTTGAGAACGAAGAGTGCGAGCACCGCGGCCAGAATGTTCATCGAAGCGCCGATCACGAATACGGCGAGCCAGGTCCCCGTGGCGGTCATCAGCACGTTGCCCAGCGGGACGAGCAGCGATGCGGTTCCCTTCGCGGTGTACATCAACCCCGTATTGGTCGTCGCGTAGCGAGCGCCGAAGGTGTCGGTCACCGTCGCGGGGAAGAGACTGTAGATTTCGCCCCAGGCAAAAAATACCAGACCGCTGAGGATGACGAAGCTGACGGGATCGCCTCCGAACTTCGCCAGCGCCAGTATGCCGACGCCTTCGAGCCCGAAGGCGATGAACATCGTGTTCTCTCGTCCGATGTGATCCGACACCCAGCCGAAAAACGGGCGGGTGAGGCCGTTCAATATGCGGTCCAGCGCAAGCGCAAACGTCAGCGCGGGCAGCGTCAACCCGATCAGGCTCACCGGGACGTCGGCCACTTGGAAATCCTTTGCCATCAGCGCGAGTTGTGCGGTCGCCATCAATCCGCCGGCGCCCATGAGCACGAACATCAGATACATCAGCCAGAAGATCGGCGACTTGACCATCTCACCGGGAGTCGCCTGGTGTCTTCCTGCCCCCGGCGCCAATTTCGCCGGCGCGACCAGCATGCTCGCGGGAGGCGCGAAAAGAGCGAAGCCGAGAACGACGACGATCAAGCCCTGGGCGAGACCGAACGTCAGGAACGTCTGCTCGTAGCCGCTCGTCTTGATCATCGCGGCGATCGGTATGATCGTCAGCGCGGAGCCGGCGCCGAAACCCGCGGCCGTCAGGCCGGCCGCCAGTCCCCGTCGCCCGGGGAACCACTTGACCGCGTTTCCGATGCACGTTCCGTACACACCGCCTGCGCCGATGCCGCCGAGCGCGGCGGCGAAGTAGAGCATGCCCAACGAGCTCGCTATGGAGTTGATCGCCCACGCGAGGCCGCACAGGATGCCGCCGATGACGACAATCCACCGCGGCCCGAAACGGTCTACCAGATATCCCTCGACCGGCACCAGCCATGTTTCGAGCAGCACGAAAATGGTGAACGCGATCTGGATCGATGCGCGTCCCCAGTGGTATTTCGCATCCATCGGGTTGACGAATAGTGTCCAACCGTACTGCAGGTTCGCGACGCTCGCCATGCAGATGATGCCGATGACGAGCTGAGTCCACGGTGACGCGAAAACAGACTTTGTGCGGGTCGCTCCCGATTCCATGTGCCTTCCTCCAGATGTGCGGAACCACTTTTTGCGATACGGCGCGAAAGCGCCGGCGCGCGGTTTATTTTCCGTGGTCCACGGCGCGTGCGTATGCACTGCATCTTTGAGAAAGTCACCGCGCAAGTCAAGGTGAATAGACGCCCGGGTCAGTAAATAGCAAGGTTTCTCGCGCGCGCTCGATGCGTCGCGTGCTCGGCACGCAAGACGTCAGGGGCAGGAAAGGTGGGGGCGTACGCTTTTTTCGGCCGGGTTTGCGGAATCCAGAGCAGCGGATCAGGCGCGAAGCCGCCCCGGTGATGGTCACGTGCCGTCGACCGTCTGGATCGACCGCGGGCTACGCGCCAGGAGCGTTGCGACGCCGCGGAGGAATTCGGCGACTGGCGCGCGAGCGGACCCTCGCCCCCGCAACGGGGCGAGGTCCCGGATAGGTGCCCCCCACCTGTGCCGTGCCAACCGTCATCTTGAACCTGAGTTCAAGAGGGTCGCCTGCCAGGACCATCAGGCGCTTCCGCGTAGGGAACGCACACCGGTCCGTTTGAGGCTCGGCAACCTCGCTAAGTTAGCATTGGTTCAAAGAGTGTATGGCCAGCTCGAACACCGCAGGGGACATTGAACGTTAAAGAATCGGAATCGCGCGAAGCGCGACGCCTCAAAACAGCTTGTCCTGGTCCGCCATCGCACGATCGATCGCGGATTGCATCGCTGAAATTCTACGCCGAACGCCGGCGCTGTCAAAACCGGCGGCGCCGGCGGTGCCAACGTGGCCCGCCCTGGCCTGCAGCAGCTCGTGCGCGATATTGAGCGCCGCCATCACCGCAATGCGCTCGGTGCCCGCGATCTTGCCCGAATCGCGGATCTCGCGCATGCGGCGGTCGAGCAATTGCACCGCGAGCAGCAGCTCGTCGCGCTCGGACTGCTTGCAACCGACCCGATATTCGCGCCCCAGAATCGAGACGTCGAGCGTGGTCGCCTGATCGTCCATCGTATCAGCCCAGCGATTCGGGCAGTTGCTGCAGCAGCGCATCGATGCGCGAGGTCGCCGCGCCAATGCGCGCGGTCAGCGCCCGGTTCTGCTCGAGCGCCCGCCCGAGCTCGCGCTTCAGCGATTCGTTCTCGGCGCGAAGCCTGTTGTAGTCGGCGAGCAGCAGCGCAAGCTTCTGCTCGAGGCCGGAGAATTCAGCGAATTCGGATTCCATCGTCAGTGCACTATAGGGTCAAGCTTCGGACCGCGTCAACGGGGCAGCTTTCCGTCATGCCGTGTCCAGCGACTTGTAGCGCACTTCGAGAATCTCCAGCTCTTCGACGCCGCCCGGCGTTTTCAACGTCACCAGATCGCCTTCGCGCGCCTTGATCAAGGCGCGCGCCATCGGCGACACCCAGCTGATGTAGCCGCGATTCGTGTCGATTTCGTCGACACCGACGATGCTTACCGTGCGCGTTTCGCCGTGCGAATCGCGCACGGTCACGGTCGCGCCGAAGAATATCTGGTCGATGTCGTCGGCGTCGCGGCGCGCCATCGGATCGACGATCTCGGCAATGTCGAGACGGCGGATCAGAAAACGGATGCGCCGATCGATTTCGCGCAGGCGCTTCTTGCCGTAGATATAGTCGCCGTTCTCGGAGCGGTCGCCGTTGCTGGCCGCCCAGGATACTGTCGCGACGACCTCCGGCCGGTCCTTGTCGACCAGCGCGTTCAACTCGGCCTTGAGGCGCGCGAATCCGCCGGGCGTCATGTAATTCCGCGCGCCTGCGGGCAGCGGCGACGCTTCCTCGACATCGTCGTCGATGTCGTCGTCGTCTTCGCGCGTGAATGCCTTGCTCATCGATGGAATCGGATGTCCTGGCCGTCGCTGCCGGAAGCGCCCGCCGTTGCGAGGCGGAGCGCGCGGCCGCAACACCGGCCGAGCGGAAATTATAGTCCTCCTGCCGGAGGCTATAATCGGTGCCCTTCCGACTGCCGCCGAACGGCGACTGGCAGTCGGGAAGCCCGCCGCGATGACACGTATCCCCGCCACGCTGGCTCTGGCCACCCTCGCCACCGTCGCGCTCGCGGCTTTCGCGCTGGCGCTCGGCGTCGGCAGCATCGCTCTCGATCCGATGACCGTGTTGCGTGCACTGGCCGGCAGCGGGGAATCGACGCCGCGCACGATCGTGCAGCAGCTTCGTCTGCCGCGGGCGCTGGCCGCTTTCGCGACCGGCGGCTCGCTGGCGATGGCCGGCGCGCTGTTGCAGGTATTGCTGCGCAATCCCCTGGCCGATCCCTACGTGCTCGGCGTCTCCGGCGGCGCGGCGGTGGGCGCGCTGGCGGCGATGCTGCTGGGCGCCGTCGCGTGGCTCGTTCCTGCCGGCGCCTTCGCCGGGGCCTTCGTCTCGACCTTGCTGGTCTTCGCGCTGGCCCGCGGATCGGGCGCCTGGTCGCCGACGCGGCTGTTGCTGACCGGGGTCATCGTTGCCGCAGGCTGGGGCGCGGTGGTCGCACTGTTGCTGTCGCTGGCACCCGAGGCGCAGTTGCGCGGAATGCTGTTCTGGCTGATCGGCGACCTGTCGGCGCCGCCGGCCACGTGGACGCCGCTGATCGTGCTCGGGCTTGCGACAGCCATCGCGCTGCCCTTCGCGCGCGACCTGAACGCGCTGTCGCGCGGCGATGCGGTCGCGGCGGCGCTGGGCGTCTCGATCGCGCGGCTTCCGTGGCTGATTTTCGCGCTGGCGGCGCTGCTGACGGCCGTCGCGGTGACCACGGCCGGCGCGATAGGCTTCGTCGGGCTGATCGTGCCGCACGCGGTGCGGCTGGTGATCGGCAACGACCAGCGCGTGCTGCTCCCGGCGTCGGCCCTTGCCGGCGGGGCGATGCTGCTCGTCGCCGACACGCTGGCGCGCGAGCTCGCCGCGCCGGCCCAGCTGCCGGTCGGCGTGGTCACCGCGCTGATCGGCGTGCCGGTGTTCCTGATCCTGCTGCGGCGCGAGCGATGAGCGACCCGGCGCTGCTCTCGGTGCGCGGGCTGACGGTCCGCGTCGCCTCGCTGACTGTTTGCCGGAACCTGGAATTCTCGGTGGCGCCGGGGCAATGCTGGGCGATCCTCGGACGCAACGGCGCGGGCAAGACGACGCTGTTGCACACGCTGGCGGGTTTGCGCCCGCCGGCGGCCGGCACGATCGCGCTCGCCGGACGCCCGCTGGCGCAATGGCCGCCACGCGATGCCGCGCGACGCCGCGCCGTCCTGCCGCAGGACGACAGCGACGCCTTCGCCGCGACGGTGCTCGAGACAGCGCTGGTCGGCAGACACCCGCATCTGTCGCGCTGGCAATCGGAAGGTGGCGCCGATCTCGCCATCGCCCGCGCCGCGCTGGCGGCGATGGACATCGGCAGCGCCGAAGCCCGCGACGTGCGCACGCTCTCCGGCGGCGAGCGCCGCCGGGTCGCACTCGCCGCGCTGCTGACGCAGCAGCCGGACCTCATGTTTCTCGACGAGCCGTCGAGTCATCTCGACCTCGCGCATCAGCTCGCGCTGCTCGATCGCCTGGCCGCGCTGGCGCGGAGCGGAGGCAAGGCGGTGCTGATGGTCCTGCACGACGTCAACCTGGCCGTGCGCTGCTGCGACCACGCGTTGCTGCTCGATGGCGGCGCGGCGCAGGCCGGGGCGGCGGCCGAGCTCCTGACTGCGGCGCGCCTGTCGCGCCTCTACGGCGTGCCTCTGCGGGCGGTCGACACCGGGCGCGGGACGGTGTTCGCGCCGGGCTGAAGCGCTGCACCTGTATGTCTAGCGCGCGGCGTTGGCCCGCGCGCGGTCGATGACCGCGCACAGCGATTCGGCGCCGTCGACAAAGCGCGGACCGGCGCGGTGCAGCTGATTGGCGTCGACGACGAAGAGATTCCCCGCGCGCACCGCCGGGAGCTCGGTCCACTGCCGCCAGTCGTCGAGCCACGCCGGACGTATCGCGCCGTCGGTTCCGGCGACGATCGCCGACGGGCGCGCCGCCAGCACCGCTTCGATGCTGACCGACGGCGCCGGCAGCGAAAGATCCCGGAAGACGTTCTCGCCGCCGCAGAGCTCGATCGCCGCGCTGATCAGGTGCGCGCCTCCGATCGTGTACAGGGGCTGATGCCAGATCTCGTAGAACACGCGGACCGGGCTCGCCGCGCGCCCGCGCTGGCCGAGCGCCGCCAGGCGCGAACGGAAGCGCGCCGCGGCCGGACGCGCGACTTCCGCGGTGCCGGCGAGCGCGCCGAGACGCTCGATGTCGAGCGCGATCGCCTCCGGCGTGTGCGGGTCGGTGCGATAAACCGGAATGCCCAGCGCCTGGAGCCGCTCGATCTGGGCCGGCGCCACGTACGGCCAGGCGACGGCGAGATCGGGAGCGAGGCTCACGATGCGCTCGAGATCGAGCGCCCGCGCGTCGCCGACCCGCGGGAGCTTCGCGGCTTCCTGCGGCCAGTCGGCGGGGTCGGTGACCGCGACCACACGATTGCCCGCGCCGGCGGCGTACAGCAACTCGGTCGCGCTAGGCGCCAGGCTGACGATGCGCAGGGCGGGCGCGGGCAGCGCCAGAGTCGCGCCTGTCCCGTCGATGACGGTCACGGGGTCGGCGCGGCCGGCCTCGGCGAGCGCCGCCGTCAGCGCGAGGACGGCCCAGGCTAGTAAGCGAACACTCATCAGTAGCGCCAGCGTACGCCGGCAAACAGGTTTGCGCCGGCGGTGCGGTAATCGGCCGCCAGCTCGTAATGCTTGTCGAGCACATTGTCGAGCCGCGCGAAAGCCGTCCAGTGGGTGTCGAACGGCCATTCGATCAGCAGATTGAGCAACGCGTAGCCGCCCATCCGGCGCGTATTGGCGCCGTCGTCGAAGCGTGCGGACGATGCTGAGAGCTCGGCGCGAAGGAGCACCGGCCCCAGCGAATGATCGACGGCGAGCGCGGCATGCCGGCGCGCGCGCCGCGGCAGCAGAAGGCCGCTGGCGTCGTCCTCCGCCCGCTGCAGGTCGACGCTGGCGGTCGCGATCGTCGCGCCGTGGCGAATGCGCAGGTCGAGCGTGACGCCTTGCAAAGTCGCGGTGGCGATATTCTGCGGTGCGCAGTTGAAGTCGGCATCGCATTCGAAGACGATCAGGTCGCGAACCCGGTTGCGATACGCGACGATGCCGGCGGCCAGCGTCTCCGCCGCGTAGCGAAGCGCGAGCTCGACATTGCGCGCCGTCTCGGGCTTGAGGTCCGGATTGGAGAACCCCGGATAGTAGAGATCGTTGAACGTCGGCGCCTTGAACGCGGTGCCGACGCTCGCGGTCGCGCGCCAGCCGGGCGCGAAAGCGTAGCCGTAGCCCAGCGCGCCCGTCGTGCGGGCGCCGAATTGCGTGCTGTCGTCGCGCCGCAGATTGAACTGAACGGACTGCGGACCGTCGGCGAGGCGATAAACGCCGACCGCTGCGTTGGTGTCGCGCGAGCCTACCGCGAACGCCGCGTCGCCACCGACGCGCTCCTCGCGCCGTTCGAGCGCCACGCCGAGCGAGCCTCGCGGCAGCGCGAGGTCGTTCTGCCAGGCGTACAGGCGCTGCCGCGTCGTGAACCGGCCCGGCCCGAATCCGGTTCGCGAGTCGCTGCTGTCGTCGGTCTGGCCCGCCTCGAGGCTGCTTACCCACCAGGCGGTGAGCCGATTGCGGCTCGTCAGCGCGTAGCTATCGACGGTGGTGATCGTGCGATCGTCGAAGCCCGGTTCGGCGTCGAACTGCGCGTTTACCCGGCTCCTGAAAAACCGCGCGGAAAGCTCTTGCTCCGGCGCGAGATGCAACGAGAGGGTGCCCGAAGCGTCGTCGCCGCGGTAGCCATCGCGGTCGCCGTTGAAGCTGAAATTCGCCGGGTTGGTAATCGCGTTGAAGCCCGCGCTTTGCCTGTGCCCGACGTCGAGCGCGTACGCCCACGCGCCGGCCGCGCCGGAAACCCCGCCCGACGCGGCGCTGGTCCGATAGGTGCCGTAACCGGCGCTGGCGTGTGCCGCGAAAGCGTCGCCGCCGCTGCGCGTGAAAACCTGGATGACGCCGCCGATCGCGTCGGCGCCGTACAGATTCGAGGCCGGGCCGCGCAGAATCTCGATGTGGTCGATCGCATCGATGGGGATGGCTTCCAGCGCCGCGGTGCCGGACGTGGACGAACCCACGCGCTGGCCATCGATCAGCACCAGCGTCTGGTTGCTGTTGGCGCCGCGCAGAAAGATTCCGCTGGTCGACGCCGGTCCGCCGTTCATGACGATCTCGACGCCGGGCACGCGCCGCAAAAGCTCGGTGAGGCTTTGCGCGCCGGCACGCGCGATCTCTTCCGGGCCGATCACCGTGACGTCGGCGACGAGCTCCGACGGCGGTTGCGGCCAGCGCGCCGCGGTGATCACCAGCGAATCGAGCGTGAGCGCGCCGGGGTTTGGCTGCGCCTGGGCAACACCGTCGCAGCGGACGAAGAAAAAGAAAAGCAGCAGGGATACGGTCAGGAGCGGCAGGCGAGACATCGTTTTTCTCCGCGATGCCATGCGTCCCCGCACGGCGGTTGGTCGCAAGCAACGCGGAGAAAACGTTCGGGCGAAAGCCCCAGCGACTAGCGGCATCCGGCCGGACATCGCCTCCCCGCGATGCGTCTCGGTCCGAAAGCCACGCGCGAACGCCAAGGCATTCCGGAGCAGGCCGGTCTCCGGGCTGGCCGGTATGCGCAAGGCTCATGCCTAAAGCGCCGGACGGTCCGCCTTCCCATGCGCGAAGCGCACAGTGGCATACAAGGACCGCCCGCACCGACTTACCGTTGCGGGGGCAGCGCCGGCCTTGACGCGCAACGTGCACGCGACGCACCGGCTTCCCGTTTCACCCGCGGCGCCAAACCGGCGACGCGGACACCTGCTGCGGCGAGTATACCGCTCCGCGGTGACGGACGGCGGGGCCTTGCCCGGGCTGCTATAATCCACGCCCCTTTGTATCGAGCCCAAGACGCCCGACCGCTATCCGTGAGCCGCAAGCTGTACATCCGCACGTTTGGCTGTCAGATGAACGAGTACGACTCGGCCAAGATGGCCGACGTGCTGCGCGCGGCCGAGGGCCTCGAGCCGACAGCCCGGCCGGACGACGCCGACGTCATCCTGTTCAACACCTGCTCGGTGCGCGAAAAAGCGCAGGAGCGCGTGTTCCATGACCTCGGGCGCGTGCGCGCGCTCAAGGATGCGAACCCGGACCTGATCATCGGCGTCGGCGGCTGCGTCGCCAGCCAGGAAGGGGCGGCGATCGTCGCCCGCGCGCCGTACGTCGACGTCGTCTTCGGCCCGCAGACCCTGCACCGGCTGCCCGAGCTGATCGCGCGGCGGCGAGCGACCGGCAAGCCGCAGGTCGACATCAGCTTTCCCGAGATCGAGAAGTTCGACCATTTGCCCCCGCCCCGCGTCGACGGCGTAGCGGCATTCGTCTCGATCATGGAGGGCTGCAGCAAATACTGCACGTTCTGCGTCGTTCCCTACACGCGCGGCGAGGAAGTGTCGCGGCCGTTCGACGACGTGCTGACCGAGGCCGCCGACCTGGTCGACCAGGGTGTCGTCGAGATCACCCTGCTCGGGCAGAACGTCAATGCGTACCGCGGCAGCGCCGGCGAGGGCGAGGTGGCCGATCTGACGACGCTGGTCGAGCATCTGGCGGAGATCGACGGCCTGGCGCGCATCCGCTACATGACCTCGCATCCGAAGGAAATGTCGCAGCGGCTGATCGAGGTCTATCGCACTGTGCCGAAGCTGGTCTCGCAGCTTCATCTGCCCGTGCAATCCGGATCCGACCGCGTGCTGGCGGCGATGAAGCGCGGCTACAGCGCGCTCGAATACAAGTCTATCGTCCGCCGTTTGCGCAACGCCCGTCCGGAGCTGTCGCTGTCGTCGGATTTCATCGTCGGATTTCCCGGGGAGACCGACGCCGACTTCGAGCAGACGATGGGGCTGATCGACGAGGTCGGATTCGACGGCAGCTACAGCTTCCTGTACAGCCCGAGACCCGGCACGCCGGCGGCGAATTTCAGCGATCCCGTGCCTCAGGAAATCGGACAGGCGAGGCTGGCGCGGTTGCAGCAACGGATCGATACGCAGTACGCGGCTTGCAGCGCGGCGATGGTGGGGACCGTCGAGCGCGCGCTGGTGACCGGCCGCGCCAGCAGGGATTCAGCGGAGCTCTCGGCGCGGACCGAGTGCAATCGTGTCGTCAACTTCGCCGGCGGCGCCGACCTGATCGGACGCTATGCCGAAATCCGCATCACCGAGGCACGCGCGCATTCACTGCGCGGCGAGCTCGCCACCGTCCAGGGCGCACCGCGCCCGGCGGAACCGGCCTGCCTGCCCTTCAATCCTTAAAGATCAGCCAAAGGCACCATGACCGCACAATTCTCCCCGGTTTCGAAACTCACGATCGCACTCGCCGCCGCATCGCTGCTGGCCGGCGGCTGCGCTACCGTCCCTGCCGCCGACTCCGCGACGCTGGCCGCCGCGGCGGTCGCCGCCACCAGCGCTGCCCGCGCCGCGACTGAAAATACCTCGCCGATCGCCACCGGCGCCGGCCACGCCCAGAGCGAGCCGGGGAGCGCGAAAGCCGGCGCCCCGGCCGTGGCTGCGGCCGCTGCGGCGGCTGCGGCAGCCGCCGTCGCGGCGCAGCAGAAGCCGTTCGCCGAAGTCGTCAAGGATGCCAAGGAGCAACCGGGCTTTTTCAACGTCTACAGCAAGGATGAAAAGGTCTGGCTGGAGATTCAGCCGGAGCAGATCGACCGGCCGTTCTTCCTCCAGGCGAACCGCACGCAAGGCATCGGCGAGCGCGACCCGTTCCCGAGCCCGATGCTGCGCTCGTACATCGTCGAATTCCACCGGGTCGGCAACCTGGTGCAGCTGATCGCCAAGAACACCCAGTTCATCGCGCTGGCCGGCACGCCGCTGGCGCGCGCGGTGCGCGAATCGACCAGCGACAGCCTCCTGGGCTCGGTCCCCGTCGCGAGCCAGCCTCATCCGGAGCGCAAATCCGTCCTGATCGAGCTCAATCCCCTGCTGCTGAGCGACCTTCCGGCGGGGTCGAGCGCGCTCGAGACCGCATACCGCATTCCCTACGCGTTCGACTCTCGCAACTCGAGCTTCACCGCCATCCACAACGGCGCCGAGCTCACCGGATTCGGCGTGTCGGCGCATTACGCGGTGTCGAAGCTGCCTTCGCGGCCGACGACCCCCGCGGCCGCGGCCTCGCGCACGCCGCCGCCGGCGCACCTCGAGGACGCCCGCAGTCTCTTCCTCGGCTACTACTACAGCTTCGCCAGGCTGCCCGAGCCGATGCATGCGCGCCCGGCCGACGATCGCATCGGGCATTTCGTCGCGCGGCGCTGGGATTTCTCCGACGACATCAAGACCTTCCCCGAGATCTACTACGTCAAGCGCTGGCGCCTGGAGAAAAAGGATCCGGACGCGGCCCTGTCGGAGCCGAAACAGCCGATCGTTTATTGGCTCGACCGCGACATTCCCGAGAAATACCGTGAGACGGTCAAGGCCGGCATCCTCGAATGGAACAAGGCCTTCGAGAAGATCGGATTCAAGGATGCGCTGCGGGTCGAGGTACAGCCCGAGAACGCCGATTTCGACACCGCCGACGCGCGCCATGCTTCGGTGCGCTGGGTCGTGCGCGACGAGCCCGGCGCGCTGGCGATCGGTCCCAGCCGCGCCGATCCTCGCACCGGCGAGATTCTCGACGCCGATATCGAGATCGAGGACGGCTGGACCCGGCTGCCTCGCCGCCAGGCCTCCGAGCAATTCCATCCGAGGACCCGATCGATGCCCGCCGGCGAAGACACGTTCTGCGAGTACGGCGACATCGCGATGGACGAGCTCGCGTTCGCGCTCGACGTCCTCGTCGCGCGCGGCGAGATCGATCCCGAGGGTCCGGAAGCGCAGAAGTACGTGCTGGCGACGCTGAAGGACGTGGTGACGCACGAGGTCGGCCACACGCTGGGGCTGCAGCACAACTTCCGGGCGTCGACGATATACACGCAAAAGCAACTCGAAGACCCGGCGTTCACGCACGCACACGGCATCGGCGGATCGGTGATGGACTACAACGCGATCAACCTGGCGCTCGAAAGCGAGCAGCAGGGCGACTACGTGATGCCGACGATCGGCCCGTACGACTACTGGGCGATCGAGTACGCGTACAAGCCGATCGAGCCCGACAAGGAGAAGGCGGAGCTCGCGAAAATCGCCGCGCGCAGCGACGAGCCGCAGCTCGCGTTCGCCAACGACATCGACGCCGGGTTCGGCGGCGCTGCCGAAGGCATGGACCCGCAGGTGAACCGGCGCGACCTCGGCAGCGATCCGCTCGAGTTCGCGACGCGCCGCCTGAAGCTTTCCCGGGAACTCTGGGCCCGGCTGCAGGACCGCAAGCTCGCGCCGGGGCAGAGCTACGAAGTGCTGCGGCGCAATTTCGTCGCCGGCCTGACGCAGCTCGGCAACGCCGGCGCCGTCGCGGCCAAATACGTCGGCGGCGTCGTCTATGTGCGCGACCACGCCGGCAGCGGCCGCGAGCCGTTCACCCCGGTGGCGCCCGACAAGCAGCGCGCCGCGCTGAAGCTTATCGCCGACGGCTTGCTCTCGGTAGACAGCTTCCGGTTGCGCCCCGAATTCGTGCGCAGGCTTACCGTCGACCAGTTCGACCGCGGGCGCGAAGACGCGGGGATCAGCGCGATCTCGCCGGACATTTCGCTGTCCGACCGCATGCTGGGCGTGCAGCGCGCGCTGCTCGACCAGCTTTTTTCCGATGCGGTGGCGACACGCATCGAGGAAAGCGCTTATCGCCAGACGAAGGGCAACGAGGCATTCCGCCTGTCCGAGCTCTACGACACGCTGCAAAGCGCCGTCTGGAGCGAGCTAAAGACCGGTCGCGACATCACGCCGTTCCGGCGCAACCTGCAGCGCGAGTATCTGCGGCGGGTCGCGACGACGATCGTTCATCCGTCGCCGTCGGATCACGCCGACGGCCGGGCGCTGCAGCGCGCCAACGCGAAACAATTGCTGGCGCAGCTCAAGGCGGCGCAATCGCGCGGCTCGTTTTCGAAGGAAGCGCGTGCGCACCTCGCCGAGTGCGAGAACACTCTCGAAGAAGCCCTGAAGGCGCCGATGCTCCGGCCCGACGCATAGTGTCCTGTTCCGCAAATTCTCTCGATGGTTCGCGGCGCTCATTGGCCAATGAGCAGGCGCCATGCGGCGTTTGCGCGGCCTCACCGTACCACCGGGTACGCTTTCGGCCCCGCGCCTTGCCTGGCACCCGATTTCATCCGCTCCTTTATCTTTGGAACTTGCGGAACACGACACTAGGAGGGCCTTGAAGACGCAGACTCTCGACGTCGAGCTTTCGCCGGTCGACAACCGCGCGCTGGCCAATCTTTGCGGCGCGCTCGACGCCAACCTGCGCCAGATCGAATCGGCGCTGGATGTCTCGATCGCGCGCCGCGGCGCCGCATTTACCGTTCGCGGGCAGCCGGCGCAGACGCAGCAGGCGGCGACGGCGCTCGAGCGTTTCTACGCCGAGGCGCACGCGCCGCTGTCCATCGACGACATCCAGCTCGGCCTGGTCGAGTTGAAGAGCTCCGCCGAGCGCGAGGCCACGCCGCAGGCCGCCGACCCTGCGGCCGAGGCGCTGACCCTGCGCACGCGCCGCGCCGATCTTCATGGCCGCACCACCAACCAGATCCTTTACCTGAAGCACATCCAGGAGCATGACATCACGTTCGGCACCGGGCCGGCGGGCACCGGGAAGACGTATCTGGCGGTTGCGTGCGCGGTCGATGCTCTCGAGCGCGACCTGGTCAAGCGCATCGTGCTGGTGCGGCCGGCCGTCGAGGCCGGCGAGCGGCTCGGCTTCCTGCCCGGCGACCTGGCGCAGAAGGTCGATCCGTATCTGCGGCCGCTCTACGACGCGCTCTACGACCTGATGGGTTTCGACAAGACGGCGCGCCTGTTCGAGCGCAACACCATCGAGATCGCGCCGCTCGCCTACATGCGCGGCCGCACGCTCAACCACTCGTTCATCATTCTCGACGAGGCGCAGAACACGACGCCGGAACAGATGAAGATGTTCCTGACGCGCATCGGCTTCGGGACCAAGGCGGTGATCACCGGCGACGTCACGCAGATCGATCTGGCGCGTGGGCAGAAGAGCGGCCTGATCGAGGCGCGCCGCGTCCTGGCCGACGTCCGCGGCATCGCCTTCACCGAATTTACCGCCGCCGACGTCGTGCGTCATCCGCTGGTCCAGAAGATCATCAGCGCCTACGAAAAGCACACGCGCAGCGAACGGATCGACGCCCCGGCCGCGGGCTCCGGCGGCGAGCGTTAGCGTGCCGCGCCTCTCGCCGGTCAAATCCTGATTCGCCAGGCCGCACCGCTGCCGTTGCGCGCCGACGAGCAGGATGCGCTGCGCCGACGCTGCGCGATCGAGGTTTCGGGCCACGGCGACGAGGCACCCGGCGCCGAGTTCGCGCGGGTCGCCAAGTGGTGCAGCGAGCACGGCTGGCATGCCGATCGCTACGGCGAGGGAGCGCTGATCGGCGCGTTCGAAACCCGGGTCGCTGCGCTCCTGGGAAAGCCCGCCGCCGCATTCATGCCCAGCGGCACGATGGCGCAGCAGATCGCGCTGCGCATCGCCTGCGACCGCGCGCGGAACGCCGTCGTCGCGATGCACCCGACCTCGCATCTGGAATTGCACGAGGAGCATGCCTACGCGCGCCTGCATTCGCTGCGGGCGATCCTCCTGGGCGAGCGCGGGCGTCCGACCTCGGCGCGCGATCTTCACGAGCTCACCGAAGCTCCGGCCGCGCTGCTGGTCGAGCTGCCGGCGCGCGAGATCGGCGGCCGGCTGCCGGACTGGGCGGATCTGGTCGAACTGATGTCGCTCGCGTCGGAGCGGGGCATCTGGCGCCACATGGACGGCGCAAGGCTCTGGGAAGCGCGCGAACACTATGCGCCAGCGTCGTACGCCGACATCTGTTCGCAGTTCGATTCCGTCTATGTCTCGTTCTACAAGGGCATCGGCGCGCTGGCCGGCGCGATGCTGCTCGGTCCGGAAGACTTCGTCGCCGAGGCGCGTGTGTGGCGGCGCCGGCACGGCGGCACGCTGGTCCAGCTGCACCCGTTCGTCGCGTCGGCGGCGATGCGTTTCGACGGCCAACTCGCCAAGATGGCGGCGTATCGCGCGCGCGCTGCGGCGTTTGCCGAGTCGCTTGCGGGCATCGACGGCCTGTCGGTCCAGCCGGCGCCGCCCCAGGTCAATCTGTTCCACCTGCATTTCGAGGCACCGGCGGAAGCGCTCGTTGCGGCTCGCGATCGCATCGCCGGCGAGGACGGGGCGTGGCTCGCGTCGCGCTTCTCCGCCGACCGCGGCCCCGGACGTGCCAGCGCCGAAATCTACGTCGGCGACAGCTTGCTGGCTGTTCCGCGCGGCGATGACCGCCGCCTGCTCGCGCCGCTGTACGCCCGGATGCTCGCGCTGGCGCGCGCGTCTGCGATCGCGGCGGCGGCGCAGTGACCGCGCCGCGCCTCACCCTGACCGTGCAGCGCGCGGCCGACGACGCCGATCTGCCGGCACGAGGATTGCTTCGCCGCTGCGTCTCCGCCGCGCTCGAGCGCGACGCGGACATCACGCTGCGCTTTGTCGACCGCGGCGAAGCGCGGCGGCTGAACCGCCTCTACCGACGCCAGGACCGCCCGACGAACGTGCTCTCGTTCGTGTACGATGACGAGCGTGACGTATTGCGCGGCGATATCGTGCTCTGCACCCCGGTGTTGAAGCGCGAGGCGCAACAGCAGGGCAAGGCACTGGCCGCGCACTGCGCGCATCTGGTCGTCCACGGCACGCTGCACCTGCAGGGCTACGACCACGTCGAAGACGCCGGCGCGGCGCGGATGGAGGCGCACGAGACCGCCATCCTCGCGCGACTCGGCTACGCCGACCCCTACGCCGCCGAATTGCCCGCGCGCAGCGCCCGATGAGCGACGACTCCAACGGCCGGCCGGCGAAGCCGACGCTGCTCGAGCGCCTGTCGGCCTTCCTTTCGCGCGAGCCCGACGACAGGGAAGAGCTGCTCCGGCTGCTGCACGGCGCATTCGAGCACAAGCTGCTCGACGCCGATGCGCTGTCGATCATCGAAGGCGCGCTGCAGGTGTCCGAGATGACCGTGCGCGACATCATGATCCCGCGCGCGCAGATGGACGTTGTTTCGATCGAGGACGAGCCGGCGCAGTTCATACCGTTCGTGCTGGAAACGCGGCACTCGCGCTTTCCGGTGATCGGCGAGAACAAGGACGACGTCGTCGGCATCCTGCTGGCGAAGGAGCTGCTCAACTACTACGCGAATCCGGAAGGCTTCGAGCTGCACGATACGCTGCGCCCGGTCGTGTTCGTGCCGGAATCGAAGCGACTCAACGTGCTGCTGCGCGACTTTCGCGCCAACCGCAACCACATCGCGATCGTCGTCGACGAATACGGTGGCGTCTCGGGCCTGGTGACGATCGAGGACGTGCTCGAGCAGATCGTCGGCGATATCGAGGACGAGTACGACTTCGACGAGACCGAGGACAACATCATTGCCGAGGCCAACGGCCGCTATCGCGTCAAGGCGCAGACCGAGATCGCCGCCTTCAACGAGAAGTTCGGCAGCGACTTGAGCGACGAGGAGTTCGACACCATCGGCGGGCTCGTGCTCAAGGCATTCGGCCGTCTGCCGAAGCGCGGCGAAACGACGACGATCGACAAATTCCGCTTTCGCGTCGTGCGCGCCGACAGCCGACGGATCTACACGCTGCAGGTAGAAAAGCTCTCGCCGCCGCCTGAAGAGGAACCCGAACCGGGCGGCGCGTGATGTTCAGGCCAGCGACGGGCGCCGCCCTGCTGCTCGGCATCGTCAGCGTCTTCGGCTTCGCGCCGTTCGGCGCATGGGCCGTCTCGCTGCTGGCGCTGGCAGGACTGTTCGTGCTGTGGCAGCGCGCGGCCACCGCCCACGCCGCGGCGTGGATTGGTTACGCGTACGGCATCGGCCTGTTCGGCGCAGGCACCTCGTGGACTTACGTCGCCTTGAGCACGTTTGGCGGCATGATCCCCATTCTGGCGGCGATCGGTACCGCCGCCTTCTGCGCGTATCTGGCGCTGTTTTCCGCTCTGGCGGGCTGGATCACGGCGCGGCTCGCGCCCTGGGGCTCGCCGGCGCGCCTGGCGATCGGCGCCGGCGCCTGGACGATCGCCGAATGGCTGCACAGCACCGGGTATCCGGGCTTTCCGTGGCTCGCGACCGGCTACGCACAGGTCGGCGGCCCGCTCGCCGGCTTCGCACCGGTCGGCGGCGTGTTCCTGGTCGGCCTCGCCGTCGCTGCGGCCGGTGCGCTGCTGGTGTACGCGACAGCGGCGCTCGAGCGCCGCGGGTACGGTGCTGCAGTGATCGGCGCGGCCGCGATCGCGTCGATCACCGTTGGCGGGATCGCGCTGGCCGCGATCGAATGGACGCAAGCCAGCGGAGAACCGGTCGCCGTCAGCCTCGTGCAGGGCAATATCGACCAGGACGAGAAATTCGATCCGTCGTATCGCGAAAAATCGCTGGCCATTTACGCCGAGCTCGCCGAAAGCGCCAAGGGCCGGCTGATCGTCCTGCCCGAGAGCGCGCTGCCGATGTTCGCCGACGAGGTCCCGGACGCTTTCATCGCCCGGCTTCGTGCGATCGCGGTGCGTAACGGCGGCGACCTGCTGACAGGCCTGTTCTTCTTCGAGCCGCGCGAGAGCGAGGACGGAGACGACCGGTATTACAACAGCGTCGTCAGCATCGGCACGGCGCCGATTCAGATCTATCGGAAGCACCATCTGGTGCCGTTCGGCGAATCGATTCCGGCGAAGCCCGTCGTCGGCTGGCTGATCCGCCGCGTGCTGGCGATTCCGCTTGCCGACCAGACGCCGGGGACCGCCTATCCGCAGCCGATGGAAGTGGCCGGCCAGCGACTGGCGGTCAATATCTGCTACGAGGACGCGTTCGGCGGCGAGCTGATCCGGCAACTGCCGTCGGCAACGCTGCTGGTCAACTTCACCAATGACGCCTGGTACGGCCGCTCGCTCGCCGCCGAGCAGCATGCGCAAATGAGCGCGATGCGGGCGCTCGAGTCCGCACGTCCGATGCTGCGCGCGACCAACACCGGCATCACGACGATCATCGATCATCACGGCGTCGAGCGAGCGCGCCTGCCGTGGTTCACACGCGGCGTGCTCGAGGGCAGCATCGCCGGACGCACCGGCGCCACGCCGTATGTCCGGTATGGCGACGCCGTCGCGCTGGGCGCATCGCTGTTGATCATCGCCATCGCACTGGCCGCTCTGCGCCTGCACCGGCGCTCGCCGGCAGACTGATGCAACGCCGCTGAACGCGGCGGGGTGGGCGCAAGCGCTAAGCGCAACGCGCCGGCCTTTATTCGCGCCCGCCCTGGGTCGCCGCGCCGCGCATCCAGTAAAATCAGCCCTTTGCGCCGACCGCCTCGCCATGCTGACGTTCCAGCACCTGATAATGAAGCTTCAGAGCTACTGGGACGAGCAGGGCTGCGCGCTGCTCCAGCCGTACGACATGGAAGTCGGGGCGGGAACTTCGCATACGGCGACTTTTCTTCGCGCGCTCGGCCCTGAACCGTGGCGCGCGGCGTACGTCCAGCCTTCGCGCCGGCCGAAAGACGGACGCTACGGAAAGAACCCCAACCGCATGCAGCATTACTACCAGTATCAGGTGGTGCTGAAGCCTTCGCCGATCGACATACTCGACCTGTATCTCGGCTCGCTGAAAGCGCTGGGGCTCGATCTGACGCGAAACGACGTGCGCTTCGTCGAGGACGACTGGGAAAACCCGACGTTGGGCGCATGGGGTCTCGGCTGGGAAGTCTGGCTGAACGGCATGGAGATCACGCAGTTCACCTATTTCCAGCAGGTCGGCGGTCTCGACTGCAATCCGGTCACCGGCGAGATCACCTATGGGCTCGAGCGCCTGGCGATGTACCTGCAGGGCAAGGAGAACGTCTTCGACCTCGTCTGGACATCGTCGAAGCGGGACGGCGTCGAACACGATCTGACCTACGGCGACGTCTACCTTCAGAACGAGATCGAGCAGTCGACGTACAACTTCGAGCAATCGAACGCGGCGGAGCTGTTCAAGCTGTTCGGGCTGTTCGAATCGGAGGCGAAGCGGCTGCTCGAAGCGAGGCTGCCGCTGCCGGGGTACGAGATGATCCTCAAGGCGGCGCACACGTTCAATCTGCTCGACGCGCGCGGCGCGATCTCGGTGACCGAGCGCGCCGCCTACATCGGCCGCATCCGCACGCTGTCGCGGCTGGTCGCGCAGGCGTACTACGACTCGCGCCAGGCGCTGGGCTTTCCGATGCTGGCCGCCGAGAAAGTCGCCTGATGACCGATACCCTGGTCGTCGAGCTGCTCAGCGAAGAGCTGCCGCCCAAAGCGCTGCCGCGGCTCGGCGAGGCGTTTGCCGGAGGCATCGAGGCGGGGCTGCGCCAGCGCGGGTTTCTCGACCCAACCAGCCGCGCGACCGCTTATGCGACGCCGCGCCGGCTGGCGGTGTCTATCACGCACGTCGCCGGGTCGATTACGGAACCGCCGCGCGCGATCGCGCTGGTACCCGTCAATGTTGCGTTCGATGCCGGCGGGAAGGCGACCCTCGCGCTGGACAAGGCGATCAAGGCCAAGACCGGCTTCGACACCGCTGCCGCCGTACCCGCCGAAGCCCTGGAGCGACGCAGCGACGGCAAGCTGGAGCGGCTCTACTACATCGAGCCGCCGGTCGCAGTCCGGCTGCTAAGCGCGCTCCAGCAGGCGCTGGACGAAGCAATCGAAAAGCTGCCGATCCCGAAGCTGATGAGTTATCAACGTCCCGACGGGTCGACAGTCAAGTTCGCGCGGCCGGTGCACAAGCTCCTCGCGATGCATGGTGCGGAGGTCGTTTCCGTCGAGGCCCTGGGCTTGGTGGCGGGAAACGCTACCGACGGTCACCGCTTCCTGAGCCACACGAGCATCGAAATCAAGAACGCAGAGGCCTACGCGCCGACGCTCGAGGGGACCGGAAGAGTCTTGCCGTCGTTCGCTGCCCGGCGCGACAAAATCGTCGCCGGATTGAAGCACGCCGCCGAGCACGCGCGGATCATCATGTCCGATGCGCTGCTCGACGAGGTCACCGCGCTGGTCGAGTGGCCAGCCGTCTATGCCGGCACGTTCGACCGCGCCTTCCTCGACGTGCCGCAGGAGTGCCTGATCCTGACGATGCAGCAGAATCAGAAATACTTCGCGCTGGCCGACGACGCGGGGAAGCTAAGGCATCGCTTTTTGCTGGTCAGCAATATCGAAACGCACGACCCGGGCGCAATCATCCAGGGCAACGAGCGCGTGCTGCGCGCGCGGCTGGCCGACGCCAAGTTCTTTTACGACCAGGACCGCAAGACGCCGCTGGCTGCCCGCGTCGACAAGCTGCGCGGCATCGTCTATCACAACAAGCTGGGCACGCAGGCGGATCGCGCCCGGCGGCTGTGCTTCCTGGCCTCGCGCATCGCGCAGATGCTCGGCGCGGGCGAAACGCTCGCCGACCGCGCGGCGCTGCTGGCGAAGGCGGATCTGGTCACCGACATGGTCGGCGAATTTCCGGAGCTGCAAGGCACGATGGGCCGCTACTATGCGCAGCACGACGGGGAAGCGCCCGAGGTGGCCGACGCGATCGCCGAGCACTACCTGCCTCGCTACGCGGGGGATGCGCTGCCGGTCGGCGGTGTCGCGCAGGCGGTGGCTCTTGCCGACAAGCTCGACGCACTGGCGGGCATGTTCGAAATCGGCCAGCTGCCTACCGGCGACCGCGACCCGTTCGGCCTGCGCCGCGCGGCCCTGGGCGTCATCCGCATCCTGATCGAAAGAAAGCGCAGGCTGTCGCTGTCCAGGCTGGTCGACCTCGCGTTCGATGCCCTGGCCCAGCAACGCGCGGTATCGCGCCCGCGAGAGGCGGTGCTCGATTTTATCTACGAGCGTCTGCGCGGCTACTTGCGCGACCTCGGCTACACGGCGAACCAGGTCGCGGCCGTCGTCGATTCGAGGCCCGACTCCATCGACGATCTGCCCGAGCGCCTCGAGGCGGTGCGCGCGTTCGAGGCGCTGCCCGAGGCGCTGTCGCTTTCGGCAGCCAACAAGCGCATCGTCAACATCCTGCGCAAGGCGCAAGGAGAAGGCGGCGACGCGGTCGACCGCTCGGTGCTGGTCGACGGCGCCGAGCAAGCCCTGCACGCGGCATTCGACCGGCTCAAGCCCATCGTCGAAAGCCGCGTCGCCGACGGCGACTTCTCTGCCGCACTGCGGGCGCTGGCCTCGACCAAGCCGACGGTCGACCGCTTTTTCGACGACGTGATGGTGATGGCCGACGACCCGAAGATCCGCGGCAATCGCCTGGCGCTGCTGCGCGAAGTCGCCGCGACGATGAACCACGTCGCCGACATCTCCAAGCTCGCGGTCTGAACGCGCATGGTCCGGTTCTCCAACGAGCGCCTCGCTCCGACCCGCCAGGCGAAGCTGATCGTCCTGGATCGCGACGGCGTCATCAATTACGACAGCGACCAGTTCATCAAGTCGCCTGACGAATGGCGGCCGATCCCGGGCAGCCTCGAGGCGATTTCGCGGCTAAACCACGCCGGATTCCGCGTGATCGTCGCCACCAACCAGTCGGGGCTGGGCCGCCGGCTGTTCGACATGGCCACGCTGATCTCGATCCACGACAAGATGTACAAGGCGCTCGCCCAGGTCGGAGGCAGAATCGACGCGTTGTTCTATTGCCCGCATACAGCGGATTCGAATTGCGAGTGCCGCAAGCCCAAGCCGGGCATGTTGATCGAGATCGGGCAGCGCTTCGGCGTCGACCTGACCGGCGTGCCTTGTGTCGGCGACGGGGAGCGCGATCTGCAGGCCGCGGCAGCGGTCGGCGCGCAGCCGATCCTGGTCCTTACCGGCAAGGGCGAGAAAACGTTGCGCAGCGGCAATTTTCCGCAGGACACGGCGATCTTTCCCGACCTCGCTTTCTTTGTGACCGCGCTGCTCGCGGGCGACTGACTCGACCTCGAGGCGTCCACGATGTCGACGCTGCGCTCGCTGCTGTTCGCGCTGTACCAGATGATCCTGACCCCGATCTACGCGATCCTGGTGCTGCTCCTGTTCTGGCTGCCGCCCATTCCCCGCTTCCGGTTCATCACCGGCTGGTGCCTGCTGAACCTGATCGGCGCCCGGCTGATCTGCGGCATCCGGCACCGCGTCATCGGCGCGGGGAACATCCCGCCGCGGGCCGACCCGCACCTGGTGATGTCGAAGCATTCGTCGACGTGGGAAACGCTGTCGCTGAATTTCCTGTTTCCGCCGCTGGCCTTCGTCGCCAAGAAGGAACTGCTGTCGATTCCGTTCTTCGGCTGGGCGTTCACGCTGGCGTCCCCGATAACGATCGACCGCAAGGCGGGGCACGATGCGATGACGCAGCTCGTCACGCAGGGCCGCGAGCGCTTGCGCCAGGGTTTCTGGATCGTCGTCTACCCCGAAGGAACGCGGATCAGGGCGGGCACGCGGGCGCACTACAAGAGCGGTGGCGCGCGGCTGGCGATCGCACTTGGCATCCCGATTGTTCCGGTGGCGCATAATGCCGGCTATTTGTGGCCCAAGGGCGTGCTCGGCAAACGGGCGGGCACGGTCACCGTGTCGATCGGTCCGCCGATCCGCCCGGTAGGCGACGACATGCAGCGGCTGATCGGCGAGGTCGAGTCCTGGATAGAGAACGAAGTCGCGCGACTGGGCAATCCGCTGGACGAGCGCAAAAACGCGCGCCGTTGACCGGTGGGCGTCGTCCCGACGCCGGCGAAGGCAGCCTGCGGCGCTTGCTGATTGCAGGCCACGACATCGACTACAGGTTGTTTCGCGCCCGCCGCAGTTCGATCGGCATGGTGATCGACCACAGCGGCCTGGTCGTGCGCGCGCCGCGCTGGGTCGCATTGCGGGAGATCGAGCTGGCGCTGATCGAGCGCGCCGACTGGGTGATCCGGACGCTCGCCGAATGGCGGGGCAAAAACCGCGATTCCCTGCCTACCGAATGGCGCGCCGGCGCGGCGCTGCTCTACCAGGGGCGTCCGCTGACGCTGGCTCTCTTCCCGGCGCGCCGCAAGGCGATCGCCGCCGATCTGCTCCACTTGACGGTTCTGCATCCTGACCCGAACGACGAGAGCGAGATCGCGGCCTTCGTCGGTCGCTGGCTGAAGGAACAGGCGCTGGCGCTGCTCGCGCCGCGAGTCGCACATTTCGCCAGCCTCGTCGCCACGAGCTCGCCTACGGTAAGGCTGTCCAGCGCGCGCACGCAGTGGGGCAGCTGCAATCAGAAGGGCGAGATCCGGCTGCATTGGCGGCTGGTGCAGCTGCCGCCGCGCATCGCCGATTACGTGGTCGCGCACGAAGTCGCGCACCTGGTCGAGCTCAACCATTCGCCGCGTTTCTGGGCGCTGCTCGAGACGCTGCTTCCCGGCCACGACGATGCGCGCCGCGAGCTCGACGCGCTGACTCCGCTGCTCGGCTAGTCCGTCGGCGGAGGCAGCGAGGGTAGCTCGACGGTCGCGCCGGCCTGCTCGCGCAGCAGCCGCTCGAGCGCAGCGCCCAGCTCCTCGCCGCCGCGTGAATCGCGCCACGCGCCACCGGCGGCGCGAAAGTGAAAGCCGCCGGATTTCGCCGCCACCCAGATCTCGCGGTTCGGCACGTGTCGATTGACGATCAGCTTGCCGTCGCGCCCGCAATCGATCGTCAGCACCCCGTCGTTGAGCGACCAGTCGAGATCGGCGTCGCTGGCGTCGCTGGCGGCGTCGAGCGCAGCGCCCACGGCGGCGAGGAGCGCGTCGGCGCGAGCGCTGAATTCGCTGTCGCTGCTCACCGGATCCGCCCGCACCTGCGTGCTAGACTTTCCGAAAATGAAGGCCGCATAGCGATTACTTTTGTGCACCTGGAGCCGGGAATGTTACGCCGTTACGCCGTCGCCATCGCCTGCATCGCGGCGCTTGCGCTGACGGCGTGCGGCATCAAGGGCCCGCTGAAACTGCCGCCGCCCAAGCCCGCCGCGACTCCGCCGGCAACCCCCGCTGCGAGCCCCCCCGCGCCTCCGACAGCCGGGCCGGGCGAGCCGCTGACCACGCCGCCGCCGTCTTCCACTCCGTCTGCCCCGCCTCCGGCCGAGCCACCGACCGCGCCCGGACCCTCCGGCGCCGGCAAGCAGTGACCGCGTTCGACTATCGCGACGGCGAGCTCGCCGCCGAGGGCGTTGCGCTCGCCGAAATCGCCGCGCGTCACGGCACCCCGTGCTTCGTCTATTCACGCGCCGCGATCGAGGACGCCTTCACGACGTTCGATCGCGCGTTCGCCGGCGTGCCGCACCTGGTCTGCTACGCGATGAAGGCCAATTCGAATCTGGCGATCGTCAACCTGCTTGCGCGCCTCGGCAGCGGCTTCGACATCGTGTCGGGCGGCGAGCTCGCACGCGCGGTCGCCGCCGGCGCCGATCCGGCGCGGATCGTATTCTCCGGCGTGGGCAAAACCGACGCCGAAATGGCAAGCGCGCTGCAGCTCGGAATACTGTGCTTCAACCTGGAATCGGCGAGCGAGCTCGAGCATTTGAACCGGGTCGCCGGCTCGGTCGGCAAGCGTGCGCCGATAAGCTTCCGGGTCAATCCGGACGTCGATCCGAAGACCCATCGCTACATCTCGACCGGCCTCAAGGGCGACAAGTTCGGCATCGCGTTTCAGGACGCGCTGCCGCTGTACCGGCGCGCCGCCGCCCTGCCCAACGTCCTCGTGCGGGGCATCGACATGCACATCGGCTCGCAGATCACGACGCTGGAGCCGCACCGCGAGGCAGCGGCCAAGGCGTTCGACCTGGTCGACCGCCTGGGCGCCGACGGCATCGCGCTCGAGCACATCGATCTGGGCGGCGGAATCGGCATCCGCTACCGCGACGAGCAGACGATAGCGCCGGCCGATTACGCGGCAGCGATCCGCGACCTGCTGGGGAAGCGCCCGCTCAAGCTGCTGTTCGAGCCGGGCCGGTTGCTGGTCGGCAATGCCGGCGCGCTGCTGACCCGCGTGCTCTACCTGAAGCCGGGAGCGGATCGCAATTTCGCGATCGTCGACGCGGCGATGAACGACCTGTTGCGCCCCGCGCTGTACGACGCCTGGCACGAGGTGCGCGCGGTCGCGCCACGTTCCGGGCCGCCCACCGTCTGGCAGATCGTCGGCCCGGTATGCGAGAGCGCGGATTTCCTGGCGCACGACCGTGTGCTCGACCTCGCCGAAGGCGACCTGCTCGCCATCCTTTCCGCCGGCGCCTACGCGATGGCGATGAGCTCGAATTACAACTCGCGGCCGCGCGCCGCCGAGGTGGTCGTCGACGGAAAAACGGCGCATCTCGTCCGTCCGCGCGAGGCCGCGGACGAACTATTCGCGCGCGAAATTCTGCTTCCTTGATCGCTTGCGCGAGCTTGCAAATCGCCTGTGCAAAAGCGCAACACTGACGTACAGCGTCACCTAAAACCGCAATTAAATCTTGTATTTCGAAAAAAATTGGCTAGAATTCAGGCAGCAGGTGTCAATGGGTTTGTCAAGAGGCGCAGTAAATCTCGACGACGGTCCCGGCGAAACCTGCGATGAAGAGAAGCACTCATAACAGTTTTAGGAACTCAGACAGGAGAAATGCAAATGATGGCTGACATGATGACGATGTCGACACCGTCGGCTCCGGCCGCGGCGCCGAAGAAGAAGGCGAAGCGAAAAGCGGCGCCGAGGAAGAAGGCGGCGAAGAAGGCTGCCCCGAAGAAGAAGGCTGCAAAGAAGAAGAAGGCCGCCCCGAAGAAGAAGGCCGCCAAGCGCAAGCCCGCCAAGAAGAAGGCAGCGAAGCGCAAGGTTGCGAAAAAGAAGGCTGCCCCGAAGAAGAAGGCCGCCAAGCGCAAACCGGCCAAGAGAAAGGCCGCCAAGAAGAAATAGGCTTACGCGGCAATCCGTCCGTCGCAGCTGCGATGGACCCCAAAACAGGCGACGCGCAAGTGTCGCCTGTTTTGTTTTTGGGGCGGCGAATCGCCCGGTACGCGCGCTAGCGGCGGGCGGCCAGGGCCTTGCTGCTGGCGGGTTTTCCGGCGGCGACCGCAGCCGCGCGCTTGCGGCTCTTGCCGCCGTGCCTGGACTTCCCTCCGGGCGCGGCATCGCTGATCACGCGCAGCCGCTGCCCGCGCATCAGCTTCCCCTTGACGTCCGGATTCCAGATTTTCAGTTCCTGGACGCTGACGTGATAGCGGGCGGCGATGCCGTACAGCGTCTCGCTGTTGCGGACGCGATGGTAGAAAGTCCGTCCCTCCGGGACCATCGTGAAGACGGCGCTCTGCAGCGTCGCCGCAGTCGCGATGGAGGGCAGCTGCGAGGGCACCAGCAGCGTGTGATTGACCGGCACGACCGCGCGCGGGCCGATGCCATTGACGGCGCGCAGCGTCTCGAGCGGCAGGCCGAACCGCGTGGCCACCTGCTGCAGCGTTTC
>DATASF010000004.1:0-5221 GCA_036269335.1 Casimicrobiaceae bacterium
ATCCTCTGGAGCAACTGCGTATCGACATCTACGACGCCGCCAACGCGCTCGGCATCGGCGCGCAGGGTCTTGGCGGACTGTCGACGGTGCTCGATGTCAAGATTCTCGATTATCCGACGCACGCTGCCAGCAAGCCGGTCGGCATGATCCCGAACTGCGCTGCGACGCGGCACGCGCACTTCACGCTCGACGGGTCCGGCGCCGCGAGCCTCGACCCGCCCGATCTCTCGCGCTGGCCCGACGTGCGATGGGCGCCGGCGCCGACGGCGAAGCGGGTCGACCTGGACCGGCTGACGCGTGAGCAGGTGGCGAGCTGGAAGCCCGGCGATCGGCTGCTGCTGTCCGGCAAGCTCTTGACCGGGCGCGACGCCGCGCACAAGCGGATCGCCGATCTGTTCGCGCGCGGAGAATCGCTGCCGCCGGGTGTCGATTTCACCAATCGCGTCATCTTCTACGTCGGACCGGTCGATCCGGTGCGCGACGAGGTCGTCGGGCCGGCAGGACCGACGACGGCGACGCGGATGGACAAGTTCACCGAGATGATGCTCGCCCGGACCGGCCTCCTCGCGATGATAGGCAAGGCCGAGCGCGGACCGGTCGCGATCGAGGCGATACGCAAGCATCGCGCCGCGTATCTGATGGCGGTCGGCGGCGCGGCCTACCTGGTCTCGAAAGCGATCAAGAGCTCGCGCATCGTCGCGTTCGCCGACCTGGGAATGGAGGCGATCTACGAATTCGACGTCCGCGACATGCCGGTGACTGTCGCCGTCGATGCGACCGGATCGTCGGTGCATCAGACCGGCCCGCGTGAATGGCAGCAGCGCATCGGCAAGATCCCGGTCACACTCGCTTGAGGCTGCGCGCCGCGACGCTGGTTCTGACGATTGCGGCGGCGCTTGCCGCGCCGGCGCTCGCGTCGCCCCGCGTTCTCTTGTACGCGAGCGACGACACGCCGCAGCTGCGCGCCGCGCAGCGCGGCGTGCGCGAAGCGCTCGGTGCGATTCCGATCGTGGAAATTCCGCCCGGCGATGCCGGACCGCTTCTGAAGGCCGCGGCGCGTGAAGACCCTGACGCTGCGATTATCGCGTTCGGCCCGGAAGCTGCGTTGCGCGCCGCCCGCGACGCCCCCGCACTTGCCGCGGTCGACTGCATGTCGGCGCAAGCGGCCGCCAGCGCACAAGCGGTTCCGGCCACGATTCCGTTGGACCAGCAGCCGGCTTGGCTGAAGCGGTTGCTGCCGGGCGCGCGCTATATCGGCGTGCTGTACGATCCGGCGCAAAACACCGAGCTGGTCGATGCGCTGGCCGCGGCGCTGCGCGCGGCGGATCTCAACCCGGTGCTCGTTCCGGTTGCCACGCCGGCGGTGCTTCCCGCAGCGCTCGCGCGCCTGTCCAGCTCGGCGGATGCGCTGCTGGCGGTGCCCGACACGACCGTCTACAAGAAAGAGACGGTGAAGGCACTGCTGCTGTTCTCCTTCCGCCACAGGCTGCCGCTGATCGGACTGTCGGAAACCTGGGTGCAGGCGGGCGCGCTTTACGCGCTCGACTGGGATTACCGCGAGCTGGGCGCGTTCTGCGGCCGGCTCGCACTGCGGCAGTTGCCTGGCGCGCGCGCGGCGGCGCCGGTCCCGCCTCGTCTGCACGTCTACGTCAACCAGCGCAGCGCGCGATGGTTCCGCGTGCGCTGGGATGATTCGATGCGCCAGTCGTTCGACCGGGTAGTGGAATAGCGACGATGGCGCGCCGGGCATCGCCGACGAACGACGAGCGCGCCGCGCCGGCCGACACGCTGGCGCGCCGGCGCCCGATGAGCGCCGGCTTGCTGACCAAGCTCAATCTGCTGGCCGTCGGATTGATCGTGGCGACGGCCATCGGCGTCAGCGCGCTGCTGGTTGCGCAGCAGGTCGAAGCCGAGCAGGCGCGGTTGAAAACGCAGGGCCAGACGGTCGTGGCCATGCTGGCTGACCTGTCCGAGTATGCGGTCTATACCTCGGATGTGAGCGCGCTCGGGCGGCTGCTGCAAAGCCTCGAAACCGACCGCGATGTCGCGTACGCCGCCGTGCTCGACGACCAGGGCCGGCTGATCGCGTCGCGAGGCTACGGGGACGCCGCGATGCCGCCGGCTCCGGCGGCTGAACTGCATCCCGGCGCCATCGAGACCAGCGTGCGGCAGGTCAAGGGGCGGCGCTATCTCGAGCTGGTCGCACCGATCGCCGAAGCGACGAACGAGCGCGCACCCGGGACCGCAGGCGCGCCCGTAGGCGCCGACCCTCCGATCGGCTACGTGCGGCTGGGCTTGAACTACGAGCGCAACGACGCGCAATTGCGCAACAACATCATCGGCGCATTGTCGGTCGTCGCCGTGCTGATGGTGATCGCGATCCTGGCCACGCTGTTGCTCACCCGGCGCCTGCTGTGGCCGATTCGCGAGCTGATGCGCGCAGCGAAGGCGGTCGGCGCCGGCGACCTCGGCGTCCGCGTGACGCCGACCTCCAGCGACGAGCTCGGCATGCTGACGCGCGCTTTCAATCAGATGACGCAGCGCCTCGCGCAGTCGCAGGGCGAGGTGACCGGATACCAGCGCACGCTGGAAGAAAAAGTCGTGCAGCGGACCAAGGAGCTCGAGATCGCGATCGCGCAGGCGTACAAGCTCGCGCAGCATGACATCCTGACCGGGCTGCCCAACCGCGCGCTGCTCAACCAGCGGCTGAAGCAGATACTCGCGCAGGCCGCGCGCGATCATCACCAGGTTGCCTGTTTGTTTCTCGATTTCGACCACTTCAAGCGCATCAACGACACGCTCGGCCACGACGCCGGCGACCACCTCCTGCAGGCCGTCTCGCAGCGCTTGAGTCACGCGGTGCGCGAGTCCGACACGGTGGCGCGGCTCGGCGGCGACGAATTCGTCGTCATCCTCCCCGACCTCGACCCGGAGCGCGCGACGATCGAGATCATGGCGGTGCTGACGCGGGTGCGCGAATCGTTCCTCGCGCCGTTCCGGCTCGGCGATCAGACGCCGACGCTCACCTGCTCGATCGGCGTGTCGATCTATCCGACCGACGCGACCGATCCGGGCGGGCTGATCCGGCAGGCGGACACCGCGATGTATTCGGTCAAGGACACCGGGCGCAACACGTATCGCTTCTACACCGCAGACATGAACGCGCGCGTGCAGGCCAGGCTGCAGATCGAGACCGACATGCGCCGCGGCCTGATGGACGACGAGTTCTTTCTGGTCTACCAGCCGCAGATCGAGATGGCCAGCGGGCGCGCCTGCGGCGTCGAAGCGCTGCTGCGCTGGCGCGATCCGGAGCGCGGCATCATCGGACCCGCCGAATTCATCTCGATCGCCGAGGAGTCCGGGATGATCCAGGCGCTCGGCGCGCGCGTGCTGCGCGACGCCTGCCGGCAGGTGACCAACTGGCACCGCCAGAACATGCTGCTGCGCCTGTCGGTCAACCTTTCCGTTCAGCAGCTGCAGCACGATAGCTGGCTGTCGATCGTCGAGGAAGCGCTGCGGGTCAGCGGCCTCCCCGCTCGCTACCTCGACCTCGAGATCACCGAAAGCGTGATCATCACGCACCCGGACAAGGCCGTCTCGACGCTGGTCAAGCTGAAGCAGATGGGAGTATCGATCACGATCGACGACTTCGGCACCGGCTATTCGAGCCTGTCGTACCTCGCGCGCCTGCCGATCCAGGCGGTCAAGATCGACCAGCGGTTCGTGCGCGGAATCGAGCTCAACTCCAGCGACGAGGCGATCGCTCAGGCGATCATCGCGCTGTCGCACAGCCTGGGCTTGCGCGTCATCGCCGAAGGCGTCGAGACCGCGGCCCAGTTCGAATTCCTGAAGGAGCACGGCTGCGAAGAAGCGCAAGGTTTCCTGATCTCGCATCCTCTCGGCGAAGCCGAGCTTCGCGCCTGGTGGCAGATGCAGGACGAGGAGAATCGTATCGTCGGCCGGCAGGTCGACATGTGGAGGAAGTGACCGGTCAGAGATCCGACTGCGTGTCGACGTCGCGCAGCACGCCCGGATCGTCGACGGCAATCAACTCGATCTCCGCGGCGTGCGCCACGAGCAGCTTTTTAGCGCCCTCGTCGCCGGAAAGCGCCTGCAGGTCCGCGAAGTAGCGTGCGCCGATCGCCACCGGATGACCCCGCCTTCCTGCATGCGTGGGTGCCGCCAGCGCCGCGCCGCGACGCAATGCGGTCGCGACGAGCGCGACGGTCGACGACGACAGCCAGGGCATGTCGGCCAGCGCGACGATCGCGCCTTGCGCGTCCGGAAAACGCCGCTGCGCGTCGCGCACACCGCAGGCGAGGCTGGCGCCCATGCCCTCGGCCGCGTTGTCGCACACGGCGATCAGCGCACCGGATTTGCCGAGCAGCGCTTCGAGCGCGGCGTCGCCCGGGCGCACGACGGCGATGACCGCATCGACCCCCGCCGCGAGCGCGGCCAGCGCCGCCGAAGCCAGCGGCCTGCCATCGCCGAGCGTCGCCAGCAGCTTGTCGCCGCCGAAACGCGAGCCGCTGCCCGCGGCAAGCAGCACGCCGACGACCGGTCGTTCCGGCATCGCGAGCCCGGCGCGGTGCGTCACTGCGCCAGAAGCCGGAACCTGCCGTCCTTGACGACGACCAGAACGCGCGCCCTCTCGTCCATGCCGTTGTGGTTGGTCGGGCTCATGTTGAATACGCCCTGACAGCCGACGACACCCTGCTGCTGTTCGAGCGCGTCGCGCAGCGCGACGCGAAACTCCTCGGTGCCGGGCTTGGCCGCGCGCAAAGCGATCGGAATCGCACGCTGCAGCAACAGGCCGGCATCGAAGGTGTTGGCACCGAAGGTCGCGGGCCGCGTCCCGAACCGCTTTTCGTACGCGCTCATGTAGCCGGCCGCGACCTGCTTGATCGGGTCGGCATCGGCGACGTCGTCGATCACCAGCATCGATCCGGCGGCGAGTATCGTTCCTTCGACCTTTTCCCGGCCCAGCTTGATGAAGTCGTCGGTCGCCACCGCATGCGTCTGGTAGACGCGCCCCTTGTACCCCTGATCGTAGAGTGTGGCCTGCGGCAGCACCGCGGGCCCGCCGACCGCGGCGATCAGAACGGCATCGGGCCTGGCGGCAATGACCTTCAGCGCTTGCGCGGTGACGCTGGAATCGTTGCGTGCGTAGCGCTCGTTGGCGACGATCGCCATCCCCGCTTTTTCGGCCAGCGCGCCGAAC
>DATASF010000005.1:0-3698 GCA_036269335.1 Casimicrobiaceae bacterium
GTCCGGAAAGCGGGCCCATGCGCGTCCCTGCTATTCGCCGCGAAAACGCGGATCGCGCTTGGCGAGGAAGGCCTCCAGGCCCTCGCGGAAGTCCGCCGTATCGAAGCAGGCGTAGCCCTCGGCCCAATCCGCGTCCGACAGCAGCGGCTTCGCGGCCAGGCGCCGGATGAACTGCTTGTGCCAGCGCGCGACCAGCGGCGCCCCGGCAGCGATGCGCTGCGCCGCGGCGATCGCTTCGGCTTCGACGTCCTCGTCGGCGACGACGCGCTGCACCAGTCCCTTGTCGAACGCCTCCTGCGCGCCGAAGATGCGGCCTTCGAGCAGGATCTCCAGCGCGACCGCCGGCCCGACCACCGCCAGCAAGCCGGCCAGCTCACCGTAACCCATCGTCAGGCCCAGATGATTGATCGGAATGCCGAAGCGGCTGCCCGCGCCGCAGATGCGCAGATCACACATCAACGCGACCTCGAGTCCCCCGCCGACGCACACGCCGTGGATCATCGCCACCGTCGGATGCCGGCACTCGCCGATCGCGCGCATCGTCGCGTGGATCAGCTCGCCGTAATTCTTGCCTTGCGCGGCGTTGGCGCGCACCTTCGGAAACTCGGCGATGTCGGCGCCGGCGGCGAACGCCTTGCTGCCGGCGCCGCGTACGATGACGCAGCGCAAATCGTCATCGGCGGAGAGCTCGCGCATCGCGCGCCCAAGCTCGGTCCAGGACGCCAGCGACAACGCGTTGAGCTTGTCCGGCCGATTGAGCACGATGGTGGCGATCGCGCCGTCGCGCTCGACGAAAACGGTGGCCGTCATGAACTCATTGGTAGAAGAAGTCGACCAGTCCCATGCCGACGAACGGGACATAGGTAACCAGGATCAGCACGGCCAGCAACACGGCGACGAAGTACACGTTGACCTTGGTTACTTCCCACATATCCGCCTTGGCGATCGCGCAGCAGGTCATCAGCACGCTCGCCACCGGCGGCGTCTGCTGGCCGATACCGAGGTTGATGGTGACGATCAGCCCGAAGTGAACAGGATCGATGCCAACCGCGGTGACCAGCGGCATGACGACCGGCACGACCAGGATGATCGCCGCGGCCGAATGCAGGAAAAACCCGAGGATCAGGAACAGCACATTCAATATTGCCAGCACCGCCCACTTGTTGGCAGTGAAATTGAGGATGCCCTGCGCGAGCTGCTGCGGCAGATGCGTTTCGGTGAGATAGACCCCCAGCAGCGCGCTGGCCGCGACCAGCAGCATGACCACTGCCGTCTGGACGCCGCCCTCGACGATCGACGTGCGCAACACATGGACGTCGAGCTCGCGGTAGACGACGAAGCCGACGAACAGCGCCGCCAGCACCGCGATCGCCGCGCCCTCGGTCGCGGTGACGATGCCGCCGAAAATCGACCCCAGGATGATGACCGGAAGCAGGAACGCCCACAGCGCTTCCCGGAACGTCTTGCGCACGTTGGCCCAGCGAAATGACTGCTCGACCGGAAAGTTGTAGCGCCGGGCGAACCAGTAGGCGACGGCCATCATGCCCAGGCCACCGAGAATGCCGGGCACGATGCCGGAGACGAAGAGCTTGACCACCGACGTCCCGGCGATCACCGCGTAGAGCAGCATCGGGATCGACGGCGGGATGATGACCGCCAGTGTTGCCGACGACGAGATCACCGACGCGGCGAACTCCTTGCTGTAGCCCCGGCTTCGCATCGCCGGAATCAGGATCGCGCCGAGTGCTGCCGCGTCGGCGACCGCCGAGCCGGAGATCTCGGCGAAAAAGAGCGACGTCCCGATCGACACCATCGCCAGTCCGCCGCGAATCCAACCGAGCAGGGCCGACGCAAATGCGATCAGCCGGCGCGATATTCCGGACGCGTTCATGATTGCGCCCGACAGGATGAACAGCGGGATCGCGATCAGCGGAAAGCTGGTCGCGCCGTTGTACATCGTGATCGCCACGTTGGGCAGCATGTCCACGCCCTGCGTCATGACCAACGCGGCGACGGCGACGACACCCAGCGCGATCGCGATCGGAATGTCGAACAGGACGAGCACCAGCACCGCCCCGAACAGGACCAATATCTGCATGTCAGGGCCGGTCGGCGGGCTGGCTGACGGCAATCATTGCATGCGCTCGGCGAGATCGCTCGCCTCGGCGCTCGCGAGACCGCGCGCCGCCCGAATCGAGTCGGGCAGGTTCAACAGCTCCGCCACGATGAACAGCGTGCAACTGATCGGTATGACCGACTGCGTCCAGGCGACAGAGACCGTCGGAAAGCTGATCAGATAGTCGGTCGCCAGCACATCGAGGATCGAAAAGCCGATCCAGCCCAGCAGCGCCATGAAGCCGATCACCACGATCTTGCCGATCAGCACGAAGACCAGTCGGCGGCGCGGCGGCATCGACTTGACCAACCCAGGAAATCCGATGTGCGCGCGCTTCAGCGCCGCCAGCGCCGATCCGTAGAAGGTGACCCAGGCGAGCAGGATGACGGCGACCTCGTCGTACCACGACAGCGAACGGCCGAGCGCGCGATAGCAAATGCCTATCGTCACCTCGATCGCCATCGCCGACATCAGCACGATGACGATCGCTTCGAGAAATTTCTCGTATGCGTTACGAATTCGAGCCAACGTCACGCTCGCTCCCCATCGCCCGTCGGACGCTTATTTGCCCAGCGCGATCGCCTGCTCGATCAGCGCGGACGAGCCCGGGACTTCCGCACCGAACTCGTCGTAGATTCCCTTGCTCGCCGCGATGAACGCGTCCTTGTCGACCTGGTTGACCTTGACGCCGGCGGCGGTGAACTTGGCCACCAGCTCATCGTCGTCCTTCTTGGCGTGCGCGTAGACGAAGGCCTGCGTTTCCTTTGCCGTGTCCTCGATGATCTTGCGCACGTCAGCCGGCAGGCTGGCCCACCGCTTGGCGCCGACGGCGACGAAGGCCGGCGTGTAGACGTGAGCGGTCAGCGAAAGATACTTCTGCACTTCCTGGAATTTCTGCGACCAGATCTGCGTCAGCGGATTTTCCTGGCCGTCCATCACGCCGGTCGACAGCGCGGTGAACACCTCGGAGAGCTTCATCGGACTCGGGTTCGAGCCATACGCCTGGAACATGCGCAGACGCCACTTGCCTTCCGGAATCCGCAATTTGATCCCTTTGAGATCCTCCGGCTTGACGATCGGCCGCTTGCTGTTGGTGATGTGGCGGTAGCCGTTCTCCCAGACGGCGATGATCTTGAGACCCTTCGCTTCCGCCGCCGGCTCGAGCTTCGGCCAGAAAATCGCCTCTTCGATCTTTGCCATGTGACCTCGATCCTTGACCAGGTACGGCATTTCGAACAGGCCGAAGAGATCCGCCTCGGACGACATCACCGTCGAAGGCAGCGCAAAGTCGAGCGTACTGAGCTTAAGCTTCTGCAGCATTTCCTTGTCGCCGCCGAGCTGGCTCGAGCCGTAGACGACGATCGTCGCCTTGCCCGCGAGCTTGGCGTTGGCGCGCTTGGCGAATTCGGTGGCGGAGACGTCGAATAGCGATCCGGGTTCGCCGACGTGGCCGAATTTGAGCTCGAGCTGCGCCAGCGCCGGCTGGCTTATCAAGGCAAGCAACCCGATCCACAGCCATCTCGACACCTTCATCGTGGTCTCCTATCGTCCAAGAATTGGTCGTTTTATTGTTTGCCGAGAA
>DATASF010000006.1:0-3162 GCA_036269335.1 Casimicrobiaceae bacterium
GTCGCCGAACTGCTGCTGGATGCCCGGCGAGGCATAGCCGAACGCCTGGGCGGCATCGCCCGCGATGATCGCCGCCCGCTGTGCCGCGATGACTTCCTGGATCGACTGCCATTTGGCCGCTGTCGGTGCGGTTTGTGCTGCCGCCGCGCCGAGCCAGCAGGCGAAACCGACGGCGGCGAGTCGCGCCATCGCTCTGACGCTCCACCGTGCGGGCACGACGGCGCTCATCGCTCGCTCGTCCCGCATACCGGACACGCTGGATCCTTCAGCACCCGCACCTCGCGCCATTCCATCGTCAGCGCGTCGACCAGCAGCAGGCGGCCGGCGAGCGAACGGCCGGCCGGGGCGATCAGCTTCAAGGCTTCGGCAGCCTGCGTTGCGCCGACGATGCCGACCAGCGGCGCAAACACGCCCATGACCGCGCAGCGCGTCTCCTCGAAGTCGCCGCCGTCGCCGAACAGGCAGTGATAGCAGGGCTCTTTGCGGTCGCGCGCGTCGAACACCGCGATTTGCCCGTCAAAGCGGATCGCCGCGCCGGAGACCAGCGGCCTTTTCGCCGCCACGCACGCACGGTTGATCGCATGCCGCGTGGCGAAGTTGTCGGAACAGTCGAGAACGATATCCGCCGCTGCGGCGAGCGGCGCGAGCTCGTCGGGGCCGACGCGCCGCGCCACTCGCTCGACGCGCACTTCCGGATTGACCGCAGCGATGCGCTCGCCGGCGGCGTCGACCTTGCGTCGGCCGACGTCGGCGGTGCCGAACAGGATCTGGCGCTGCAGATTGGTCAGATCGACCTCGTCGGCGTCGACCAGAGTCAGCGTCCCGACGCCGGCCGCGGCGAGAAACTGCGCGGCCGGGTTGCCCAGGCCGCCGATACCGACGATCAGCGCATGCGCGTCGGCAAAGCGCTGCTGCGCGTCGACGCCCAGCTCGGGCAGCAGCACGTGCCGGCTGTAACGCAGCAGCTGCGCGTCGTCCATCGTCGTTTTCCGTTGCCGGTCGTTCGCCAGCAAAAACGCCCGGACCAGCCGGGCGTTTTGCGTTGCCGAAACCTCGTTGCCTACTGCGGCGTTACCGCGGCCACTGCCTTGGTCGATGCGATGACCGGAAGACCCTTCAGGCGGTTGATCGCCTGCTTGAGCTGGAAGTCGTCGGTCGAGCCGAACTCGAGTCGCGGTTGCGCGGCATCGCCCTTCTTCGGGTTTTCCTGCGTCTTTTCAACCGGCGTCTTGATCGAAAGCGTCGCTGCGCCGTCGGCGCTGGCGATCGGCGTCTTGCCATCGATCAGGTGATGATCGAGGTTGGCTTCGCGCAACCGGTAATCGCGCCCGTCATCGACCGCGATGTCGGGCTCGATGCCCTTGGCCTGGATCGAGCGGCCGCTCGGCGTGTAGTAACGCGCCGTCGTCAGCTTCAGGCCGGCGTTCGGACCCAGCGGAAGGATCGTCTGAACCGAACCCTTGCCGAAGGTCTGCGTGCCCATCACCACGGCGCGCTTGTGATCCTGCAAGGCACCGGCGACGATTTCGGAAGCCGACGCGGTTCCGCCGTCGACCAGCACGACCATCGGCACGCGCTTGACCGCTGCCGGGAGGTCCTTCAGGTAGTCGTCGCTGCGTCCGCGCAGATAGTCGCCCTTGTTCGACGACAGGCGCATGCGCGCGTCGGAGGTGCGGCCGTCGGTATACACGACCAGCGAATCCGCCGGCAGGAACGCCGCCGCGACGCCGACCGAAACATTCAGCAGCCCGCCCGGATCGCTGCGCAGATCGAGCACGAGCCCGGTGAGATCCCCCTGCTTGTACAGGTCGCGGATCGACTTCGCGACGTCCTCGCCGGTATGTTCCTGGAACTGGACGACACGGATGTAGCCGTAGCCAGGCTCGATCATCTTGGCGCGAACGCTGCGGAAATTGATGATCTCGCGCAACAGGGTGAACGTCAGCGGCGTCTCGACGTCCTTGCGGCCGATCGTCAGCACGATCGACGTGCCCGGCTTGCCGCGCATTTTCTCGACCGCCTTCGACAGCGGCAGCCCGCGGGTGGACAGATCGTCGATCTTGACGATCAGGTCTCCCGACTTGATCCCCGCGCGGAACGCCGGCGTGTCCTCGATCGGCGATATCACCTTGATCAATCCGTCCTCGGCGCCGACTTCGATTCCCAGGCCGCCGAACTTCCCCTGGGTGTTGATCTGCAGTTCCTTGAAGGCGTCGGCATCGAGAAAGTCCGAATGCGGGTCCAGCCCGTGGACCATGCCGTTGATCGCTTCCCGGATCAGCTTGTCGTCCGGCACGACCTCGACGTAGTCGCTCTTGATGCGGCCGAACACGGCCGAGAAGAGCTGCAGATCCTCGTAGGGGATCGGAAGTTTTGCCTCGCGCTCGGCCAATGCCGAGAAGTTGAGGCTGAGCAGCAGCCCCAGCACCGCACCGATGCCGATCAGTCCCGCCTTTTTCCAGCCATTACCCATGTTTCCCTCGTTGTCTCGCTGTTGCGCGCATTGCGCGCAACCGCTCGGTATGCCGGTGTACGGCGACCCGATGGTATGAAGTCGCTGCGCTCGCTTTTCCGGGCCCGGCCCTCTCGCCGTCGGATCACTGCGCAATCATTGCCGGATTAACGCGCGATCCACCAGGCCGGACCGACCGCTATTCCCTGGATTCTTGCGTCAAAGTATACGCCCGTTTCCCCTCGCCAGCGTCGACGCCGGTCCGGATTCGGGCTGGCGGATCGACCCACCCGGACATTCCTCCGCGAGGTACGTGGACTGCCGCGCGGCCGGCAAGTTCCCCTCGCCTCGGCCGATGCGCGGTAGTGAACAACAAGCACCGATATCCGGAAGGGCCTGTCAGGGAAGGAAAGCTAGAGCACACCGGCGGCGCCGCCCCCGGCGCGCCGACCTACCGGGCGATGTCGAACAGCGCGTGACCGGTCATTTCCGCCGGCTGAGGCAGGCCCATCATCGTCAGCAAGGTCGGCGCGATGTCCTGCAGCGCGCCGGGTCCGTGCGCCGTCGCGAGGCGTCCGATATACAGGCAGGGCACCACGTTGAGCGTGTGCGCGGTATGCGCCTGCCCGGTGGCGTCGTCGTGCATCTTTTCCGCGTTGCCGTGGTCGGCGGTGATCAGAACCTCGCCGCCGCGTGCCCGCTGCGCGGCG
>DATASF010000007.1:0-3698 GCA_036269335.1 Casimicrobiaceae bacterium
CGTGGCTCTTTTTCGAGCAATACAGCCACGAGCCGTATATCGCGGTCGCGCGCTTCCTGTGCCGCTTTCACCCGGACCCAACGTCGCAGCGGGCGCTGGCCGAATCCAAGATGCCCGGCGGATATCGCGCGCTGGAAGTGATGGAAAAACATCTGTCCAGCGAGCCATTCTTCGTCGGCGGGCGGTACACGGTCGCCGACATAGCGCTGTATGCGTACACGCACGTCGCCCACGAAGGCGGCTTCGACCTCGGGCGACTCCCCGCGATCGGCCGCTGGCTTGGACGCGTCGCAGTGCAACCCGGATACGTGGACATGCCGCCCGGCTGAGGGCGACCCGATCGCGCTTTCAGGTCTTGCGCCGGACCATGGTCTCGCCGTCGTGCCGGTGTGGAAACGGCGCATCGGGGACAGGCAAGCGGAGGAAAGCGCACAGCTTGTCCCATCCGTCGCCGGCGGTGACGTCCATCACCAGCAGGCGCTCGGCGGGGACTTCGCGCTGGACGCGCTCGTTGTGCTCCAGGTACTTTTTCTTGTACGGATACTCGAGCGCGACCGTCGAACCGTAAACGCAGTTGAGCAGCAGCATCTTGAAGTGATTGTCCGCGCCCGGATCGGTGAGCGGCGTCGCGCCCAGCGCGCGCCCACGGTTGTCGTACCCGAACATCTGCGGCGGCCTGTAGGGAAAATGGACGTTGACGTGGCGCGAGATGCTTTTCCACCAGCTCTCCACATCGCGCACCGTCAGGATCGCCTTGCACGACGGATACGCCGCCAGCAGCTCGCGATAAAAATGCGCGCTGGGGATATCGGTCACGGCGTCGTAGTCGTCGTAGCGGCGAAAGTCGGGGTTGGGGTTGGTCCCGTCGAGAATGTCATTGAGCCTGACGCGATCGTAATGCAGCGCCTTCAGGCCGAGCTGACGCAGCGCCGCGGTCAGCGACATCGTCCCGGTCCGGCCCAGGCCGACGCCGAGAATCTTCAGCACGGCGCGCCCGCCGGACCGCCGACCACCAGCAGGGTCAGCACTGGATCGTCTGCCGGCAATATTGCGTCAGCTCCCGCACCACGGTCGTCGGCCCGACCGCTACCTGCGCCCTGCCCTGGCCGTATTCCATCGTCAGCTTGAAGTCGTACTTGCGGAAGAACGCATCGAACTGCTCGGCGCCGACGGTGCCCAGCGCCGCCACGCCGTCGGTCGCCGCATCGTAATCGAGCAGGATCGCGGCGAGCGGCTGCGGCGCGGGCCCGCTGACCACGCGGGCTCCGGCGGCCGGATCGTAGACGCTGTGATCGGCACAACAATGGATGACGTTGCCGTCGGACGTCGGCGAGCGCTCCGGCTGGAAGCGGATGAACGAGACGTCGCGCGTCGGATAGGCGAGCTTGTGCGCGCATATCGCCGAGTACGAAACCACCGAGTGCGCGGGGCCGATGCCGCCGGTCCACGCGTAGCTCGCACCGTCGGCGCGCAAGACGTTGTCGGCGGCAGCCACCGGCCGACCGAGATTGAGCAGGAAGCACGGAGTGCCGGCGTACGGGTAGTTGAAGACGTAGTTGGTCTTCAGCGCGAGCGCGCCGAGCTTGATCGGCTCGCCGTGGACGTCGACCAGCCTCGAGCGCGCATACAGGCGCGGCTCGGCGCCGGCCCAGGCCGCGCCGAGCGAGCCCAGCTGCGCCGCGCCGGCGGCGATCGTGCAAGCGCGCAGGAATTGTCGTCGTTCCATCGTGCTGCTACCTCCTGCCCGTTGCGCGCCGCGCGACGACGCAACGCGGACATGACCGCGGCCCGGGCTCGCGGGGCCCGCCCGCCGGCGCGGACAAGTCTTCGCGTCCGGCTATCCCCACAGGCCGGCTAGTGCGCGCACGTGCGCGGTCGCGCTACGGCCCAGCGCGTTCAGCGCGTAGCCGCCTTCGAGTGTCGACACGATGCGGCCGCCGGCATGCCGCGCCGCGACCTCGGCGATCCGGCTCGTCACCCAGCCATAGTCCTCATCGGTCAGCTGCAGATTCGCCAGCGGGTCCTCGCGATGCGCGTCGAACCCGGCGGACACGAAAATGATCTCGGGCCGATGCGCCTCGAGCGCGGGCAGGCACACCTCGACGAAGGCCCTGCGAAAAGCCTCGCTGCCGCTGCCGGGTGAAAGAGGAACGTTGTGCATGTTGGGACCGAGCGGCTCGACGCCTGAATACGGATACAGCGGATACTGGAACGTCCCGGTCATGATCACGCGATCGTCGCCGGCGAAAATGTCCTCGGTGCCATTGCCGTGGTGCACGTCGAAATCGACGACCGCGGCGCGCTTGAGACCGTGGTGCTCGAGCGCATGCGCGACGCCGACCGCGACGTTGTTGAACAGGCAGAAGCCCATTGCGCGGTCGCGCGTCGCGTGGTGGCCGGGCGGACGCACCGAGCAGAACGCCGTGTCGACCTGTCCGCCGACGACCAGATCGGTCGCGAGGATCAGCGCGCCGGCGCCGTGCCGCGCGGCGTCGAGCGAATCGGGGTTGAGTGCGGTGTCCGGGTCGAGATAGTGGACGCCGCTTTCGGGGCTCGCCTCCTCGATCTCGTCGATGTAGTGCGCAGCATGTACACGCGCGAGTTGCGCGCGCGTTGCCGCCGGCGCGAGATGGTGCTCGATCAGCGCGTCGAGGCCCGAGCTGACCAGGCGATCCTGCACCGCATCGAGGCGTTCCGGGCATTCGGGGTGGTAGGGTCCCATCGCATGCAGGCGACACGAGGGGTGGGTGATGTACGCGGTGGACACGGCTATTCGGTCGGTCGGCCGCGGGCGCGACACGCGCCGCCGCGGCTTGGGGGTCGAGCGGAGTGTAGCGCGCCGTAAGCGGTAATGACTAGCCGCCGATTGCCCTCTATAGTGCTCGTCTTGGCCAACACCCGTGAAGAATCAATGAGCCTGCGCCCCGCCGATACCCGCGTCATTCCGCTGCCCGAAAGGCTGGCGACGGTGGTCGATACGCTCGGCACCATCGTCGTCGGCAAGCAAACGCCGCTGAAGCTCGCCCTGGCCTGTCTGCTGGCGCGTGGCCATCTGCTGATCGAAGACATCCCCGGCGTCGGCAAGTCGACCCTGGCGCAGGCTCTGGCGGCGACCCTGGGCCTGCAGTACGCCCGCGTCCAGTTCACCAGCGATCTCCTGCCCGCCGACGTGCTTGGCGTGTCGATATTCGATCCCGCCACCCACGCCTTCCGTTTTCATTCGGGTCCGATTTTCCATTCGATCGTGCTCGCCGACGAAATCAACCGCGCTCCGCCGAAGACGCAGAGCGCGCTGCTCGAGGCGATGGAGGAGCGCCAGGTCTCGATCGACGGCAACACGCGGCCGCTGCCCGAGCCTTTTTTCGTGATCGCGACGCAGAATCCGGCCGAACAGATCGGCGCGTATCCGCTGCCCGAATCGCAGCTCGACCGATTCCTGATGACGATCGAGCTCGGCTATCCCGAGCCCGCAGCCGAGCGCGATTTGCTGCTGTCCGGCGACCGCCGCGTCCGCATCGCGGAACTCGCTTCCTGCGCGGACGCGGCGACCTTGATCGCCTGGCAGCGCGAGGCCGCCGCGGTGCACGTTGCACCGGCGCTGCTCGACTACGTGCAGGCGCTGCTCGCGGCTTCGCGCGGCGCGGGTCCTACGACCGGCGCGCATCGCGGCCTGTCGCCGCGCGCGGGTCTCCTTCTGG
>DATASF010000008.1:0-19404 GCA_036269335.1 Casimicrobiaceae bacterium
GCCGCGCGCAACCAGCGGCGGATGATGGCGGTGGCGCGGCCGGCGGCGCGCATGCAATTCGTGCTTGTCGCCATCGCGTTCGCGTGCCTCGCGTGGTCGTTCGCATCGAATGATTTTTCGGTGCAGAACGTGGCTTCCAACTCGAACTCGGAGTTGCCGCTGCACTACCGGATCGCGGCGACCTGGGGTTCGCACGAAGGATCGCTGTTGCTCTGGGCGCTTATGCTCACCGGCTGGAGCTGCGCGGTGTCGGTGTTTTCGCGCAATCTTCCCGACGCGCTCGCCGCGCGCGTGCTGGCGGTGATGGGCCTGATCAGCGTCGGCTTCCTGCTGTTCCTGCTGTTCACCTCGAACCCATTCGCCCGCCTGCTCCCGCCTGCGCCCGAAGGACGCGATCTGAATCCGCTGCTGCAGGATCCGGGCATGGTGTTCCATCCGCCGCTGCTGTACATGGGTTATGTCGGTTTCTCCGTCGCGTTCTCGTTCGCGGTGGCGGCGCTGATCGGCGGCCGGCTCGACGCGACTTGGGCGCGCTGGTCGCGACCGTGGACGACGGTCGCGTGGGCGTTTCTCACGACGGGGATCGCGCTGGGCAGCGGGTGGGCTTACTACACGCTGGGCTGGGGCGGATGGTGGTTCTGGGATCCGGTCGAGAACGCGTCGTTCATGCCATGGCTGACCGGCACCGCCCTGATCCATTCGCTCGCCGTGACCGAGAAGCGCGGCGCCTTCCGCAGCTGGACGGTGCTGCTGGCGATTCTCGCCTTTTCGCTGTCGCTGCTCGGAACTTTTCTGGTGCGCTCCGGCGTGATCACCTCGGTGCACGCGTTCGCGACCGATCCGGCGCGCGGCGTGTTCATCCTCGCGTTCCTCGCGATCGTCATCGGCGGCTCGCTCGCGCTGTTCGCATGGCGCGCCGGCAGCGTCGGACTCGGCGGCTCGTTCGCGCCGGTGTCGCGCGAGGCCATGCTGCTCGCCAACAATGTCGTGCTGGTCGTCGCGATGGCGAGCGTGCTGCTTGGCACGCTCTACCCGCTGTTCCTCGACGCGCTCGACCTCGGCAAGATTTCGGTCGGCCCGCCGTATTTCGACGCGGTGTTCTACCCGCTGCTTGCGCCCGCGGTATTCCTGATGGGCGTGGGTCCGATGACGCGATGGAACCACGCCCCGGTGCCCGAGCTCGCGGCACGGCTGAAATGGGCGCTGGCGGTCGCGCTGGTCAGCGCGCTACTGCTGCCGTTCGTGCTCGGACGCTGGTCGCCGTTGATCGCCGTCGGCCTGTTTCTCGCGCTGTGGCTATTCGTGACCACGGCAGTCAATCTATGGCAGCGGATCAAGGGCTCGCCCCGCGGCAATCTGTGGGCGAAGCTCGCCGGGAATCCGCCATCCTATTACGGCATGCTGCTCGCGCACTTCGGCGTCGGCTTGTTCATCGTCGGGGTCACGCTGGTCAAAGGCTACGAGATCGAACGCGACGTGCGGCTCGACGTCGGGCAACGAATCGCCGTCGGCCCTTACGAATTCGCTTTCCTCGGTGTCACGCCGGCGCCGGGACCGAACTACCGCGCGCTGGTCGGCACGGTCGAAGTCCACCGCGACGGCCGGTTGATCGAGACGCTGCATCCTGAAAAGCGGATTTACAACGCCTCCGGACAGACGATGACCATCGCGGCGATCGATACCGCCGTCTCGGGCGACCGCTATGTCTCGCTCGGCGAGCCGGTCGGCGGCGACGCCGCGATCGCCGGTGCGTGGGGTGTGCGGATTTATCTGAAACCGTTTGTCGACTGGATCTGGCTCGGCGCCTTCGTGATGGCGCTCGGCGGCTTTGTCGCCGTTTCCGACCGGCGCTATCGCCTCGCGGTCCGACGCCGGTTCGGCGCGTTGGCCGGCGCCGCGGCGGGCGAATGACCGGATCGGCGATGAAAATGCTGCGGTGGTCGATACCGCTGGCGGTGTTCGTCGTGCTGGTTGCGTTTTTGTGGGCCGGGCTGGGACGCGATCCGCGCGAGGTGCCCTCGCCGCTGATCGGCAAGCCCGCCCCGGCGTTTCAGCTGGTGCAGCTACACGATACAGGCAAGACACTTGCAACCGGCGATCTCAAGGGCAAGGTCTGGCTGCTCAATGTCTGGGCGTCCTGGTGCGTGTCGTGCCGCGTCGAGCATCCGCTGCTGCTGCAGCTTGCCAAGGCCAGCGTCGTGCCGGTGTATGGTCTCGACTACAAGGACAAGGCCGACGACGCGCTCGCCTGGCTCGCGCAACACGGGAACCCTTACACCGCGTCGATCGTCGACAGCGACGGCAAGGTCGGCATCGACTACGGCGTGTACGGCGTACCCGAGACGTTCCTGATCGACAAGGCGGGCGTCGTCCGCTACAAGCAGATCGGGCCGCTCACCGTCGAGGCATTGCAGCAGAAGATTCTTCCGCTGGTCCGCCAGCTGCAGCAATGAAGCGCACGATCCTTCTGACTGGCATCGCTGCGATCAGCACGGCAGCAGCTGCCACCGCGATGACCGCGGTATCGCCATCGGCGGCGCTGGACGCGCGGTTGAAGAAGCTGGAGACCGAGCTTCGTTGCCTGGTCTGCCAGAATCAGACGCTTGCCGATTCGAACGCCGACCTTGCCGGCGACTTGCGTCGCGAAGTGCGCGAGCTCGCGCTCTCCGGCAGGAGCGATGGCGAAATCCGCGATTATCTCGTCGCCCGCTACGGCGATTTCGTGCTCTACGATCCGCCGTTGCGGCGCACCACCTGGTTGCTGTGGTTCAGCCCGTTCGCCCTGCTGGCCGGCGGAGGCGTAGTGTGGTGGCAGGTCTTGAAGCGTCGGCAGCGCGCCTCGGCATCGGCAACGACCCAGGATCCCGCCGTCGAGGCACGCGCGCGGGCCATGCTCGACGAGCAGCCGCCGGCGTAGCTTTCGCACTCGAACGCGCTCGTTCCCGCCGGCCATCGACGCGAAGCGCTAAAGGCTCGCGCCGCAGTGCCAGCAGAGCTCGAAGTTCGCCGGATTCTCCTCGTGGCACGAGCGGCAGAACACGCTGCCCGATTGCACGCGTTCACGCGCCAGCGCGGCGAGCACCGCTTCCGCGCGCGGGCGGTCGCGTTCATTGGCCAGCCAGACCTGCGGCTGGGCGATGTCGGGGGGAACCTCGCCGACGATGCTCGACGCATGCTCGTTGAAGACGTGCGCGCTGATGCCGGCATGCTGCAGCCGGTGCAGCAGCAGGTAGGCGTCGAACCGGTTCAGCGCGGTGTAGAAGCGCTCCATCGATTCTTTCCCGGCGCGATCACGCGGCGGCTGTCATGGCGGCGAAGCGGCGGCTCTCAATCGATGGGGCGCTGCAGCTGCCAGCGCCACGCGTCGGCGCAGATCGTGTCGATGTCGCGACGCGCGCGCACGCCGAGCACCGCCTCGGCGCGCGACGGATCGGCATAGTAGGCGGCGACGTCGCCGGGCCGGCGCGGCGCGATCCGCCGCGGTATCGCGCGGCCGCAGGCGCGCTCGAACGCGGCGATCAATTCGAGCACCGAGTGGCCGCGCCCGGTGCCGAGGTTGAGCGCGACGGCGCCCGGCGTCGAGGCCAGATAGGCAAGCGCCGCGACGTGCCCCGCCGCGAGATCCATCACGTGGATGTAGTCGCGCACGCCGGTTCCGTCGGACGTCGGCCAGTCGTCGCCGTAGATCGCGATTTCGGCGAACTTTTCGGCCGCGACGTCGGCCAGCAGCGGGACGAGATTGTTCGGCCGGCCCGATGGCGCCTCGCCGATCGCCGCGCTGCCGTGTGCACCGGCCGGATTGAAATACCGCAGCAGCGCGATCCGCCACGAGCGATCGGCGGCCGCCAGATCCTCTAGCAGCTGCTCGACGATGCGCTTGGTGCGACCGTAGACACTGTGCGGGCGAAGCGGCGCGTCCTCGGTGACGGGGTTGCGGTCGGGCTGCCCGTACACGGCTGCCGACGAGCTGAACACCAGCCGCCTGACTCCCGCGACCCCCATCGCCGCGACCAGCGCGATAGTGCCCCCGACGTTGTTGTCGTAATAGCTCAAGGGTTGCGCTTCACCCTCGCCGACGGCCTTCAGTCCGGCGCAATGCACGACCGCCGCGACCGGGTAGTCGGCGAAGATCTTCGACAGCGCGGCCTTGTCGCGCACGTCGGCGCTGACGCAGGGTATCGGCCTGTCGGTGATGCGGGTGAGGCGCGGGATCACCGACGGCGAGCTGTTGCAGAAATTGTCGACCACGACCGGCTGGTGTCCGACGCGGGCGAGCTCGACGACGATGTGCGAACCGATATAGCCCGCACCGCCGGTGACAAGGACGGTGTCTGCCATCGGCTTATGTTACGCGAGGAGCGGGCGACGGGCGAAAAAAAGCCGGGCGCGAAGCCCGGCTCGATTTCGTAGCCAGCGATCGGTCAGGCGGCCTTGGCAGCGGCCCGCGATGCCTTGGCCCTGGGCGCCGCCGCCTTGGCCTTCGGCGCGGCGCCCTTGCTCTCGGGCGTCGCTTCGGCGTCGGTTTCCGCGCTGCGGTCGACCAGCTCGACCAGCGCCATCGGCGCATTGTCGCCCTGGCGGAACCCGTACTTGAGGATGCGCAGATAGCCGCCCGGGCGCTTGGCGAAGCGCGGACCGAGCTCGTCGAAAAGCTTGCTGACGACGGCGCGGTCGCGCAGGCGATTGAACGCCAGGCGGCGGTTGGCCACCGTCGGCGTCTTGCCCAGCGTGATCAGCGGCTCGGCGACGCTGCGCAATTCCTTGGCCTTTGGCAGCGTCGTCTTGATGACTTCGTGCGTCAGCAGCGAATTGGTCATGTTGCGCAGCATCGCGAGGCGGTGACTGCTGGTGCGATTGAGCTTACGCAATCCGTGGCGGTGGCGCATGATCGTTTTCCCTTACGGCCGGTCGAGGTTCGCCGGCGGCCAGTTCTCGAGCTTCATCCCGAGCGAAAGGCCCCGCGAGGCCAGCACTTCCTTGATCTCGTTCAGCGACTTCCGCCCCAGGTTCGGCGTCTTGAGCAACTCGGTCTCGGTGCGCTGGATCAGGTCGCCGATGTAGTAGATGTTCTCAGCCTTCAGGCAATTGGCCGAGCGAACGGTCAGCTCGAGATCGTCGACCGGGCGCAGCAGGATCGGATCGACCTGCGGCATCGAGCGCTGCTCGGCAGGCGCTTCGGTGCCCTTCAGGTCGGCGAACACGCCGAGCTGCTCGACCAGGATGCTCGCCGCGTAACGGATCGCCTGCTCGGGCTCGATCACGCCGTTGGTCTCGATGTCCATCACCAGCTTGTCCAGGTCGGTGCGCTGCTCGACCCGCGCGCTTTCGACCGCGTAGCTGACCCGGCGAACCGGGGAGAACGAGGCGTCGAGCAGGATGTTGCCGATGCTCCGTCCGCCGTCGGGCTTGGTCCGGACCGTGGCCGGCTGGTAGCCGCGTCCCTTTTCCACCTTGATCTCCATCTCGATCTTCCCGCCCGCGGTCAGATGCGCGATCAGGTGATCGGGATTGATGATCTCGACGTCGTGGTTGGGCTCGATGTCGGCCGCCGTAACCGGACCTTCGCCGGTCTTGGCGAGCTTCAGCGTCACGTGATCGCGGTTGTGCAGCTTGAGCACGACGCCCTTGAGGTTCAGCAGCACGTCGACGACGTCCTCCTGAACTCCGTCGAGCGCCGAGTACTCGTGCAGCACCCCGGTGATCTTGACCTCGGTCGGCGCGTAGCCCGGCATCGACGACAGGAGCACGCGCCGGAGCGCGTTCCCCAGCGTATGCCCGTAGCCGCGCTCGAACGGCTCCATCACGACCTTGGCGTGGAACGGCGACGTACTCTGCACATCGATGATGCGCGGTTTCAAGAAAGCATTGCTCTGCATGCGGAATCCTTAAGGCAAATCCTAAGCGATGCCGGCCAAATGCCGCGCCGCCTACTTCGAATAAAGCTCGACGACCAGGCTTTCGTTGATGTCCTGGCCGAACTCGGACCGGTCCGGCGCACCCTTGAACGTTCCCGTCATCTTCTTGACGTCGACTTCGACCCACGACGGGAATCCGATCTTCTCGGCGAGCTGCAGCGCATCGACGATGCGCAGCTGCGTCTTGGCGCCTTCCTTGACGGCGACGATATCGCTGGCCTTGATCAGCGCCGACGGGATGTTGACGATCTTGCCGTTCACGACGACCGCGCGGTGCGACACCAGCTGCCGGGCCTCGGCGCGGGTCGACCCGAACCCCATCCGGTAGACGACGTTGTCCAGCCGCGACTCGAGCAGCTGCAGCAGATTTTCGCCGGTCGAGCCCTTGCGCTGCGCCGCCATCGTGAAGTAGCGGCGGAACTGCCGCTCCAGGATCCCGTAGGTGCGCCGCAGCTTCTGCTTCTCGCGCAGCTGGTTGCCGTAGTCCGATTGGCGCATGCCGGATTTCACGCCGTGCTGGCCCGGCTTGGAGTCGAGTTTGCACTTGGAGTCGAGCGATCGACGCGCGCTCTTCAGGAAAAGGTCGGTGCCTTCCCTTCGCGCCAGCTTACATTTGGGTCCGAGGTATCGAGCCACGTTGCTATCCTAGAATTTGGTCAGATGCGGCGGCGCTTCGGCGGGCGACAGCCGTTATGCGGCACCGGCGTCACGTCCGAAATGCTGGTGATCTTCAGTCCCAGGGCGTTGAGCGCGCGCACTGCGGACTCGCGTCCGGGTCCCGGTCCCTTGATCCTCACCTCGAGGTTCTTGACGCCGCATTCCTGCGCGGCCTTGCCCGCCGATTCGGCTGCGACCTGCGCCGCGAACGGCGTCGACTTGCGCGAGCCCTTGAAGCCGGCGCCACCCGACGTCGCCCACGACAGCGCATTGCCCTGCCGGTCGGTGATGGTGATGATCGTGTTGTTGAACGACGCGTGAATGTGCGCTATCCCTTCGGATACGCTTTTCTTCACCTTCTTGCGCGCTCGGGTGGTGCCGGTCTTCGTTGGTGCCTGTGCCATTCGCTCTTTCCTTGTTCCCTGTTCGGTCCTTCGAATTCGGTCGCCGGGTTTATTTGGGTGCGGGCTTGCCTGCGGGCTTGCCGGTTCCCTTGGTCATCTGCGACTGCCGCGCCTTGCGCGGTCCCTTGCGCGTGCGCGCGTTGGTCCGCGTCCGCTGGCCGCGTACCGGGAGGCCCTTGCGGTGCCGCACGCCGCGATAGCAGCCCAGGTCCATCAGCCGCTTGATGCTCATCGTCACTTCGCGGCGCAGGTCGCCCTCGACCGTGTAGCGGCCGACCAGCTCGCGCAGCTTGTCCATCTGTGCGTCGGACAGGTCCTTCACCTTCTTCATGCCGTCGACGCCGGCGGCCACGCAGATCGCCCGGGCGCGCGCCCGGCCGATGCCGTAGATCGCCGTCAGCGCGACGTCGGCGTGCTGGTGGTTCGGAATGTTGACGCCTGCAATGCGGGCCATATGCCTACCCTATCGTTCTGATCCGTTAACCTTGGCGCTGCTTGTGACGCGGTTCCGTGCAAATGACGCGCACGACGCCGTTGCGCCGGATGATCTTGCAGTTGCGGCAGATCTTTTTCACCGATGCCAGTACTTTCATTGCCGTCTCTCCGCCAATCGGCGCGCGTCGATCGCGCGCCGCTGAAATCTCGACTGCTCCCGGGCCCTGTCCACTCCCGGCGTCACTTGGCGCGGAAAATTATCCGCGCCCGCGACAGATCGTACGGCGTCAGGTCCACCGTCACCTTGTCGCCCGGCAAAATCTTTATGTAGTGCATCCGCATCTTGCCGGAGATGTGTCCCAGCACTACATGACCATTTTCCAGCTTCACCCGGAACGTCGCGTTCGGCAGCGTCTCCAGGATTTCTCCCTGCATCTGTATCGTTTCTTCCTTTGACATCAGCGCGTGGGCAACCCGCCCTTGAAGTTCGCCTTCTTCAGCAGGCTCTCGTATTGCTGCGACATCATGTAGGCGTAGGCCTGGGTCATGAAGTCCATCGTCACGACCACGATGATCAGCAGCGACGTTCCGCCGAAGTAGAACGGGACGTTCTTCCACGCGATCAGGAAGTTCGGGATGAAGCAGACGACGACCAGGTAAAGCGAGCCGATCAGCGTCAGCCGCAGCGTGATCTTCTCGATGTACTTCGACGTCTGCTCGCCTGGCCGGTAGCCGGGAATGAACGCGCCGCTCTTCTTCAGGTTGTCTGCCGTCTCCCTCGGGTTGTACTGCAGCGCCGTGTAGAAGAAGCAGAAGAATATGATCGCCGCCGCGTACAGGATCTCGTGCACCGGCTGGCCCGGCGCGAGCGTCGACGCCAGGTCGCGCAACCAGATCGTGTTCTCGCTCGAGCCGAACCACTGCCCCAGGGTCGCCGGGAACAGGATGATCGACGAGGCGAAGATCGGCGGAATCACGCCGGCCATGTTGAGCTTCAGCGGCAGGAAGGACTGCTGGCCCGCGTAAACCTTGTTGCCGACCTGCCGTTTCGCGTAATTGACCTGGATCTTGCGCAGGGCCTTTTCGACGAACACGACAAAGGCGGTGACCGCGATGACCAGGACCGCGATGCCGAGGACCAGCAGCACCGAATAGGCGCCGGTGTTGACCTGCTCCAGCGTCTGGCCTATCGCCCGCGGCAGGCCCGCCGCGATCCCGGCGAAGATGATCAGCGAAATGCCGTTGCCCAGGCCGCGCTCGGTGATCTGCTCGCCCAGCCACATCAGGAACATCGTGCCGGTGACCAGGGTCGTCGCCGACAGGAAGCGGAACGCGAGCCCCGGCTCGAGCACCAGGCCTTGCTGCGCCTCGAGGGCGATCGAGATCCCGAGCCCCTGGAAGAATGCCAGTCCCAGCGTAGCGTAGCGCGTGTACTGCGTGATCTTGCGGCGGCCGGCTTCCCCTTCCTTCTTCAGCGCCTCGAGCGACGGCACGACCACCGTGCACAGCTGCATGATGATCGACGCCGAGATGTACGGCATGATGCCCAGCGCGAAAATCGAGAAGCGCTGCAGCGCGCCGCCGGAGAAGACGTTGAACAGCCCGAGTATGCCGCCCTGCTGCGAGCGGAACAGCTCGTCGAGAATGGACGCGTTGATCCCCGGCACGGGGATATGCGTGCCGATCCGGTAGACGATCAGCGCGCCGATCAGAAACAGCACGCGCTTCTTCAGGTCCGCGTAGCGGCTGCCGCTTTTCTGTGCCGGGTTGGTCGTGGCCAATTCGCTCTGCCTATTCGCTCAGGCTGCCGCCCGCGGCTTCGATCGCCGCGCGCGCACCCTTGGTTGCCTGCAGGCCCGACAACTTGACTGCCTTGTCGAGCTTGCCGGTCTTGATCACCTTCGCCGTCTTGGCCAGCGTCGGCACCACGCCCGCCGCCTTCAGCGCGAGCAGGTCGATTTCGGTCACCGGAAGCCTGGCCAGATCGGACAGGCGCACTTCCGCCGTATCGTCGCGCATCCGCGAAACGAAGCCGCGCTTCGGCAGGCGCCGCTGCAGCGGCATCTGGCCGCCTTCGAATCCGACCTTGTGGAAGCCGCCGCTGCGCGAGCTCTGGCCCTTGTGGCCGCGTCCTGCGGTCTTGCCGAGACCCGACCCGATGCCGCGGCCGACACGGCGTCTGGCCTTGTTGCTGCCGGCCGCAGGCTTGATGGTGTTCATCCGCATCGTCGTGTCCTCGATCGCATTCATCGGCCCGACAGGGCCAGATGGGTCCTTTTTCCGCAAAAACAACTCACGCTTTCGCCTCGGTCACCGCGAGCATGTAGCCGATCTTGGCCAGCATGCCGCGAATCTCCGGCGTGTCGGCGACTTCGACCGAGTGGCTGCGCCACTTCAGGCCGAGACCGGCGACCGTCGCCCGGTGATCGGGCTTCTTGCCCATCAGACCGCGCACCAGGGTCACGCGCAGTCTCTTCGGCGCAGCCGAAACGTTCTTGTCCGCCGCCATCTTCAGGCCTCCGTCAGCTGCTCGACCGTCAGGCCGCGCTTGGCCGCGATGTCCGCCGGCGCACTGCAGTTCTCGAGCGCGTTCAGCGTCGCGCGCACGACGTTGTACGGGTTGGTCGATCCGTGGCACTTGGCCAGGATGTTGGTCACGCCGACGACGTCGAACACCGCCCGCATCGGGCCTCCGGCGATGACGCCGGTGCCTTCGGACGCGGGCTGCATGAAGACCTTGGTCGCGCCGTGACGGCCGATGACCGCGTGGTGCAGCGAGCCGCCCTTAAGGCGGACCTTGATCATCCGGCGCCGGGCTTCTTCCATCGCCTTTTGCACGGCGACCGGAACTTCCTTCGCCTTCCCCTTGCCCATGCCGACCCGTCCGTCGCCGTCGCCGACCACCGTCAGCGCCGCGAACGCCAGGATGCGACCGCCCTTCACCACCTTGGTGACGCGGTTGATGCTGATCATCTTTTCGCGCAGGCCGTCGCCGCGGTCGTCCTGCTGCTGCCTGCCCTGCTGCCTGCCCATCGGCTTTGCCATATTCGGTCCCGTCCTCTGTTTGGCGCTAGAACTTCAGACCACCCTCGCGGGCGGCCTCGGCCAGCGCCTTGACGCGGCCGTGATACTTGTACCCGGAGCGGTCGAAGGCGACCGTCTCGATGCCCAGCGCTTTCGCCTTTTCGGCGATGCGCTTGCCGATCAGCGTCGCGGCCGCGCGGTTGCCGCCGTTCTTGGTGCCCGCGCGCATCTCGCCCTCGAGCGTCGAGGCGCTCACCAGCACCTTGTCGCCCTCCGGCGCGATGATCTGCGCATAGATGTGGCTGTTGGACCGGCTGACCACTAGCCGGTTTGCCCGCTGCTCGGCGATGCGCGCCCGGGTTTTGCGGGCGCGGCGGACACGAGCTTCTCTCTTTTTCATTAACCAGGTCTCCAGTCTTCGGCCGCTTATTTCTTCTTGGTTTCCTTGATCACGACTCGCTCGTCGGCGTAGCGCACGCCCTTGCCCTTGTACGGCTCAGGCGGACGGTAAGCGCGGATTTCCGCGGCGACTTGTCCGACCTGCTGCTTGTCGACACCCTTGACGATGATCTCGGTCTGCACCGGTACTTCGGCCCGGATGCCCTTGGGCATCTGGTGGACGACCGGATGCGAATACCCGAGCGACAGGTTGAGCTTGTCGCCGGCGACTTGCGCCCGGTAGCCGACGCCGACCAGCGTCAGCCGCTTCTGGTAACCGTCGGTCACGCCCTTGACCATGTTGGCGACCAGCGCGCGCATGGTTCCTTGCATCGCGCCCGCTTCGGCGTTCGCCGCCTTGAAGGTCAGCGTGTCGCCGGACTGCTCGATGCTGACGGTCGGGCCGAAGCGCCGCGACAGCGAGCCCAGCGGACCCTTGACCGAGATCTCGCCGCCGGCGATCTTCACCTCGACTTTGGCCGGCAGCTTGATCGGATTGTTGCCTATGCGGGACATCGCTTCGCTCCTCGTCAGGCAACGATGCAAAGCACTTCGCCGCCGACCCCGGTGGCGCGCGCCTTGCGATCGGTCATCACGCCGTGCGACGTGGATACGATGGCGATTCCCAGCCCGTTCATCACGCGCGGGATATCGTCCTTGCTCTTGTATATGCGCAGGCCGGGCTTCGACACGCGCTCGATCTTCTCGATCACCGGCCGGCCGGCGTAGTACTTGAGCGAAATCTCGAGCTGCGGCTTGGCTTGGTCGCCGACGACGGCGAAGCCCTCGACGTAGCCTTCGTCCTTCAGCACCTTGGCGATCGCCAGCTTCACTTTCGACACCGGCATCTGCACGGTGGCTTTTTCGGCGAGCTGCGCGTTGCGGATGCGCGTCAGCATGTCGGCGATCGGATCAGTCATGCTCATGAGTCACCCCTACCAGCTGGCCTTGACCACGCCGGGGATTTCGCCCCGCATCGCGATCTCGCGCAATTTGTTGCGGCCGAGGCCGAACTTGCTGTACACGCCGCGCGGCCGGCCCGTCAGCTTGCAGCGGTTGCGCAGCCGGGTCGGGCTGGCATCGCGCGGCAGCTGCTGCAGCTTGTGCCGCGCATCGAGGCGGACGTCCTCGGACAGCTTGAAGTTGTTGATGACCGCAATCAGCTCGGTGCGCTTTTTGGCGTACTTCTTCACCATCTTGCGGCGCTTCAGATCGCGGTTGACGACAGCCGTTTTAGCCATGGCGTCCTCGGTCTCTAGTTCTTGAACGGAAATTTGAACGCGGCGAGCAGCGCTTTCGCCTCGGCATCGGTCTTTGCCGTCGTCGCGATCGTGATATTCATGCCTCGCAGAGCGTCGATCTTGTCGTACTCGATCTCGGGGAAAATGATCTGCTCCTTGACGCCCATGTTGAAGTTGCCGCGGCCGTCGAAAGAGCGGCCCGACACGCCGCGGAAGTCGCGCACCCGCGGCAGCGCGATCGACACCAGGCGGTCGAGGAATTCGTACATCCGCTGCTGGCGCAGGGTCACCATGCAGCCGATCGGGTAGCCAGTGCGGATCTTCCAGACGGCGATCGACTTCCGGGCCTTGGTCACGACCGGCTTCTGTCCCGAGATCTTCTGCAGGTCGCCCACGGCGTTGTCGAGTATCTTCTTGTCGGCGATCGCTTCGCCGACGCCCATGTTCAGGACGATCTTGGAGATGCGCGGGACCTGCATCGCCGACTTGTAGCCGAACTGCGCGGTCAGCGCCGGCACGACTTCGTTCTTGTAGATTTCCTTCAGGCGCGCCATCGTCATGCTCCGAGCACTTCGCCGTTGGACTTGTAGAAGCGGACCTTGCGGCCGTCGTTCAACGTGCGGAATCCGATCCGGTCCGCCTTCTGCGTGACCGGGTTGTAGACCGCCACGTTCGAGACGTGGATCGGTATTTCCTTGGTGATGATGCCGCCCGGCTGGTTCTTCATCGGGTTGGGTCGCGTGTGCTTCTTCACCTGGTTGATGCCCGCGACGACGACGTGCTGGTCATCGACGATGTGGGTGACGCTGCCGCGCTTGCCCTTGTCGCGGCCGGCGATGACGACGACGTTGTCGCCCTTCTTGATTTTGCGCATGGTCAGAGCACCTCCGGCGCCAGTGACACGATCTTCATGAAGCGCTCGGTGCGCAGCTCGCGCGTGACCGGCCCGAAAATGCGCGTGCCGATCGGCTCGAGCTTCGGGGTCAGCAGCACCGCAGCATTGCTGTCGAACTTGATCTTGGCGCCGTCGTCGCGGCGCACGCCCTGGCGGGTGCGCACGACGACCGCGTTGTAGATCTCGCCCTTCTTGACCCGGCCCCGCGGCGCCGCATCCTTGACGGTGACCTTGATCACGTCGCCGATGTGCGCATAGCGGCGCTTCGAGCCGCCGAGCACCTTGATGCACATGACGCGGCGGGCGCCGGTGTTATCGGCGACATCGAGCATTGACTGCATCTGAATCATTGCAACAATCTCCAACTTGACCCGCTGCGGCAACTATCGGCGGCGGCCAGTTTTGGAACCCGTAAGGGTAGCCCGCCGCCAGCGCCTGGATTTTTGCTTCACCCAGCTGGCGGCCGAGGAAACGAAGAGTATGGCAGGATTTGTGCTTATGCGCAAGTCCTGCGCGCAATCAAAGGCTTAGATCACCTTCGCCTTCTCGATCAGGCGCTTGACTCGCCACGCCTTGGTCTTGGCCAGCTTGCGGCAGGACTCGATCTCGACCAGGTCGCCTTCCTTGTACTCGTTGGTCTCGTCGTGCGCGTGGTACTTGCGCGAGCGCGTGACGACCTTGCCGTACAGCGGATGCTTGACGCGGTGCTCGACCAGGACGGTGACGGTCTTGTCCATCTTGTCGCTGACGATGCGCCCGATCTGCGTCTGGATCAGGCTGCCCTTGGTTGCGGCCGGCTGCGGTGCCGCCGCCGGCGCGTCCTGCGTGTTGGCTTGCGCGTTCATACCGGTCCCGCTTTCTGGTGAAGCAGCGTCCGTACCCTGGCGATGTTGCGCCGGACGTCCGTCAGCTTCGAGGTATTGGTCAGTTGCTGGGTCGCCTTCTGCATGCGCAACCCGAACTGCTCGCGCAGCAGCGCTTGCAACTCGGTGTTGAGCTCTTCCGGCGACTTCGCGTTCAGATCTTTCCTGCGTTCGGAGGTTTTCATCGTGTCCTCTCTAGCCGCCGAGCAATCGATGGACGAATATCGTCCTGATCGGCAGCTTGGCCGCGGCGAGCGCGAACGCCTCCCGGGCGAGCGCCTCGTCGACGCCATCCATTTCGTAGAGCACCTTGCCCGGGACGATCTCGGCGACGTAGTACTCCGGGTTGCCCTTGCCGTTCCCCATGCGGACCTCGGCCGGCTTCTGCGACACCGGCTTGTCGGGGAAAATGCGGATCCAGATTCTGCCGCCGCGCTTGATGTGGCGCGTCATCGCACGGCGCGCCGCCTCGATCTGGCGGGCCGTAAGCCGACCGCGGCCGGTCGCCTTCAGGCCGTATTCGCCGAAGCTCACCTTGGCGCCGACGGTCGCAACGCCCTTGTTGCGGCCCTTCTGCTCCTTGCGGTATTTCCTTCTAGCTGGCTGCAGCATTCTTCACTCCCGCGCTCTTGCGCACTCGCTTCGGCGCTTCGGGCGCCGGCGCCGGCGCCGCCTGCGGCTCGCCGTTGTGCGGCATCACTTCACCCTTGAACACCCAGACCTTGATGCCGATGACGCCGTACGTCGTCTTGGCCTCGGCGAATCCGTAGTCGATGTCGGCGCGCAGCGTGTGCAGCGGCACACGGCCTTCGCGATACCACTCGGTCCGCGCGATCTCGATGCCGTTGAGCCGTCCCGCGCTCATGATCTTGATGCCCTGCGCGCCCAGCCGCATCGCGTTCTGCATTGCCCGCTTCATCGCCCGGCGGAACATGATCCGCTTCTCCAGCTGTTGCGCGATCGAGTCGGCGACCAGCTGCGCGTCGATCTCGGGCTTGCGGATCTCCTCGATGTTGAGACCCACCTCGGTGCCCATCATCTTGCGCAGCTCGGCGCGCAGCGTCTCGATGTCCTCGCCCTTCTTGCCGATGACGACGCCGGGGCGCGCGCTGTGGATCGTGATCCGGGCGTTCTTGGCCGGCCGCTCGATCGTGATCTTGCCCACCGAGGCGTGCGCCAGCTTCTTCTTCAGGTAGGCGCGGACCTTGATGTCCTCGTTCAGGATCGTCGGAAAATGCTTGCTGTTCGCGTACCACTTCGATGCCCAGTCGCGGTTGACGGCAAGGCGGAAGCCGGTCGGATTGATCTTCTGTCCCATGAGCTATCCTTGTTTGCCGTCACCGACGGTGACGTGGATGTGGCAGGTCTGTTTCAGGATGACGTTGCCGCGGCCCTTGGCGCGCGCGGTGAAGCGGCGCAGATTGGTCGCCTTGTCGAGATAGATCGTCTGCACCTTGAGCTCGTCGACGTCGGCGCCGTCGTTGTGCTCGGCATTGGCGATCGCCGACTCGAGCACTTTCTTGATGATCTTCGCGCCCTTCTTCGGACTGAAGGCGAGCACGTTGAGCGCCCGGTCGACCGGCAGCCCGCGGATCTGGTCGGCGACCAGCCGTCCCTTCTGCGCCGACAGGCGCACGCCCCGCAGGATCGCTGTGGTTTCCATGTTCTTGCTCCTCACTTCTTCGGCGGCGGCGTCGGGGCCGCGACCTTCTTGTCGGCCGAGTGACCCTTGAACGTGCGGGTCAGCGCGAACTCGCCGAGCTTGTGGCCGACCATGTTCTCGGACACATACACCGGAATGTGCTGCTTGCCGTTGTGCACGGCGACCGTGAGGCCCACGAAATCGGGCGTGATCGTCGAGCGCCGCGACCAGGTCTTGATCGGGCGCTTGTCGGACGTCGCACGCGCCGCCTCCACCTTCGCCTGCAGGTGATGGTCGACGAACGGTCCCTTCTTGATCGAACGTGCCATGGTCCCTTATCCCTTTTTCGCGGCGTGCCGGCGGCGGACGATCATGCCGTCGGTGCGCTTGTTGCGACGCGTCTGATAACCCTTGCTCGGCGTGCCCCAGGGCGACATCGGATGGTGCCTGCCGCCGCCGCCGTTGGTGCGTCCGCCCATCGGGTGGTCAACCGGATTCATCGCGATGCCGCGCACGGTCGGGCGGATGCCGCGCCAGCGATTGGCGCCGGCCTTGCCGATCGAGCGCAGGCTGTGTTCCTCGTTGCCGACGGTGCCGATGGTCGCGCGGCAGTCGACGTGCACCTTGCGAATCTCGCCCGAGTGCATGCGCAGCTGCGCGTACGCACCTTCTCGCGCCAGCAGCTGCACCGACGCGCCCGCCGAGCGCGCGATCTGCGCGCCCTTCCCCGGCAGCATTTCGACGCAATGGATCGTCGTCCCGACCGGGATATTGCGCAGCGGCAGGCAGTTGCCGGCCTTGATCGGCGCATCGGCGCCGCTCATCAGCTGCGTGCCGGCCGAAACGCCGCGCGGTGCCACGATGTAGCGGCGCTCGCCGTCGGTATAGAGCAGCAGCGCCAGGTGCGCGCTGCGGTTCGGATCGTATTCGAGCCGCTCGACCGTCGCTGCGATTCCGTCCTTGTTGCGACGAAAATCGACCAGGCGATAGTGTTGCTTGTGCCCGCCGCCCTTGTGCCGCGTCGTGATGTGGCCGTTGTTGTTGCGGCCCGATCCGCGCTTTTTGCTTTCGGTCAGCGCGTTGAACGGCGCACCCTTGTGCAGTTCGGGCGTGACGACCTTGACCAGCGCGCGCCGGCCAGGTGAAGTGGGTTTGACTTTGATCAGTGCCATGTCAGCCCTCTTGGCCGAAGTTGATTTCCTGGCCCGGCTTCAGGCTCACGTACGCCTTTTTCCAGTGGCGGCGCCGGCCGCTGTAGGCACCGAAGCGCTTCGCCTTGCCCTTGACGTTGGCGATCCGCACCGCCTCGACGTCCACCTTGAACAGGAGCTCGACCGCCGCCTTCACTTCAGGCTTGGTCGCGTCCTGCATGACTCGGAAAACGACCTGCGAATGCTGGTCTGCGATCTGCGTCGCCTTTTCGGAAATCGTCGGGGCGAGCAACAGCGTAAGCAGCCGTTCGGGCTTGTATTTCGGGCCGGGCGCTTTGGCCGGCGTCTTGGCCGACGTTTTCGCAGCCGTTTTGTCGGCCTTCTTCGCGGCCGTCTTGTCGGCCGTTTTCGCGGCGCTCTTCGCAGCTTTTTTCGCCGCGGTTTTTGCGGCCGCCTTCGCGGATTTCCCGGTTGCGGCCGGTGCCTTGGTCGGGCTCATCCCAGAATCTCCTCGAACTGCGCGACCGCCGCCTTGGTCAGCAGCACGTTGTCGAAGCGCACCAGGCTGACCGGATCGACTTCCCGCGCCTCGAGCACCAGCACGCCGGGCAGGTTGCGCGACGACAGGAACACGTTGTCGTCGAACTTGTCGGTGACGACCAGCACGCTGCCGGTCAGGCCGAAGCCCTTGATCTTTTGCGCACACAGCTTGGTCTTCGGCGCATCGAGCGCAAACTGCTCGACCACCGAAAGGCGGTTCTCGCGAACCAGCTGCGACAGGATGGCGGCGATGCCGGCGCGGAACATCTTGCGGTTGACCTTCTGCGAGAAGTTCTCGTCGGGCGAGTTCGGGAAGATCTTGCCCCCGCCGCGCCACAGCGGACTGTTCGCCTGCCCGGCGCGCGCGCGGCCGGTGCCCTTCTGCGCCCAGGGCTTCTTGTGGGACTTGTTGATGTCGGCGCGGCCCTTCTGCTTGCGGTTGCCGCTGCGCGCATTGGCCTGGTACGCGGTCACCAGCTGATGAATCAGCGCTTCGTTGTACTCGCGGCCGAACAGCGCGTCGGACGCGGCGTGCGTCGATGCGGACTTGCCGCTGTCGTCGATCAGTCTGAGATCCATGTTCAGGCCCCCTTCTTCAGCGGGGCCTTGGCCGCCGGCCTGACGACGATGTGACCGCCGTCGGCGCCGGGCACCGCACCCTTGACCAGCAGGAGCCCGCGGGCCGCATCGACGCGGACGACCTTCAATGTCTGCACGGTTCGGTTGACGTTTCCGTACTGGCCGGCCATGCGCTTGCCCGGAAACACGCGGCCCGGATCCTGCGCCATGCTGATCGAGCCGGGCGAGTTGTGCGAGCGCGAATTGCCGTGCGAGGCACGATTCGAGCTGAAATGGTGCCGCCGGATCGCGCCGGAAAAGCCGCGGCCCTTGGTGGTTCCGGAGACGTCGACCAGCTGGCCGACGGCAAAGGTCTCGACGCTGACCGTCTCGCCGAGCTTGAGGCTCGCGAGCTGTTCGGCCGAGACGGGAAATTCCTTCAGCAGCTCGCCCGCCTCGACACCGGCCTTGGCCAGGTGGCCGGCCTGGGGCTTGCTGACGCGGCTGGCGCGGCGCTTGCCGTAGGTCAGCTGCACGGCGGTGTAGCCGTCGGCCTCCTGCGTCTTGATCTGGGTGATGCGATTGTTGGCGACGTCGAGCACCGTCACCGGAACGGCGGCGCCGTCATCGGTGAAGATCCGCGTCATGCCGACTTTGCGGCCGACTAGTCCTAGACTCATTTTCGTCTTCCTTCAAAGCCGCCGATTACGATTGACCGGCAGCGGGTTCTTCAAGCAGTGCACTCTATTCAGATACCGTCTTGCAACATTCTTCTACCAACGTACCGGTGCGCTCGTTCGCGGTCGCATCCCCGCTTCGCGGGGCCCCTGCTCCGCGCTCACTCGCGTCATTGAAGCTTGATCTCGACGTCGACACCCGCCGGCAGGTCGAGCTTCATCAGCTGGTCGACGGTCTTGTCGGTCGGATCGATGATGTCCATCAGCCGCAGATGCGTGCGAATCTCGAGCTGGTCGCGCGACGTCTTGTTGACGTGCGGCGAGCGCAGGATGTCGAACCGCTCGATCTTGGTCGGCAGCGGCACCGGGCCCTTGACGACGGCGCCCGAGCGCTTCGCGGTCTCGACGATTTCCTGCGCCGACTGGTCGATCAGCTTGTAATCGAACGCCTTCAGGCGGATGCGGATTCTCTGGTTCTGCATTTTGAGCTTTCGGTTGTCCAGCTTGCCTAATTCGGTTATTCGAGGACTTTGGCGACGACGCCGGCACCGACCGTGCGGCCGCCTTCGCGTATCGCAAAGCGCAAGCCCTCTTCCATCGCAATCGGCGCAATCAAGGTCACCGTCATCTGGATGTTGTCCCCAGGCATCACCATCTCCGTCCCCGCCGGCAGCTCCACACTCCCCGTCACGTCCGTCGTCCGAAAGTAAAACTGCGGCCGGTACCCCGGGAAGAACGGCGTATGCCGACCCCCCTCTTCCTTGCTCAGGATGTACACCTCGCAGCTGAACTTGGTGTGCGGCGTGATGCTCCCAGGCTTGGCCAGCACCTGCCCCCGCTCCACCTCTTCCCGCTTCGTACCCCGCAGCAGCACCCCGACGTTGTCTCCCGCCTGCCCCTGGTCCAACAGCTTGCGGAACATCTCCACCCCGGTGCACACCGTCTTCAACGTCGGCTTCAACCC
>DATASF010000009.1:0-2418 GCA_036269335.1 Casimicrobiaceae bacterium
CGCTGGGCTGATGCCGCGGCGATTTCAGCCGCTGCCGCCTCCGTACGACCGCGGCTCGGCGCCCCGTTCATCGACTAAGAGGTAGCTCGCGCGGTCGTACCAGTCGGCAAGCACCAGGCGCTCGCGCCGCACGTCGTCGACGACGTGCTCGTGCCGCGCCGGCCGATGCGTATGGCCGTGAATCAGCCTCGATACGCGATGCTCGCGCAGGGCAGCGGCCACCGCATCGCCGCTGACGTCCATGATTGTCTCGGCCTTGCCGCGGTTCGCCCGCCGGCTGGCGCCGCGCAGCATCGCGCCGATGCCGCGGCGCGCAAACCAGGGCAGCGCCAGAAAGCGGCGCCGGTGCGCGGGATCCGCCCACCATGCGCGATAGCGCTGATATTTCAGATCGTCGATGCAGAGTTGATCGCCGTGCATCAGCAGCGTGGGCGTGCCGTGCAGCGGATGAACGACGGCGTCGGCCAACAGCGTCGCGCCGGCGGCGCGCGCGAAGCGCTCGCCCAGCAGGAAGTCGCGATTTCCGCGCTGCAGATAGATGCGAACGCCGGCGTCCGCGCTCTTCGCTAGCGCGGACGCAACCTTGGCCGCCAGCGGGTCCCGCAGCTGGTCGTCGCCGAGCCAGATATCGAACAGGTCGCCCAGCACGTACAGCGCCGCCGCCTCGCGCACCGGCCCGGCGAGCAATGCCTGGAACGCTTCGACCAGCCCGGGCCGCTCGCTGGACAGGTGCAGGTCGGAGATGAACAGCGTCGGCGCCATCGGCGGCTATCGGCCAGGACGCTCGTCGGCGGCGGACGGGTCCTAGCTCTCGACGACTTCCGTGCGCTCGATCACGACGTCTTCGGTCGGCACGTCGTCGTGCCCGCCGCGCCGGCCGGTCGCAACGCCCTTGATGCGGTCGACGACGTCCTTCCCCGAGACGACGCGGCCGAACACGCAATAACCCCACCCGTTGGCGTCCGGCGCGCGATGATTGAGAAAGGCATTGTCGGCGACGTTGATGAAGAACTGCGCGGTCGCAGAATGCGGATCCGACGTGCGCGCCATCGCGACGGTGTAACGGTCGTTCTTGACCCCGTTCCTGGCCTCGTTCTCGACCGGCGGCCTGGTCGGCTTCTGTTTGAAGTCGGTGCCGAAGCCACCGCCCTGGATCATGAAGCCGTCGATCACGCGGTGGAAAATCGTATGGTCGAAGTGTCCGGCGCGCGCATACGCCAGGAAGTTGGCCACACTCTTCGGCGCGCGAGCCTCGTCCAGCTCGATGGTGATCGCGCCGTGGTTGGTATGCAGGATCGCATTGGTCATGTCAATTCTGCCCGACGATGGTCGCGCTCTTGATGATCACGCGCTCGACCGGAACGTCCCTCGGGAACGGGCCGCCGCTGCCAGTCGGCGCCGCGGCGATCTTGTTGACGACGTCCATGCCCTCGATGACTTTGCCGAACACGACGTAGCCGTAGCCCTGCGGCGTCGCTTCGCGGAAGTTGAGCGACTTGTTGTCGTTGACGTTGATGAAAAACTGCGCTGTCGCCGAGTTTGGCTCGCTGGTGCGCGCCATCGCAATGGTTCCGGGGACATTGGAAAGCCCGGCCTTGCTGCTTTGCTCGGCCTCGTTCGCAATCGACGGCCGCGTCGGCTTCTGCTTGAAGTCCGTGGTGAACCCGCCGCCCTGGATCATGAAGCCGGGGATCACGCGATGAAACTGCGTGCCGTCGTAATGCTTGGCCTTGACGTACGCGAGAAAATTCTCGACCGTCTTCGGCGCGGCTGCCGGGTCGAGCTCGATGCGGATCTTGCCCGCGCTCGTGTCCAGATCGACCTGCGGATTGGCGGCCAGCGCCTGGGCGCCGGCGGCAAGGCTGACCGCGGCGATGGCGATCATGATGAGGCGATGAAACATCGGTGACTCCTTGGCTAGGGTTTCGATTACCGTCGCGCGTTCACGCGCGACGGGGCGAGCTACTTCTTTGGCTTGGGCTTGGCCGCGGGCTTGGGCACAACCGGCTTGGGCGGGGCTTCCGACGGCGGCACGGCGAACAGCTCGCGCACCAGCTTGAGCTTCGCCTGCGCGCTCTTGTTGCCCTTGTCGAGCGTCGTCGCCTGCTCGAACTCGGTGCCGGCAAGTCGCGAATAAACATCGCCCAGGTTCTCATGCGCGATCGCGTAGTCGGGATTGATCGCAAGCGCGGCCTGGAGTTCAATTCGTGCCTTGTCGTAGCTGCCCCGCTTGGCCCAGATTACGGCCAGGTTGTTGTGCGGCTCGGGCAGCTCCGGGTAATCCTCGGTCAGGCCCTGGAACGTCAACATCGCCTCGTCGCCACTGCCCTGGTCGGTCTCGATGACACCACGGATGAAGCGCGCCTGCGGATTCTTGGCGTCGCCCGCCAGCACGGCATCAACCTTGGTGCGCGCCTG
>DATASF010000010.1:0-6220 GCA_036269335.1 Casimicrobiaceae bacterium
TTTCCGTAAAGCCGCGGTCTAACCCACGTGAAGCAGACCGATGGCATCATCGATTACATGTACGCTCCCTGGGGCCTGGCGGGCGGTCCGGCCGGCCATCCCGGCTCCGCATCGGTCGATGCCAGCTGCTGATTCCCGTCCTCTCGAACAGCTGGACGAGCGTGGGCTGGTTGAGGCTTGCCTTGCCCAGCGCCCCGGCGCCTTCGACCTCATCGTCGAACGCCATCGCCGCGCGGTGTATCAGCTCTGCTATCGTTTCCTCGGCAACCACGAGGACGCAAGCGACCTGTCGCAGGACGTATTTCTGCGCGCCTATCGCGGGCTCCGCAGTTTCCGCGGTCAGTCGACGCTGGCGACGTGGCTCTATCGGATCGGCGTCAACGTCTGCCTGAACCGCGTCAGCGCGAAGACGACGCTGGGCAAGCTGACCGAGCCGATCGAGGAGAAGCAGTTCGTCGATGTTGGTGCCGAGTCGCCGTCGGAACTGATGCTGAGGGACGAGCGGGCGGTGCGGGTGCGGGCGGCGATCGCGCAGCTGCCTCGGAAGCAGCGCGCGACGCTGATCCTGCGGACGTACCACGAGATGTCGCACCAGGAAATCGCCGACGTGCTCGGGAGCTCGGTCGGCGCGGTGAAGGCGAATTTTTTCCACGCGCTCGGCAACCTGAAGAAACTGCTGGCGGGCGAGACGTAGAACTCAGAACTCAGAACTTAGAGCTTAGAAGTAAGAAGTTAGAAGTCATGCACCTGAACACTGAAGCCCTTGTCGACATCGCGGAAGGCACCCGGCCGGAGAGCGCGGCGCCGCATCTCGCCTCCTGCGAGCTGTGCCGCGCCCAGGTCCGGGAGCTGCGCGCGATGATGTCGGCTGCGCAGGACGTCGACGTTCCGGAACCGTCACCGCTGTTCTGGGATCACCTGTCGTCGCGCGTGTCCCAGGCGGTGGCGGAGGATGGCGCTCGGGTGCCGTTCTTTTCTTTCCTGAGGAATGCACGGATTACGCGGATTACACAGACGCGAGCGTTTCAGGCGAGCGCCTTTGTCGCCGTGATGGCGATGCTGATCGTGGTGGTGCTGACGCCGCGGACCCCGGCGCCCTCCCCGGCAGCCATCGACGCGCCGGCGCCGGGTTCCGTTGCCGACGCCGACACGAGCCTGGATTTGATCCGCGACGTCACCTCGGACGATGATGCGTCGCTGACGGTGGTCGCGAGCCTGACCGACGACGTGGATATGGACACGGCGCGCGAGGCCGGGCTGGCGCCGCGCGGCAGCGCCGAGCACGCGGTCACGCACATGAGCGCCGGCGAGTTGCGCGAGCTCGGGCGGCTGCTACAGGAAGAGCTCGCGAGGTCCGGAGCATGAGGGTCGATCGGACACTACTCGCGCTGGTCGTCGCGCTGGCGCTCGCGGCAGCCGCTCCGGCGGCGGCGCAGGGGGGACGCGGCGGCGCGGGACCGGCCGAGGCCGCGGCGGCGGCGGGCGAAGTGCCGGCCGGCGTCACGCCGGCGGAGATCCAGCGCATGTTCGACTCGTACGCCCTGATTCAGGCGCAGGATCAGCTGAAGATCAGCGACGAGAAATTCCCGCAGTTCCTGACCCGCTTCAAAGCGCTGCAGGACACGCGGCGCCGCAACATGACGGAGCGCTTCCGCATGGTGCAGGACCTGCGCAAGCTGTCAAACGACGCGCAGCCGGACGAGGCCCAGATGAAGGACCGCCTCAAGGCGCTCGACGACCTCGACGCACGCGCGCAAACGGAGGTCGCCAGGGCCTACGAGGCGATCAACCAGGTGCTCGACATCCGCCAGCAGGCGAAGTTCCGCGTGTTCGAAGAGAACATGGAAAACCGCAAGCTGGCGCTGGTGATGCGCGCCCGCCAGGCGAACCGTCCGAAGCTGTAGCAGCCGCCCGAAGCTGTAGTACCGTAGCGTCATGTGGCGCGCGCGTCCGGCGATCTCAGCCGTTGTTGTCTGCGCGTTGGGGCTGCCCTGGTCGGTCGGCCTGCGCGCCGACGCGCGCCCCTCGAAGCGCGATGCCGCGCTCCTGAAACAGAAAGTCGCGACCATCAACGATCGCGCCGCGAAGCCCTCCAAGGTGGCTCGCCGGATCACGGTCACCGAAGGCGAAGTCAACTCGTACCTGGCCTACGATGCTCGCGACCAGATTCCGGTCGGCGTCGTCGATCCGTCGATCACGGTGATCGGACCCGGACGACTGTCGGCGCGCGCGGTCGTCGATCTCGACGCGGTGCGCAAGCAGAAGGCGCCGACCAGCCTGCTCGATCCGATGAACTATCTGATGGGACGCCTGGCGGTGACTGCGGTGGGCACGCTCAGGACCGCGAACGGCGTCGGCCACCTCGAGCTCGAGTCGTCGAGCGTCGGCAGCATCCCGATCCCGAAGATCCTGCTGCAGGAGATCGTCAGCTACTATTCCCGATCCGCACAGAAGCCCGCCGGCATCAGCCTCGACGACCCGTTTCCGCTGCCGGCGCGCATCCGCGAGATCCAGGTCGAGCGAGGACAGGCGATAATCGTGCAATGACGATCGAGGGGGCCGACCCCCTTGCCGCGCCGGTGCAATTTCTCAAAGGCGTCGGTCCGCGCCGCGCCGCCGATCTCGAGCACGCCGGGCTGGTCACGCTCGAAGATCTCCTGTATCGATTTCCGCTTCGCTACGAGGACCGCAGCCGGCTGCAGCCGATCGCCTCACTGAAATCGGGTCAAACGGCCGCGGTTTCGGGGCGCGTGCTCGTCGCCGGTTTGCGCTCGACGCGCCGTCCCGGGTTCAAGATTTTCGAAGCGGCGATCGACGACGGCAGCGGATCGCTGCGCGCGGTGTGGATGAACCAGCCGTATCTCAAGGACGTCTTCATGCGGGGCCAGCGGGTGGTGCTGTACGGCCTGGTCGAGATGCGCGGCTCGGTCAGCCTGCAAATCCTCAACCCGCAATACGAAATCCTCGACGACGAGGATGCGGAGACGATTCACACCGGCCGGATCGTGCCGGTCTATGAAAAGGCCGGCACCATGACGCCGAAGATGCAGCGGCGGCTGCTCTACGACGTCCTCCAGAAGCTGCCGACCGAGCTGCCGGATCCGCTGCCGGAAGACGTGCGCGTCCGGCTGGGGCTGCCGTCGCGCTACGCGGCGCTGATGGCGACGCACTTTCCGCCTTCGGACACCGCGGTGGAAGCGCTGAACGCGTTTGCGACCCGGGCGCAGCGCCGGCTGATTTTCGAGGAGGCGTTCAGCTTCCAGATGGGCGTGCTCGCACGCCGGCACACGGTGTCGACGGAACAGAAGCCGGTGGCGATCCGCGTCGACGATCGCATCCGCGACTCGGCGCGGGCGGTGCTGCCGTTCCGGCTGACGAACGGGCAGAAGCAGGCGCTGAAGGAAATCGTGGCCGACCTGCAGCGGCCACAGCCGATGAACCGCCTGTTGCAGGGTGACGTCGGGGCGGGCAAGACGATCGTCGGGCTGCTGGCAGCGCTGGTGGCGATGGAGAACGGCCTGCAGGTCGCGTTCATGGCGCCGACCGAGATCCTGGCGGAGCAGCATTTCATGAACATCGCCAGGCTGCTGCAGCGGTCGCGCTTCCGGGTCGCGCTGCTGACCGGGTCGACGGCGAAGGCGGCGCGGCGGGAACAACTCGCGGAGGTCGCCTCCGGTGCGATCAACCTTGTCGTCGGCACCCACGCGCTGGTGACCGGTGACGTCATCTTCGCGCAGCTCGGGCTGGTCGTGATCGACGAGCAGCATCGATTCGGCGTGCTGCAGCGGGCGACGCTGCGGGCGAAGGGATTACACCCAGACGTGCTGGTGATGACCGCGACGCCGATTCCGCGCACGCTGGCGCTCACGGTCTACGGCGATCTCGACGTCTCGACGATCCGCGAGCTCCCGGCGGGGCGGCTGCCGATCAAGACGACGGCGCGGCCCGAGTCGCGCCGGGATGAGATGTACCAGTTCGTGCGCGAGCAGGTCGACGCGGGGCGGCAGGTCTACGTGATTTATCCGCTGGTCGAGGAGTCGGCGAAAATCGATCTGAACGCCGCGACCGAGATGGCCGACCATCTGCAGGCCGAGGTGTTTCCGGCGTACAAGGTCGGCCTGCTGCACGGCCGGTTGAAGACGGACGCGAAGGATCGAGTGATGAAGGCGTTCCTGGCCGGCGAGCTGCAGATCCTGGTATCGACGACGGTGGTGGAGGTCGGCGTCGACGTGCCGAACGCGACGGTGATGATCGTCGAGCACGCGGAGCGCTTCGGGCTGTCGCAGCTGCACCAGCTGCGCGGCCGGGTCGGCCGCGACCGTCACCAGTCGTATTGTTTCCTGCTCTATCAGTACCCGCTCAGCGAGGACGCGCGCGAGCGGCTGCGGGCGATGACCGACACCGCAGACGGTTTCGAGATTGCCGAGCGCGATCTGCGCCTGCGCGGGCCGGGTGATTTCTTCGGCACGCGCCAGGCCGGCCTGCCGACGTTCCGCACGATCGATCTCGTCCGCGATCGCGACCTGCTCGACACCGCGCAGCAGGAAGCCGCGCGTTGGTTCGCCAGGTCGCTGCCCGATGCTGCCGGCGTGAACAGCCTGCTGGCGAGCTGGGAACAGCGATTCCGGCTGGTCGAAATTGGATAGGGCAATCTGGTAATTGGGTCATTGATTTGAACAGCATCAGAACCCGTCAATCCAATGACCCGATGACCAGATTCTCCAACTACCCGATTGCCAGATCGGTATGCGTGTAATCGCCGGCAGACTCAAAGGCCGGCGGCTGAAGGCGCCGACGTGGGACGGACTGCGGCCGACCTCCGACAAGCTGCGCGAGACGCTGTTCAATATCCTGGCGCCGCGGATCGCGGGCGCGCGATTTCTCGATGGCTACGCCGGTACCGGCGCGGTCGGCATCGAGGCGCTGAGCCGCGGAGCCAAAGCGGTGACCTTCGTGGAGAGCGATCGGCGCGCCGAGAAGCTGATCACGGAGAATCTCGCGCACTGCGGGGTTGAAAACGGCTATGCTATTATTCACGCGACCGTCGCTCGGGCCGTCGACGAGCTCGACGCCGCGGCGTTCGGCCCCTACGAACTGTTCGACATCGTCTGGTTCGATCCGCCGTATGACGAGCAGCCCGACGCGGTTCTCGATGCCGCCGGCGTGCTGATCGCGCCCGGCGGGCTGCTGGTGCTCGAGCACGCGCGCCGCCGAGCGGCGCCGGAAACCACGGCACGCCTGGTGCGCGTGCGGCAGGTGACCGGAGGCGATTCAGCGCTGTCGTTTTACGAGCTGAAAAATTCATGTCCACGCTCGCGGTATATCCCGGGTCCTTCGATCCGCTGACCAACGGCCACGTCGACATCATCTCGCGCGGCGCGCGCCTGTTCGATCGCATCGTGGTGGCGATCCTGGTGAACGCGGAGAAGGCGCCGATGTTCTCGATGCAGGAACGGGTCGACATCGCGCGCGAGGTGTTCAGGCCGCACCCCAAGGTCGAGGTCGACACCTTCAACGGCCTGCTGGTGGACTACGTCGAGCGCAAACAGGCGCAGGTGATCGTGCGCGGGCTTCGGGCGGTGTCGGACTTCGAATTCGAGTTCCAGATGGCGCTCATGAACCAGCGCCTGAAGCCGCAGATCGAAACCGTCTTCATGATGCCGGCGGAGCAATACACGTACATCAGCTCACGCCTGATCAAGGAAGTCTTCGCGCTCGGCGGGCGCGTGCAGGGCCTGGTGCCCGAGCTCGTCGAGCGGCGTCTCAGAGAGAAAGGGCTGGCGAAAAACGCATGAAGCTCGCGGACCGTAGCTCACGTATTGCCGGATCGCCGACGATGAAGGTCGGCGCCACCGTCGATCGCCTTCGCCGCGCCGGCGTGGAGGTGATCGACTTCGGCGCCGGCGAGCCCGATTTCTCGACGCCCGACGCGATCAAGGTCGCGGCGCACCAGGCGCTCGACGCCAACTTCACGCGCTACACGCCGGTGGCCGGCATCGCCGACCTGAGGAAGGCGATTTGCGATCGCTATAAAGCCGACTATGGCGTCGACTACGCGGACAAGCAAGTCATCGTCACCGCGGGCGGCAAGCAGGCGCTGTACAATACCGCGCTGTCGCTGTTCGGTCCGGGCGACGAGGTGATCACGCACACGCCGTGCTGGCCGACGATCCCCGAACAGGTCAAGCTGGCCGATGCGATGCCGGTGTTCGCGCGCACG
>DATASF010000011.1:0-11678 GCA_036269335.1 Casimicrobiaceae bacterium
TAGCGGTCGGCGGCGCGCAGGCCGGGGATTTCTGCGTCGTAATCGAAGCGACCCGACGATTTGGCCTTGGCCGCGGCGGCGTCGAGACCGACGAGCTTGTGCTCGAGCAGATCCGAGTTCGGCGAACGCACGCGCGGATCGACAATGCGTTTCCAGGCGTAAACAAAATCTGCCGCCGTCAGTTCGCGCTTCTTGCCGGCAAAAACAGCATCGTCGGCGAAATAGACTCCCGGCCGGATGCGGATCGTCCACACGTGACCGTCCGCCGATATTTCCGGCATGCCGGTTGCGATGCTCGGCACGAACTTGTAAGGGCGCGCCAGGTAGTCCCAAACGTACAGCGCATCGAAGATCTTCGATTCGACCAGGCTTGCGTACGTCTCCTGAGTGGCGGCGGGATCGAACCCCGTGACGTCGGTCGGAAAGGCGATCCTCAATACCTTCGCAGGATCGGCCCAATCCGCCGCAACGACCGGCGGTGTGGCTGACGCGGCGATCGCCGCAAAGAGCGAGATCAGGACGGTGCGCATCAGCCTGAGTTCTCTCCCTAGGGGAGGAACGCGAGAAACAGAAACGCCGCGAAGACGACGAGATGCACGGCGCCCTGCATCATGTGCGTGCGGCCGGTTCCCAGCGTCACGGCGCTCAGCAGCAGGGTGACCGCGAGCATCACCAGATCTTTCGGTCCCAACCCCAGGATGAGCGGTATGCCGAGGGCGATTCCGGTCACGGCCACGACGGGAATCGTCAGGCCGATGGTCGCCAGCGCCGACCCGAGTGCGAGGTTCATGCTGGTCTGCAGACGGTTCGCGTGCGCGGCGCGCACCGCGGCCCACGTCTCGGGCAAAAGGACCAGCATCGCAATCACGATCCCGATCACGGCCTTTGGCGCTCCCGCTTGCTCGACCGCGTGCTCGATCAACGGAGAGAGAAGCTTGGCGAGCCCGACGACCGATACGAGCGAGACGACGAGCAGGGCGAAGCTCACCCACGCTTCGCGGTTCGTCGGCGGCGCGGCGTGCGCGTCGGGGCTCGACGCGTCCACCGGCGGAAGGAAGTAGTCGCGATGGCGCACGGTCTGGGTGAAGACGTAAACCGCCCAGAGCGCCGCCGACGTGACGGCTACGAAAACAAGCTGCGCAGTGCTGTACGTACCGCCGGAGGTGGTCGTGGTGAAAGCCGGCAGGACCAGCGAGAACGCGGACAAGGCGATAAGCGCTGCAAGTCCCGCGCTCGAGCCCTCTACACGGAACGACTGCTCGTGGTGGACGAGGCCGCCTACCAGGATGCACAGTCCAACGACGCCGTTGCAGATGATCATGATCGCCGCGTAGATCGTATCGCGCGGCAGGGCGGCGGCGTCGGGACCGCCGGCAAGCATGATCGAGAGGATCAGCGAGGCTTCGATGATCGTCACGGCGACAGCGAGAACGAGCGTGCCGAACGGCTCGCCGACACGATGTGCGATGAGTTCGGCGTGGTGAACGGCAGCGATCACGGCGCCGATCAGAGCGACACCGCAAGCGACCGCGAGCAGCGCGCCCACGCCAGCGATCATTCCCCCGACGAGCAGGGCGAACGAAAGCGCCGGTATCAGCCAGGTCCACGCAGCCATGCTCATGCAAAACTCCTGATGCGGCGGCCGACGTTCATTTTTTCGTGATTCGATCGAGCGCGCGTCAATGCACCTGCGGTCGTCCGCCTCCCGCGGCGATCCATTCGTCGACCAGCTTTTCGAGGACGGCGAGCGGCATCGAGCCGTTGTCGATGACCGCGGCGTGGAAGTCCTTGACGTCGAAGCGGGCGCCGAGCGCCTTTTCCGCGCGGGCGCGGAGCTCGCGCATCTTGTGGTAGCCCAGCAGGTAGCCGAGAGCTTGCGCAGGAGTCGAAAAATACCGGTCCACTTCGCTCTCCGCGAATCCCTGATCGACGCCGCCCTGATGGCTCATGTAGTCAATGGCCTTGTCGCGCGGCCAGTCGTAGGCATGAATCCCCGTATCCACAACGAGGCGCGCGGCGCGGAACAGCCGCGCCTGCAGGTTGCCGTAACGCTGGTACGGATCCTTGTAGAAGCCCATGTCGTAGCCGAGCCACTCGGCGTACAGCGCCCAGCCCTCGGCGTACGCGATGTTGAAGCTCGCCTGAGAACGCCACGGGTGCAGACCCTCGATCTCGGCCGCGCGCGCGAGCTGCATGTGATGCCCCGGCACAGCTTCGTGCAGAAAAAGCGTCTCCGTCCGCCACTTCGCCTCGCCCGCGTAACCCAGCGAATTGATGGTGAAGTAGGCGCTCGTGCCCAGGGCGAGGGAGCCGACCTGGTAGTTCGCCGCGGCGCTGCTCGCGGACTCCGCCGGCGTCATGCTTCGCACTGCGTACGGCATACGCGGCACGTTGTGGAAGAGCTTCGGGAGCTGCGGATCGACGCGCGGCGCCATCGCCCGGTAGGCAGCGAGCACCGCCTCGGACGACTCGAAAAAGAACTTCGGGTCGGTGCGCATGTACTCGATGAAATCGTCGGTCGTTCCCTTGAATCCGACCTCGTTCGCGATCGCGCCGATCTCTGCGCGCAATGTCTGGACCTCGGACAGTCCCAGCTCGTGAATCTGCTTCGCGGAGTGGCCGCGAACGATACGCGAGCGGATCAGGAACTCGTAGTAACGCGCGCCGCCCGGAAACGAAGCGAGCCCCGCGATTTCGGGCGCCTTCGGGCGGTAGTCGGACTGGATGAAAGCCTTGAAGCGGCGCAGCGCCGGCTGATAGTCGTCGGCGATCGCGCGGCGCGCATCGGCCGCGAGCCCCGTGCGCTCCGCGTCCGGAATCCCTTCCGCCATGCTCGCGAACGGCGCCATCAGCGCGCTCTGTGCGACATCCTCGACGAGGTGCGCGTCGATCGCCCCGACGATCCGGTCCAGCACCGGCTGGGTGCTCATCCATCCGCTGGCCATGCCCATCCGCAACCTGGCGATCGTGTCGTAGGCGAGCCTGGACGCCGCGCGGATCCGTTTGACGTAGTCGCGATAGTCCTCTGCCTTGCGGAACGGCGTCACCTGCGCGGCGCGCGGCAGCACGTTGTGCAGGCCGCCCAAGGTCGTCAACACCAGCGCGTCGGCGTCCCGGAACTGCTGCGCCTCGACGGCAAGCTCCATCCTGTCGAGCAATAGCTCGTACGAAATCCGGTCCTGCCCGCGCAGAGCTTTGGCGTCGAGCGCCTTCAGGCGCGCAAGCGCGGTGCGCTCACGCGCGTGTTCGCGTTCGAGCGTGGCGAACGACAGGTCCGGCAGCAGATGGTTGTAGCCCGCGACCCCGCGAACGGTCGCCTGGATCGGATTGCGGCGGAACGTCGCGTCGAGGTCGTCGTCCAGCAGGACTTTGAGCTGTGCTGCCGCTCCGGCAGCGGGATCTTTCATCTGGGCGTACACGTTGTTGATCCCGAGGGTGATGAGAAGCGCGAGGAAGATGACAGGGCGCATGCTCCGCAGCCACAGGTCGTCGGAGTCTCGGGATTCTACTTTACTCGGCGGGCGTTGGCACAGCGCTCCAGACTGTGACCGGCGAGTGCTAAGATCGCCGGCAATCCATCCCGGCTCCCGCGACCAACTGATGACACCGCTGCTGATCAAGAACGCGCGCATCTTCGACGGCACGAACGCCGAGTGCGCCGACGGCATGAACGTACTCGTGTCCGATGGACTGATCCGGGAGGTATCCGCGCGACCCGTCAAGGCGCCGCAGGCCCGGGTCATCGACGCGGCCGGCCGCACGCTGATGCCGGGCCTGATCGACGCACATCTGCACGCGTACTGCAGCGATGTAACGATGCAGAAGATCGAAGCGATCGGCGAGCCCTACCGCACCGCGCACGCGATCCGGATGCTCGGACATGCGCTCGACTGCGGCTTCACCACCGTGCGCGACATCGGCGGCGGCGACTACTCGCTCGCGAGGGCGATCGCCGACGGGCTGGTGCGCGCACCGCGTTTCTTCTATGCCGGCAAGGCGCTGTCGATGACCGGCTGGCATGGCGACTTTCGTCCGCTGGAGCAGAAATCGGGTCACGACGAGCCTTGCTCGTGCGGCATCGCCAACTGGGCGTGCCGGATGGCCGACGGCGTCGATGCCTGCGTCCAGGCGGCGCGCGACGAGCTGAGGCAGGGCGCGCACTGCATCAAGATCATGGGCTCGGGGGGCGTCGCCTCACCGAGCGATCCGATCTGGATGAACCAGTATCGCGAGGACGAGATCCGTGCCATCGTCAACGAATGCGCCGAGCGGCGAACCTACGTCGCCGCGCATTGCCATCCGGCGAGCGCGATCCGGCGCTGCGTCGAATTCGGGGTGCGGTCGATCGAGCACGGCACGCTGATCGACGACGACACGGCCCGGTTCGTCGCGAAACGCGGCGCCTACATCGTGCCGACGATGGTCGTCATCTTCACGCTGGTTGAGGTGGGCAAGGAGCTCGGCTTTCCCGCGGTCAGCCAGGAAAAAGCCGAGTACGCGTACAAGCAGGCGCTGTCGGGCATGGACAAGATGCGCACCGCCGGCGTCAAGATCGGCTTCGGGACCGACCTGCTCGGCTCGACCTATGTGCAGGAGTGTCGCGAGTTCACCATCCGCAGCGAAGTATTCACCCCGATCGAAATTCTGCGGCAGGCGACGTCGATCAACGCCGAAATGATGATGCAACAGGGCAAGCTCGGCTGTATCGCGCCCGGCGCGTACGCCGACCTGCTGCTGGTCGACGGCGACCCGTTGCAGGACATCTCCCTGCTCGCGGCCAACGGGAAGAACCTGCGGATGATCGTCAGAGGCGGCGAGATCGTGAAGGACGCGCAGGCAGCCGCGCAGTCGTCCGGCAAACGCTCGACGCGCAAGCCCGGACGCGCGCCGGGCCGGTCGGAAAAGGCCTGAACTTTGATTACAATAGGCGCCGCTTGATGCGATTTCCAGGGGGACAGACCCTCGTCAACGTACGTCCGCTATCGGGGTCTGTCCCCGATTCCAATCACTCAAGGGGGAAAAAATGCAACGTCGTCGACTGTCAGCGCTTTGCATCAACATTGTGCTGCCGCTGGTTTTGTGCGGCGCCACCGGTGCCGCAGCGGCCAAGTCCGAGATCAAGGGCGCGGCGATACTCGATCACCCGTGCGGCAAGGTCTCCGTCAAGCAGATGGGACTGGTCCACGCCGGCAAGATGGAAGAGGCGAACAAGCTCACCACCAAGGAGATGCAGGACCAGTGGAAGGCGATGCCCGCCAAGGACAAAACGATGATGTCGGGCATGATGAAGGACATGTCACAAACCGAGGATCAATACGCGGCTGACATCAAGACGAATGGCGTCCTGGTCGTCGACGGCCCGGGGGCAGTGTTGACCGTGAAGAAGACGAGCAAGGACAAGAGCGGCAGCAGCACGTCGACGACGACGCAGAACTTCAAGATCGACGGAAGCACATGCCTGATCACCCGGTAGCCGTATAGAGGCAGCTCGTCGCACCACCTGAAAGTGCCGCGGCAAGCGGCGCTTTCAGGGTTCGATCCCCGACGCGGCCGCGACCCGCTTGGCCCATCCAGCCCGCGTGGTCCAGGCCTTGATCCTCATCGGCATTGAACGATGCATGCTGGCTCCGATCCAATCGCCATCGATGCCCTCGCATGGGAACGGCGGTGCGCCCCACCCAATCTCGTATTGAATCGTACCCGGGAATTATGCCTCAGCGCAGCCCGGCAATGCGGCTGCTGATCTCGGCACTGCTGGCGGTCGCAGCATGCGTGGCGGCGACGGCATCGCAAGCTCAGGTCGAGTATTCGGCGGCGTTCGTCTCGCAGACGGCGCCGAGCTTCGTCGCGTTGCTGACGACGGCCCCGGTAGTGGTGACCATGCAGAATACCGGCACCGCGACCTGGTACCGCGCCGACGGCGACGTTTTCCTGGCGACGCAGGAACCGCAGGACAACTATTACTGGTGCATCCAGGGCAATCCGTACGGCAGCCACAGCGGCAACCGCGTGCTGCTGCCGTACGACGTCGCGCCGAACCAGACCGTCACGTTCAATTTCATGGTCAAGCCGCTGGGCTGCGTTTTCTCGGCCACGGCGCCTCTGCGCTTTCGCATGCTTTCGCAGCTGCACGGGACTTTCGGCGACGAGACCCCCGATCCGCAAGTCGTCGTGTCGACCGCGACCGAGTTCGTCGCGCAACAGGTACCGGCGACCGTCCCTGCGGGCGCCGTCGTCCTGGTCACCGAGACGTTCAAGAACACGACCCCGACGACCTGGCAGACGACCGACGGATATACGTTGCAATCGGCGGGGCCCGCGGGCAATACGACATGGAGCGTGAGCCCGGTTGCGCTGCCGACCGCGGTCGCGCCGGGCGCAACCGTAAGCTTCACCTTCTATATCACTGCGCCGCAGACAGTCGGCACATACAACTTTCAATGGCAAATGAGCACTCCCGCCGGCGTGCCGTTCGGCGGCGTTTCACCGGCGACCGCCGTGCAGGTGATCGCGGCCGGTCCTCCGAACTACGAAGGCCTGTGGTGGAACGCTCCAGCCGGATCGGAATCCGGCTGGGGGATCAACTTCGCGCACCAGGGCGACACGATCTTCGCCACCTGGTTCACTTACGATCTCACCGGCAAGACGTTGTGGCTGACGATGACAGCCGGCCTGACCAGGACCGGCGTTTACACGGGCACGCTGTTCCAGACGACGGGACCGCCGTTCAACTCGGTGCCCTTCAACCCGGCGCAGGTGATCGGCTTCGCCGTCGGCACCGGAACGCTCACGTTCACCGATCTCAACACGGGGACATTCGCGTACACGGTCAACGGCACGACGCAAACCAAGTCGATCGGCCGCGAGGTGTTCGGCCAGCTGCCGACGTGCACGTTCGGCATCCAGACCGACCTGACGCTTGCCTACAACTATCAGGATCTGTGGTGGGCGGCGCCGGCGGGAGTCGAAGCCGGCTGGGGCGTCAACCTGACGCACCAGGGCGACATCATCTTCGCGACCTGGTTCACCTACGATCTCGATCGCACGCCGTTATGGCTGTTCGTAACGGCCCTGAAGACTGCGGCGGGTGTCTACGGCGGCACCCTGTATCGCACCAACGGTCCGCCCTTCAACGCGGTGCCGTTCGACCCCGCCAAAGTGGCCGCGACGGCGGTCGGCACCGCGACGTTCACTTTCACCGACGGCAACACGGGAACGTTCAACTACACGGTCAATGGCGTGACCCAGACGAAGGCGATCACGCGCGAAGTGTTCGTCGCACCCGGAACGGTCTGTCAGTAATGGATTAGCCCGGCGCCGCGGCCGGATCAAGCCTTCCGGCCCGGATCGACGGCAAATACTTCCACCGCGCTCGACTTGCCCTTGAATGGCACGGCGCCGAGCGGCTCGACCGTGACGCGCTCGCTCAAGGCCGAGCGCGTGGCCTGGTCGATCAGAATCGTTCGTTGCGCGACCTTGGTGTGCGTCTCGAGTCGCGCAGCGAGATTGACGGTGTCGCCGATGCACGTGTAAGTCGCGCGCTTGTTGGTCCCGGTGTACCCGGCGACCATCTCTCCCGAGGCGATGCCGATGCCGATCTTGATCGGGGGCTTCCCGGCGGCGGTGCGCTCGACGTTGAACAGGTCGACCAGCTCGACCATCTCCTGCGCAGACCGCACGGCGCTTTCGCCGTGGTCGACGAGCGGCACCGGCGCGCCGAACACCGACATCAGTCCGTCGCCCATCATTAGCGTGACGACGCCGCCGTGCCCGCTGATCGCATCGAACATCAGCTCGTAGTACGTATTGAGCAGCTCGATCGTCTCCTCGGGCGGCTGCGATTCCGCCAGTGAAGTAAAGCCGCGGATATCGGAAAACATCACCGAGGCCTGCACGAGCTTGCCGCCCAGCGAGAAACCGGAAGTCTGCAGGTCCTGCGCCACTTCCGGCGTAGCGAAGCGGCGCATCAGCTCCTTCTGCTGGTCTCGCAGGCGTTTTTTCTCGAGACTCGTCCCGATGCGCGCCTTGAGCAGCCCCGGGTTGACCGGCTTGGACAGATAGTCTTCGGCGCCGAGCTCGATGCAGCGGACGACGTTCTCGACGCCTTCCAGCGACGAGGTGACGATGACCGGAATGTCGCGCAGCTGACGATCGCCGCCCAGTTGCTCGAGCACCTGGAAGCCATCCATCTCGGGCATTTCCATGTCCAGCAGCAACAGGTCGAACCCTTCGCGGCGCAGCATGTCCAGCGCGACGCGTCCGTTCTCCGCCGATGCGACGCTGTGTCCCTGCAGCTCCAGGCTGCGCGTCAGCAGCAGCCGGTTGACCTTGTTGTCGTCGACGACCAGCAGGCGGCCGGGCCCGCTTCGCAGCTCACGCATTACGCAGGGCCTTCAAGGCCGCGGCGACGCGCGAATATTCTTCAGCCAGCGCATCCACCGGCTCGGCGCTGCCTTCGCTCACCTTCGCTGCGCTCGTGAGCTCGAGCTCCCGCGCCATCGCGGCCAGCGTGAGCGCGCCAAAGGTGTTGCTGTTCGACTTGAGCGAGTGCGCGGCGCGGCGGAACTTATCGGCATCCTTCGCGGCGAGCGCGCGACGCAGGTCTTCGAGCATGATCGGTGCCTCCTGCAGGAAGGTATCGACGAGCTCGAGGGCAAACTCGGCGCCCGTCGTTTGCTTCAGCGCTTCGAAGGTCGCTGCATCGATCGGCGTTGCGCTCATCAGCGGTCCTTGCGCGCCGACGCGTGGTTCAACGCCTCGACCAGGCGTTCGACGCGGATCGGCTTGGTCAGGTAATCGTCCATGCCTGCGGCCAGGCACATGTCGCGATCGCCCTGCATCGCGTTGGCCGTCATCGCGATGATGCGCGGCCGGTCCCCCGGTTGCCATCGCGCGTTGATCTGGCGCGAGGCTTCCAGGCCGTCCATCTCGGGCATCTGCACGTCCATCAGCACGACGTCGTAGGTCTGTCGGCGCACCGATTCGATCGCCTCGATGCCGTTCGACGCGAGGTCGGCGCGGTAACCCATCTGCTGGAGCAGGCGCAGCGCCAGCTTCTGGTTGACGACATTGTCCTCGGCCAGCAGTATGCGCAGCGGATGCCGCGCTGCCTGATTGGGGTCGAGCTGCGGCTTGCCCGGCGCGACCTCGACCTTCGGCGCAAGGTCGCGCGCCAGGAGGCCCACCAGCGTATCGAACAGCTGCGACTGGCGAATCGGCTTGGCGAGGTACGCATTGAACAGGCGCTCGTCATCGCCCGCCTCGCGCCTTCCGAGCGAGCTGAACAACACCAGCGGCAGTTCGACGTTCCGCTCGCGAATCCGCCGCGCCAGATCGATGCCGTCCATCTCGGGCATATGCATGTCCAGCACGGCGAGGTCGAATGCCTCGCCGTTCGCGAGCCATGACAGCGCCTCGGACGGAGAGCCGGTGGCGCGGCACTTCATTCCCCACTTGGCGCCCTGGAGGCTCAGCACCCGGCGATTGGTGGCGTTGTCATCGACGACCAGCGCGCGTTTGCCTTGCAGTTCGGGCTGCACGCCGACGAAGTCGCGCTGCCGTGCGGCCGGAAGCTCGGCGACCGGCACCTGGATGTTGAACAGGAACGTCGAACCCTTGCCGGGCCCGTCGCTTTCCGCCCACATGTGTCCGCCCATCAACTCCGACAGGCGCCTGCTGATCGCGAGGCCGAGGCCGGTGCCGCCGTACTTGCGGGTGGTCGACGAGTCGGCTTGCGAAAAGGACTGGAACAGTCGGCTCATCTCGTCGGCCGACAGTCCGATGCCGGTATCGCGGACCGAAAAGGTGAGCTCGACGCGATCCGACGACATCGGCTTGGCAGTGACCGTCAGCACGACCTCGCCGGCCTCGGTGAATTTCACCGCGTTCGACAGCAGGTTCAGCATAATCTGGCGCAGGCGCGTCACGTCGCCGACGACGGCCGGGGGAATGTCGCCTTCGAACACGTAGACCGTGTCCAGGTTCTTTTCCACCGCCCGCGCCGTGACCAGGTCCAGAGCCGATTCGACGCACTCGCGCAGATCGAACGGCTGCGCCTCGATGTCCATGCGGCCGGCTTCGATCTTCGAGAAGTCCAGGATGTCGTTGATGATGGTCAGCAGCGCGTCGCCTGATTCGCGGATGGTCGCGACGTAGTCGTGCTGCTCGGCGTCGAGCTTGGTATCGAGCAGCAGGCCGCTCATGCCGATCACCGCGTTCATCGGCGTGCGGATCTCGTGGCTCATCGTCGCGAGGAACGAGCTCTTCGCTTCGTTGGCCGACTCGGCCGCGGCGCGCGCCTCCTGTGCTTCCTGGAACAGGCGCGCATTCTGCAGGGCCACGCCGACGTTGGCGGCGATGGTGGAGAGCAGGCGCTCGGCGTCGGCGTCGTACATGCCCTCCGTCCGCGTGCTTTGCACGCTGATCGCTCCCTGACACGTCCCTGCTACCAGGATCGGCACCCCGAGATACGACAGCGCCTGCTTGCCGACGACGACCGCGCCGAGCTCGAGACCGCGCCGGTCGGTTTCGCGGTTGATGATCAGCGCCTTGCCCGACTTGATGATCCTGCTGGTCAGGCCTTCGCCATATTTGAGCGGCGTCAGCTTGTCGCCATGCTGGTAGGGAAAATCGATGATGCCGGTATGCCGGTCGAGCAGGGCGACATAGGCGATGTCGGCACGGAACACCGTGCGAATCTGCTCGCCGACGAGCTCGAGCAGGTTGGCGAGATCGAGTTTTCCCGCGAGCTGCTGCGAGACCGTGTTGACCGTGGTCAGCTCCGCCGCGCGCTGCTGGGATTCGGCGAACAGGCGCGCGTTCTCGATCCCGACCGTCGCCTGCAGCGACAGCCCGACCAGGAATTCGAGATCGGTGTCGCCAAAGGGCTCGCCGCCGGTGCGCCACACCACCATCACGCCCTTGATCGTCTGCCCGGCAAGGAGAGGCGCGACCATCATTCGCTCGTTCTTTTCCTCCTCCGTGCCGGGAATCAGAAGCGCGCGAGGATCGGTTCCCGTGTCGTTGATGAGCTCCGCGCGACGGCTCCGGATCAGATCGCCGATGATGCCCTCGCCGCTCTTGATCACCGCGGAGTGGATCGCTTCGGCGATGTCGCCAACCGACACGATGGCGCGGTACGTGTCCCCGCTCGCGTCGGGTAGGAAGATCGCGCTGCTGCTCGCATTCAGCAGGTTCTTGGCGTGACGCGCGATCCGATCCATCACCGTCGATAGGTCGAGCGTCGAGGAGATGTCGCGGCCGACTTCGGCGAGCGCGGCGGTCTCGCGCGTACGGCGCTGCGTCTCGTCGAAGAGCCGCGCGTTCTCGAGCGAGACGCTCATGCTGTTGGCCAGCGTCTGCAGCAGCCGCACGTCCGAATCGCTGAAGGCGTCCTCGCGCTCCATGTCCATCAGCCTGATGACCCCGCGCGCCTGATCGCCCGCAACCATCGGCACCATGATCAACGACTTCTCCATTTGCGTGCCCGGCAGCAGCGAAGCCCCGTACTTCTCGACGGCCTCCGCCATGTTCTTGTTCACGACGAGGGTTTCTCGAGTGCGCAGGACGTGCACCGCGAATCCACTATCGCCTAACGGCCTGGAATCGATCTCGAGCCGCTGGCCTTTTTCGTAAGTGTATGGGTAATGCATCATCCCCGTTTCCGGGTCGTAGATACG
>DATASF010000012.1:0-12339 GCA_036269335.1 Casimicrobiaceae bacterium
CTGTGCAAGCCGGTCGAGTACGGCGCCGACGTGGTGGTGCATTCGCTCACCAAATTCCTCGGCGGTCACGGCAACTCGATCGGCGGCCTGATCATCGACGCCGGCACCTTCAACTGGTCGCGCGAAGGCCGCTACCCCATGCTCTCGCAGCCGCAGACGTTCAAGGTGATCGATCCGTTGTCCGGACGGCTGCTCGGTGTGCGCGCCGACATCACGCCGCAGGCAGCGCGCATCGACGCGCACCTGCTCAACGAGCCGGGCGTGACGCGGCTCTGCTACGCCGGCAGCGTGCTGCGGACCGTCGTCGCCGGTCTCGCGCAGACGCGCGAGGTCCTGCAGATCGGCGCCGAGCTCTACGGTGATCCGCAGATCGGCGCCGACCGCGAGGTGCTGACGCTGCTGCTGTCGTCGCTCGCCGCGGTCGGCGTGCGCGGCCTGCACCTCGACCTGGGACACGTCGGCGTCTACCGGGCGCTCGCCAACGGCGCGCACATCGCCGGCAACGCCAGCGACAGCGAGATGTTCGCGGCGCTGCGCGGCAAGGACGTGCCCGCCGTCGCCGAGCTTGCCGCCGGCCTGCCGCCGGCCTGGCGCGACGCCTTCAGTGCGCTGCCGACTCTGTACGGGCCCGCCGACGAGGTGCTCGCGGCAGCGCGCAGCCGGCTGCCGGACACGCCGTCGATCGCCGTCGCGCTGTCGGCGCTGGAGACGCTCGCGCTGGCCGCCGGCCCGCACGTCGCGGCGCTGCACATCGATCTCGCCGACTTGCGCGGCTATCACTACCAGACCGGCGCGAGCTTCTCGGTGTTCACCGAAGGCGAGGCCAACGCGATCGGACGCGGCGAGCGCTACGACGGGATCGGCAAGGCGTTCGGCCGCGCCCGTCCCGCCACCGGCTTTACGCTGGACCTGCGCCAGCTCGCCGCGTTGAGCGGCGTCACGGGCCGGAGCTGACAGCGATGGCGCGCACAGGCAGGAACGTCGTGGTCATCGGCACGCAGTGGGGCGACGAAGGCAAGGGCAAGGTCGTCGACTGGCTGACCGAGCACGCGCAAGGCGTCGTGCGTTTCCAGGGCGGCCACAACGCCGGACACACGCTGGTCATCGCCGGGCGGAAGACGGTGCTGCGGCTGATTCCGTCCGGCATTCTCCGGCCGAAGGTCCGCGCCTATATCGGCAACGGCGTCGTGCTGTCGCCGTCGGCATTGCTGCAGGAAATCGGCGAGCTCGAGGCGGCCGGCATCGAGGTGCGCTCGCGGCTGTCGATCTCGCCGGCGTGTCCGCTGGTGCTCGAGTGCCATGTCGCGCTCGACCAGGCGCGCGAAGCGTCGATGGGCGAGACGCGCATCGGCACGACCGGTCGCGGCATCGGTCCAGCCTACGAAGACAAGATCGCGCGGCGCGCGGTGCGGCTGCAGGATCTGTTCTATCCCGACCGGTTCGCCGCCAAGCTCAAGCCGCTGATCGAATATCACAACTTCGTCCTGACGCAATATTTCAAGCGCGCCGCGGTTCCGTACGAGAAAACGCTCGACGACGCATTGGCGCTGGCGCCCGCGCTGCTGCCGATGGTCGGCGATGTCGCGGCGTTGCTGCAGGAGGCGCGCCGCCGCGGCGATTCGCTGCTGTTCGAAGGCGCGCAGGGCGCATTGCTCGACATCGACCACGGGACTTATCCGTACGTCACCTCGTCGAACTGTCTGGCCGGCGCGGCCGCGCCGGGGACCGGCATCGGCCCGCAGATGCTCGATTACGTGCTGGGCATCGTCAAGGCGTACACGACGCGCGTCGGCACCGGCCCGTTCCCGACCGAGTTGACCGACGCGATCGGCGCGGGACTGGCCAAACGCGGCAACGAATTCGGCTCGGTCACCGGCCGTCCGCGCCGCTGCGGCTGGCTCGACGTCGCGGCGCTCAAGCGCTCGCTGCAGCTCAACGGCGTCGACGGCCTGTGCATCACCAAGCTCGACGTGCTCGACGGCATGCCATCGATCCGGATCTGCACTGGCTATCTGGTCAACGGCGCACCACAGCCGCTGTTGCCGATCGGCGCCGACGCGGTCGCCGAATGCAAGCCGGTATACGAGGACATGCCCGGCTGGCCGGAAAGCACGCTGGGCGTCGACGGCTTTGACGCGCTGCCGGCGCCGGCGCGCGCGTATCTCCGCCGCATCGAGCAATTGACCGAGGTGCCGATCGCGATGGTCTCGACCGGCGCCGAGCGCGACGAGACGATCCTGCTGCATCATCCGTTCCACTAGAGCGATACGCCGACGATGAGCCTGCATATCAGCTGGCAGCAATACAACATCCTGGTCGAGCGCCTTGCGCTGCAGGTGCACGAATCGGCGTGGCATTTCAACCAGGTGATCTGCATCGCGCGCGGCGGATTGCGCGTGGGCGACGTGCTGTCGCGGATCTACGAGCTGCCGCTGGCGATCCTGTCGACGCATTCGTACACGGCCGAGGGAGGAAAGCTGCGCGGACAGCTGGTCATCGCCGAGCACATGACGATGACGGCGCCGCGGCTCGGCGACCGCGTGCTGCTGGTCGACGATATGGTCGACTCGGGCCACACGCTCGCGGCGGTCGACAAGGAGCTGCCGCAGCGCTTTCCGCATATCAGCGACATGCGCACGGCCGTCGTCTGGTACAAGGGCTGCTCGGTATTCAAGCCCGACTACTATGTCGACTATCTGCCCGACAGCCCGTGGATCCACCAGCCGTTCGAGGTCTACGACACGCTTCGGCCGACCGAGTTGAAGGCGCGCCTGGCCGCCGCGACCGGAGCCGAGCGATGAATGCACTGAGTTGCGCCGACATCCTCGCGGGCCGCGCGCCGCAGGACGTTCCCGTCACCTTGCAGGGCTGGGTGCGCACTCGCCGCGACTCGAAGGCCGGCATCTCGTTCGTCCACCTGTCCGACGGGTCGGGTTTCCACCCGGTGCAGGTCGTCGCACCGAATACGCTGCCGAACTATGAGAGCGAGATCGCGCGGCTGACCGCCGGCTGCGCGGTCGAAGCCACCGGCATGATCGTGCCGTCGCCCGCCAAGGGACAACCGTTCGAGATGCAGGCGACTGCGCTCAAAGTCGTCGGATGGGTCGACGATCCGGATTCGTATCCGATCCAGCCCAAGCCGCATACGCTCGAGTTCCTGCGCGAAGTCGCGCATTTGCGGCCGCGCACCAACGTCATCGGCGCGGTCACCCGCGTTCGCCACACGATCGCCAAGGCCGTGCATCGTTTTTTCGATCAGAACGGCTTCGTCTGGATCAACACCCCGATCATCACGACGTCGGACGCCGAAGGCGCGGGCGAGCTCTTCCGCGTGTCGACCCTGGATCTCGCCAACCTGCCGCGCACTGCGCAGGGCGAAATCGACTTCGGCGCCGACTTCTTCGGACGCGAGGCCTTCCTGACCGTCTCCGGGCAGCTCAACGTCGAGACCTACTGCATGGCCTTGTCGAAGGTGTACACGTTCGGGCCGACCTTTCGCGCCGAGAATTCGAATACCAGCCGGCACCTGGCCGAGTTCTGGATGATCGAGCCCGAGATCGCGTTCGCCGACCTGTCCGACAACGCGACCCTCGCCGAGGCGCTGCTCAAGCACATCTTCCGCACCGTGCTGGAAGAGCGCGCCGACGACATGGCGTTTTTCGAGGAGCGGATCGAAAAAGGCGTCATCGCCAAGCTGCACGGAATGATAGACGCCGAGTTCGTGCGGATGGATTACGAAGAGGCGATCAGCATCCTCGAGAAGGCGACGCAGAAATTCGAATTCCCGGTGCGCTGGGGAATGGACCTGCAGTCCGAGCACGAGCGCTACGTGTCGGAGAGCTACGTCCGCGGGCCGGTGATCCTGGTCAACTACCCGAAGGAGATCAAGGCGTTCTACATGCGATTGAACGACGACGGCAGGACGGTCGCCGCGATGGACGTGCTGGCGCCCGGCATCGGAGAGATCATCGGCGGCAGCCAGCGCGAGGAACGCCTCGATGTCCTCGACGCACGGATGGCCGCGGCCGGCATGGACATCGAGCATTACGCCTGGTATCGCGATTTGCGCCGCTACGGCACCGTGCCGCACGCCGGATTCGGACTGGGCTTCGAGCGCACGATCGCCTACGTCACCGGGCTCGCAAACGTACGCGACGTGATTCCGTTTCCGCGATCGCCCGGCAACGCGCGCTATTGAAGCGCGGACGGCGCGCCGCTTCAGCGCGGCCGCAAATTCACCACAGCCGGCGCGTCGGCTCCGTGGAATCGGGCCGTGCCTTCGAGCACGAGAGCGTCGCCGCTGGACTTGGTCAGCATCATGGTGATCGCGCCGCACGTCCGGCTGGTGGCCGGGGCGCTGATGTCGAGCACGCCGTTGCGATAGGTGCCAGTGAAATGGACCGCGGAGATCTGGCAGCTGCGACCGTTCCAGTTCAGCGTACCCTTGAGATTGCCGTCGGCGTCCTGCGAACTGATCGAGATCGACCACGGCGCAGTCGTCGTCTTTCCCGATTCGGGCGTCGTCGATCCGGTGCCGGCCATCTGCGTCGGCAATTTCTCTTCGTCGGCGCCGGCCAACTGCACGACACAGCAGCCGAGGACGAACAAGGCGATCAAAGCGGCCAGTCTCATCGAACGGCTCTCCCGGGCGCGGGTCAAAAAAAACGAAAGCCCGCATGATCGCGGGCGTGCATCAATTGCCGGCATCCTCCGGCCGGGCCGAATGCTACGATGGTGCCCAGAAGAGGACTCGAACCTCCACAGTGTTGCCACCGCTAGGACCTGAACCTAGTGCGTCTACCAATTCCGCCATCTGGGCTGTGGTACGGGACTGCGGGACTGCCGGTCAGTGTGTCAGACTAGCCTTTGATTCTACGAAAGAGTGACTTTCTTGTCAAAAAAGCAACGCAGCACCGTCGCGACCCGCGCCGGATCGAAAAAGACTGCAAGCAACCAGGGAACGGCGCCGCGGCGCGAGCCGGCGCCGGCGATCCCGGGTCGATCCGGCTCGCGCGCGAACTCGCCGGTCGAAGCCCCGTCCGGCCGCCGCGCCCGCCGCTCGCGCGGCGATGTCGCGATTCCCGAACGCGAGCAGATACTGCAGGCGCTGCGCGAGCGGGGCGTGCCGATGCCCGCTGAACAACTGGCGAAGCTTCTCGGCGTGCACGGCGAGGCCGAGAGCGAAGCGTTCGCCGGGCGTCTGGCGGCGATGGAGCGCGATGGCCAGCTGATGACCAATCGCAAAGGCCAGCTTTGCGTCGTCGCCAAGCTCGACCTGGTGACCGGAACCGTGCAAGGGCACCCAGACGGCTTCGGATTTCTCGTTCCCGACGACGGCAGCCCGGATCTGTTCTTGTCGCCGAAGGAGATGCACAAGACGCTGCACGGCGATCGCGCGACCGCGCGCATCGTCGGCGTCGACCGCCGCGGCCGGCCGGAAGGCGCGATCGTCGATGTGCTCGAGCGGGCCAACCGCGAAGTCGTCGGCCGCGTCCACGAAGAGCGCGGCATCTGGTACCTGGTCGCGGAAAACAAGCGCATCAGCCAGGACATCCTGATCCCGCCCGACATGCGCGGCAACGCGCGGCCCGGGCAGGTCGTCGTCGCCGAAGTGATCGAGCAGCCGTCGGCGCACCGTGAAGCGCTGGCGAAGGTGATCGAGGTGCTGGGCAATTACACCGACCCGGGAATGGAGATCGAGATCGCGCTGCGCAAGCACGACCTGCCCTACCGGTTTTCGGCCGCCGCGCAGCGGCAGGCAGGACGCTTTCCGCCCGAAGTGCAGAAGGCCGACCGCAAGGGACGCACGGACCTGACCGCATTGCCGCTGGTGACCATAGACGGCGAGACCGCGCGCGATTTCGACGATGCCGTCTATTGCGAGCGCAGCGCCAAGGGTTTCCGCCTGATCGTCGCCATCGCGGACGTCAGCCACTACGTCGCCGACGGCGACGCCCTCGACGGCGACGCGCGCGATCGCGGTACCTCGGTCTATTTTCCGCGGCGGGTCATCCCGATGCTGCCGGAGCAGCTGTCGAACGAGCTTTGCTCGCTCAAGCCCGCGGTCGACCGTTTGTGCATGGCCTGCGAAATGACGATCAGCGCCGACGGCGACATCGAGAGCTACAAGTTCTTTCCCGCGGTCATGCATTCGCGTGCGCGGCTCACCTACAACCAGGTATGGGACTGGCTGTCGCAGCCGAAGACGAGGACGAAGGAAGCGGTCGCGCTGCAGCCGCAACTCGAGAACCTGTACGCGCTGTACAAGGTGCTGGCAGCGGCGCGCGCCCGCCGCGGCGCGATCGACTTCGAGACGATCGAGCTCGAGCTCAGGTTCGACGCGCAGGGCAAGATCGAGACGATCGTGCCGGTCATGCGCAACGACGCGCACAAGCTGATCGAGGAATGCATGCTGGCGGCCAACGTCTGTGCCGCCTCCTACCTGCTCGAGCGGAAGCAGCCGGCTCTCTACCGGGTGCACGAGGGACCGACGCCGGAAAAGCTCGCCGCGCTGAAGGAATTCCTCGCGGGCTCCGGGCTGTCGATCGGCGGCGGCGAGTCGCCGACGCCGGCCGATTACGCCAAGCTGCTGGGAGAGATCAAGGGCCGGCCCGATTTCAACCTGCTGCAGACGGTGCTGCTGCGCTCGCTGCAGCAGGCGGTCTACAGCCCCGACAACGAGGGCCACTTCGGGCTGGGCTACGACGCGTATACGCACTTCACTTCGCCGATCCGCCGCTATCCGGACCTGCTGATTCATCGCTGCATCAAGGCCTGCCTTTCCGGAACGCGCTATCAGCCGTCAGGCGCGACCTGGCCGGAGCTGGGCGTGCACTGCTCGCAGACCGAGCGGCGCGCCGACGATGCGACCCGCGACGTCGAAAACTGGCTCAAATGCTTTTTCATGCAGGACAAGGTCGGCGAGATATTCATGGGCACGGTCAGCGGCGTCACGCATTTCGGCCTGTTCGTCACGCTCGACGGCCTCAATGTCGACGGGCTGGTGCATGTGACCGAGCTCGGCAACGACTATTTTCATTACGACGCGGTGCGCCACGCGATGAGCGGCGAGCGCAGCGGCAAGATCTACCGGCTCGCCGACCGCATCACGGTCAAAGTCGCCCGGGTCGACCTCGAATCGACCAAGATCGATTTCGTGCTCGCCGGCGGCGACGTCGCGTCCGACTCCCCGAAAAAGAAAACGCGCCAGGGCGGGAAGCCCTGACGCGTCGTCATTTCACGCGAATCGCCTGCCGCGCGGCGGCCGATGCGCCGGCAGCGGGGCCGAAGGCGCCGACCTCTAGCGGTTCGGCTGCGGCGTCATGCGCAGGTACGGTTTCAGCGCCTTGAAGCCCTTCGGGAATTTCTGCTTGAGCACCTCGGGATCCTGCAGCGACGGCACGATCACGACGTCGTCGCCGTTCTTCCAGTTACCCGGCGTCGCGACGCTGTGATACTCGGTGAGCTGCAGCGAATCGATCACGCGCAGCACTTCGTCGAAATTGCGGCCGGTCGACGCCGGGTAGGTAATGATCAGCCGGATCACCTTTTTCGGATCGATGACGAACAGCGAGCGCACCGTCGCGGTCGCGCTGGCATTCGGATGGATCATGTCGTACAAGGTCGAGACCTTGCGGTCGGCATCGGCGATGATCGGAAAGTTGACCTTGGTGTTCTGTGTCTCGTTGATGTCGTTAATCCACTTCTTGTGCGAGTCGACCGGGTCCACCGACAGCGCGATCACCTTGACGTTGCGCTTGGCGAACTCATCCTTGAGCTTGGCGGTCAACCCGAGCTCGGTCGTGCACACCGGCGTGAAGTCGGCCGGATGCGAAAACAGTACACCCCAGCTGTCGCCCAGCCATTTGTGAAAACTGATCGGGCCCTCGCTCGATTCCTGGGTGAAATCGGGGGCGGTGTCGCCAAGACGCAGTGACATGGTTCTCTCCTCGTCGTACCAGTGGGATCACATATAATACCCCGCGCTTGCGCCGCGGTGTAGAAGCGATGGCACTATGATCATGCCCGCACAAACCGCCCGTGCGTCCGCGCCGACTTCCGACCTTTCCCGATCCGATGCGACGATCCCCCGCCCGCAACTCATGCCCGGCGCCGAGGCCGCGATGACGCCTGCAACCGCCTCCGCGACACGCCTGGTCGTGCAGGCGCCGGACATAGCCACGCCGGCCTTGAAAGCGCTGGCGAAGCTCGCCGGCGCTGAACGCATCGACGCGGCGTCGCGCGGCGCCGATCAGGGGTTCACTCTTGCCCCCGCGGGCAATGCGGGCGAAGTCGCCGCCTACTGCGCGCAAGCGAAACTGGATTGCGCGTTCGTTCCGCTCGCGCAACGCCTCGACCGGGTGCGCCTGCTGGCGATGGACATGGATTCGACCCTGATCACGATCGAATGCGTCGACGAAATCGCCGACATGATGGGTATCAGGCAGGAGGTCGCGGCGATCACGGCGAGCGCGATGCGCGGTGAAATCGATTTCCGCGAGAGCCTGACGCGCCGCGTCGCGCTCCTTCGTGGACTGGACATCGCCGCGCTGCAGCGCGTCTACGACGAGCGGCTCGAGCTATCTCCGGGCGCCGAGCGTCTGCTCGCCGGCATGCGCGCCGTCGGGGCGCAGTCGCTGCTGGTCTCGGGGGGCTTCACGTTTTTCACCGAGCGTTTGAAAGCCCGTCTCGGGCTCGACCACACGTGCGCGAACACGCTGGAGATCGCGGACGGCAAGCTGACCGGCCGTTTGAGCGGGCCGATCGTCGACGCCAACGCGAAAGCCGCGTGCTTCGCCCGCCTGCGCGCCGCGCTTGTCCCGGACGGGGGGCTGGCGGTGGCGATCGGCGACGGGGCGAACGACCTGCCGATGTTGGAAGCCGCCGACGTCAGCGTCGCGTACCACGCCAAGCCGGTCGTGCGCGCCCGCGCGACCTACGCGATCGACTACTGCGGGCTCGACGCCGTCCTCAACCTTTTCGTGTAGCGACCGCGTCAGGCCAGCGCGGGGCGGAGAAACGCGACGATGTTCCAAACCGCGAGCACGGCGAGCACCGCCCAGGTCATGGCGATGCCAACGGAGCGACCGACCGAGCTCCCGCTGACACGCGACAGGGCCGCGGCATGCACGAGGCGGCCCAATATCAACACGACGCCGCAAACATGCAGCAGCAGCGGCGACGCGCGATTCTCCTCGGCGATGAGAAGCAGCAGCAGAACCGGCAGCCCCCACTCCACCGCGTTGGCGTGGACGCGAATCGCGCGCTCGAGCTGGGCGTCGCCGCCGGCCCCGAGACCGATGCGCGTCCGCAGGCGCCGGCGCGACACCAGCGCTGCGAGGGCGACCAGCAGCAGAGCGTAAACGCCGGTGTACAGCGCGCTGATCAACGGCATCGGGGCGGGATTCATTCCTCGGTCTCCTCGATCCACACCATCTGGATGGCCTCCAGTATCTTCTCGCCCGAATGCTTGGGGTCGTCATCGAAGCCCGGCAGCGCAATCACCCAGCGGTGCAGGTCGGTGAAGCGCACCGTTGCCGGATCGACGTCCGGGTGGCGCTCGGCCAGTGCGATCGCGATGTCGCGCGAGTCAACCCATTTCATTTGGTCGTCTCTTTGGCGTAGTTGATCGTGTACTTCGGAATCTCTATCACCAGCTTCGTGCTGCCGACCTTGGCCTGGCACGACAGGCGCGAGACCGGCGTCAGTCCCCAGGCACGGTCGAGCAGATCGTCTTCGTCCTCCGACGATGGCGAAAGCGAATTGAAGCCCTCCCGCACGATGACATGGCAGGTCGTGCACGCACACGACTTTTCGCACGCGTGCTCGATCTCGATCTTCTGATCGAGCAGATTATCGCAGATCGACTCGCCTTCGGTCGCCTCGAAGGTCTTGCCCTCGGGACAGAGTTCCGCGTGCGGCAGCACGACGATTTCAGTCATCGCGTGCGGACCCTCAACCCAACGCGTCGACGCTGCGACCGGTCAGCGCGCGCCCGACGCCGCGATTCATGCGGCGGGCGGCGAATTCTTCGGTCGCCACGTTGAGCGCGCTCACCGCGGCGACAAGCGCGTGATGGTCGCCGTCCTGGCTGGAGAGCCGGCGGACCGTCTCAAGCGCGTGCTGGATCGCGATGCGCTCGGCCGCACTGAGCAGGTCGCCGTCCGAGCGCAGCGCACCTTCGGTGGCATCGACGACGCGCTCCGCTTCGACGCGGGCCTCGGCCGCGGCGCGCGCAAGCATGTCCGGCGCGGCGTTGGCAAACGATTCCTGCAGCATGCGGGCGATCTCGTCGTCGGACAGGCCGTACGAGGGCTTGACTACGATCGATGCCTCGACCCCCGTCGTCTGCTCGGTGGCGGATACCGCCAACAGGCCGTCGGCGTCGACCTGGAACGTCACGTTGATGCGCGCGGCGCCAGCGACCATCGGCGGAATGCCGCGCAATTCGAAGCGCGCCAGCGAGCGGCAGTCGGCGACCCGCTCGCGTTCGCCCTGCACGACGTGCAGGGCCATCGCCGTCTGCCCGTCCTTGAAGGTGGTGAACTCCTGCGCGCGCGCGACCGGTATGGTCGCGTTGCGCGGAATGATTTTCTCGGTGAGGCCGCCCATCGTCTCGAGTCCCAGCGACAGCGGTATGACGTCGAGCAACAGCCAATCCTCGTCGCTCGCGCGGTTGCCGGCCAGCACGTTGGCCTGGATCGCGGCGCCGATTGCCACGACCTCGTCCGGATTCAGATTGTTCAGCGGTGCCTGGCCGAAAAAATCGGCGACCGCCCGCTGGATCTGCGGCATGCGGGTCGCGCCGCCGACCATCACCACGCCCTTGATGTCCGCCGGCGCAAGCCTGGCATCGCGCAGCGCTTTTCTGACCGGAGCGAGCGTCTTCGCGACCAGCGTCTGGGTGATGGCCTCGAACTCCGTGGTGCTGAGCGTCGCGGCGATCGTATCGCCCGACTGCAGCGTCGCGTTGAAAACGACCTCGTCCCGTGTCGTCAGCGCTTCCTTGACCTCGCGCGCCTTGGCCATCAACATCCGGGCGTCGCCCGGGGAGACCGGCCCGACGCCGCTCGCTTCGAGCGCCCAGCAATAAATGCGGTGATCGAAATCGTCGCCGCCCAACGCGGTATCGCCGGCCGTAGCCAGCACTTCGAAGACGCCGCGCGAGAGCTTCAGGATCGACAGGTCGAACGTGCCGCCGCCCAGGTCGTAGACGGCGTAGGTTCCTTCCGACGCGTTGTCGAGCCCATACGCGATCGCGGCAGCCGTCGGCTCGTTCAAGAGGCGCAGGACGTTCAGGCCGGCCAGCCGCGCCGCATCCTTGGTCGCCTGCCGCTGCGCGTCGTCGAAATAGGCCGGTACGGTGACGACCGCGCCGTCCAGGGCGCCGCCCAAGGTCTTTTCCGCACGCTCGCGCAGCGCGCCGAGAATGTCGGCGGAGACTTCGACCGGTGTCCGGATACCGGTGCGCGTGGCGATCTGCACGATGCCCGGCGAATCGACGAAGCGATAGGGAAAACGGCGCGCGTCGGCCAGATCGGGCAACGCCCGGCCCATCATGCGCTTGACCGAGACGATGGTGTTATGCGGGTCGGAAATCTGCGCCGCCTGCGCGCCGTAGCCGACTTCGACGCCTTCCGGCGCGTAGCGCACGATCGACGGCAGCAGGCGGCGCCCATTCGCGTCGGGCAGCACGTCGGCGCTGCCGTCGCGAACGGTGGCGACCAGCGAGTTGGTCGTTCCGAGGTCGATGCCCACCGCGAGTCGAGGCCGGCGCGGCTCGGAGGGCTGTCCCGGTTCGGCGATTTGCAGCAGAGCCATCAGTCGTCGATCCCGCCGATGGCCGCGTCGATGTCGGAAGCGAGCTTGGACAGGAACTGCAGCTCGCGCACGCTGGCGCGGGCCGACTCCCAGCTCTGCTGCTTATCCAGCGTATCGGCCAGCGCCGGCTCGAGGGCGGCGATCTCGGCACGCACTTCGGCGAGCAGCGCTTCCAGCCGAGCGGTGTCGCCGGCAATGCGGGCCTCGTCGACCGCTTCGCGGCGCTCGAGTTGGCGCTCGAGAAAGTCGAGAGGCAATGCCGTATCGGTTTCCGACGTCGCATCGACGCCGTGCAGCGACAGCAGATACTGGGCGCGCCCGACCGGGTCCTTCAGCGCGCGATAAGCCTCGTTGACCCGCGCCGACGACTGCAGCGCCAGTCTGCGCTCGCCTTCACCGGCAGCCGCGAACCGGTCCGGGTGCACCTGGGTCTGAAGCGCGCGATAGGCCGCATCGAGCCTCGCCGCGTCGAAGCGATACCGCGGCGGCAGCCCGAACAGCGCGAAATAATCCTAGATC
>DATASF010000013.1:0-6215 GCA_036269335.1 Casimicrobiaceae bacterium
CGCGGCGGTTGCGCGAATCGGCGACGACGACGTTGAAAAACGGGCGCTTCTTGGCGCCGCCTCGAGCGAGTCTGATTACGACCATGGCAAAAGTCCCGGGTTGAGCCGCAAAAAAAGACGTTGATTATACGACGAAATCCGCGCTGCCCGCAATCGCCGGCGCGAGGCGGCCAGAGGGGCCTAGCGCAGTCCCGGGAAGGCGCCTTTGAGCCCTCGCATCATCTTCTGGATGCCGCCCTTGGAGACCATTTTCATCATTTTCTGCGTCTGCTCGAATTGCGCGAGCAGCCGATTGACTTCCTGCACCGACGCACCGGCGCCGGCCGCGATCCGCCGCTTGCGCGACGCTTTGAGTATCTCGGGCTTGGCCCGCTCCGCCGGAGTCATGGCGTTGATGATGCCCTCGAGGCGGCGAATCGCGCGATCGTCGACCTGCGTGCCTTGCGCCGCGCGCGCGAGCTCGCCCGGCAGCTTGTCGATCAGCTCCTGCATGCCGCCCATTTTGCGCATCTGGCCGATCTGCGCCTTGAAGTCCTCGAGGTCGAAGCCTTTGCCCGACTTGACCTTCTTGGCGAGCTTTTGCGCGTCGGCGACGTCGACCTGCCGCTGTGCGCCCTCGATCAGGCCGAGGACGTCGCCCATGCCGAGGATGCGCATGGCCATGCGTTCGGGATGAAAGACTTCGAGGCCGTCGAGCTTTTCGGACACGCCGGCGAACTTGATCGGCGCGCCGGTAACCTGCCGCACCGAAAGCGCGGCACCGCCGCGCGCGTCGCCGTCGAGCTTGGTCAGGATGACGCCGGTCAACGGCAGCACGGCGCCGAACGCCTTGGCCGTGTTGACCGCATCCTGGCCCTGCATCGCGTCGACGACGAACAGCGTCTCGACCGGCTTCACCGCGGCGTGCAGCGCGGCGATCTCGCGCATCATCGCGTCGTCGATCGAAAGGCGTCCGGCGGTATCGACGATGACGACTTCGTGGTAATGCCGGCGCGCCCAGTCGACGGCAGCCAGCGCGATCGCCACCGGATCCTGGTCGGTCGACGACGGGAAGAAATCGACGCCGACCTGGCCCGCCAGCGTCTGGAGCTGCTCGATCGCCGCCGGGCGGTAGACGTCGCAGCTCACCAGCAGCACTTTCTTGCGCATGTCCTGGCGCAGCAACCGCGCGAGCTTTCCCGCGCTGGTCGTCTTGCCGGAGCCCTGCAGTCCGGCGAGCAGAATCACCGCCGGCGGCACCACGGCGAGATCGAGCGGTGCCGTCGGACCGCCGATCAGCCGCGTCAACTCGCGCTGGACGATGCCGACCAGCGCCTGTCCGGGAGTCAGCGATCCGGCGACGTCGCTGCCGATCGCCTTTTCGCGCACGATCGCGATGAAATCGCGCACGACCGGAAGCGCGACGTCGGCCTCGAGCAGCGCCATGCGCACTTCGCGCAACGCTTCCTGGATATTGGCGTCGGTGAGCCGCGCTTCACCGCGCAGCGTCTTGGCGACGCGGCCGAGCCGTTGGGTCAGATTGTCGAGCATGTTTTCGGTGGATTCGTGTTGCGAAAAGCGCGGCTGAAAATCAGCGCGGCCTTGGTGTACACTCGAAAAAAACAAGCATGATTTTACTCTACCCGGCGGTCATCGCCGCCTACCTCGCCGCCACCTGGCTCGAATGGCGGCAATTCGGCCAAGCGCCGGAGTCCACATCGTCCGCCACGGCGATCGCGCGATGGCTGCCTGCATTCGCACTCGCCGGACACGCGGTGCTCGTATCCGGCGTCGTGTTCGCCGGCGGCAGAGTCGACTTCAGCCTCGCCAATGCCCTATCCGCGGTCGCCGGGCTGATCGCGCTGTTCGCGTGGCTCGGCTCGCGCGCGGGCGCGCTGCCCGGCGTGGCGGTGATCGCGCTGCCGGTCGCGGCGGTTGCGGTGGCCTTGCCGCTGCTGTTCGCCAATCCGCACCTGATGTCGATCTCCGACGAGCCGTGGGCCGCATTGCACATCGCGGTGGCCCTGACCGGGTATGCGATGCTGATCGTCGCGGGGCTGCAGGCGTTGCTGCTGATCGGACTGGAGCGGCGATTGCATCGCGGGGTAGCCGCGCGCGGCGGCGCGGCGATGCCGCCGCTGTTGACGCTCGAGCGCTTCCTGTTCCGCCTGGTCAGCGTCGGCTATGCGCTGCTGACGCTGACGCTGCTGAGCGGAATCTTCTTCTCCGAGGAATTGTTCGGCAAGCCGCTGACCTTCACGCACAAGGTCGTGTTCTCGGTGCTCGGCTGGCTGGCGTTCGGGGCGGTCCTGGTCGGACGCTACCGCTACGGCTGGCGCGGAAAAGTCGCGCTGCGCTGGATCCTGGCCGGCAGCGTGCTGTTGCTGCTCGCCTACATCGGCAGCAAGTTCGTGCTCGAGGCGATCCTGCACCGCTGAAGCGCGTCGCCTTGACAGCGCCCCCCGCGCGCCAAATACTGCCCTCCATCATCTCAGGGCGCGCGCTGCTTGGACGACATTCCGCTGTCGACGCTGGTCATCTCGCTGGTCGCGCTGCTTGCGGTTTCGGGCTTTTTCTCGATCGCCGAGACGGCGATGATGGCGGTCAACCGGCATCGGCTGCGGTTGAGAGCCAAGCATGGCGAGCGCGGCGCCAAGGTCGCGCTGGGGCTTCTCGCCCGCACCGACAAGCTGCTCGGCGTCATCCTCCTGGGCAATACGCTGGTCAATGCGATCGCGACCACGCTGACCGCGGTCATCACGACGCGGCTCTTCGGGCAAAGCGAGGCCTCGCTGATGGTCGGCGGCGTCGCCATCGCGCTGGCGATCCTGATCTTTTCGGAAATCACGCCGAAGGTCGTCGGCGCCGCGTACGCCGATCGCATCGCGCCGCCGGTCGGTTTTCTGCTCGCGCCGATGCTTCGTCTGTCGTACCCGATCGTGTGGTTCGTCAACCTGTTCGTGCAGGGCCTGCTGATACTGCTGAGGCTCAAGCCCCACGAAGAGGTCGAGGCGCGGCTGTCGCAGGAGGAAGTGCGCAGCCTCGTGCTCGAGGGCCACTTTTTCCGGGGCAAGCATCGCGCGATGCTTGCCAACCTGTTCGACCTGGCGTCGGTCGGCGTCGACGACGTCATGACGCCGCGCAACCAGATCGAAGCGATCGATCTGAACGAGAAGCCCGCACTGCTGGCGCAGCAGCTCGCGACCAGCTATCACACCTTGCTGCCGGTGTACGAAGGCGCGCTCGACAATATCGTCGGCCTGCTGCACTTGAAGCAGGTGCTGCGCCTGCGCCAGGCGGACGAAATCGACGCCGACCAGCTGCGCGGGATCCTGCGCGCGCCGTACTTCATTCCGGCCGGGACGCCGCTGTTGACCCAGCTCCACCAGTTCCAGGCCGACCGGCAGCGGCTCGGACTTGTAGTAGACGAATACGGCGAATTGAAGGGTTTAGTCTCGATCGAGGACATCCTGGAGGAGATCGTCGGCGAGTTCACGACCCAAGGCCCGGGCGGGTCGGACGTGTTTCGGCGCGAGCCCGACGGCAGCGTCATCGTCGACGGCATGGCGCCCCTGCGCATGCTCAACCGCAAGCTCGGCACCGAGTTTCCGCTCGAGGGACCGAAGACGCTCAACGGCCTGATCGTCGAATATCTGGGTGAAATCCCCGATTCGGGCATCAGTTTCCGGCTGGCCGGCCAGGGGGTCGAAGTGCTGCAGGTCCAGGACCGGGCGGTCAAGGTCGTCAAGCTGCTCCCGCCGGTCGGCCGTGCCCCGGCGCCGCCTTTACAAACCACCGGGGAGCAGGCATCATCGATAAGTTAACTTATATGCCTCTGGAATAACGATTTTCGAGGGAAATTCCCCTCCGATACGCCCACTGACTATGGCAACGCAAGCGGCAACACGAAACATCAGCGGCCTCGCCCGGGCGATGGTCCAGCAGGGCTTATTGTCCGAATTCGACGCGGATGCGCTGCACACGCAGGCCAAGGCCGCCAATCTCGGATTTGTCGAGCAGGTCCTGCTGAGCAAGCGCATGACCGCTTCGCAGGTCGCGGTTTTCGCGTCGCGCGCGTTCGGCGCCCCGCTGTTCGACCTGACCGGCTTCGATCTCGATCACATCAACAAGGATCTGGTCGATCCGAAAATGGTCGCGACACGGCGTGTTCTGCCGCTGCAAAAGCGCGGCAATGTTCTGTTCGTCGCCGTCTCCGACCCGGCCAACCTGCAGGCCCTCGACGACATCCGCTTCAAGACCAATCTTCTTATCAACGTCGTCGTCGTCGAGGACGACAAGCTCGGTCAGACGATCGCCAAGATCATCGAGTCGATGGGCCAGACGCTGAAGGACCTGGTCAGCACCGAAGACCTCGAAATCGAACTGCAGGACGGCGCTCCGGCGGCGGCCGACGAAGAAGCCAATCCCGACGTCGAGGACGCGCCGGTCGTCAAATACATCCAGAAAATCCTGCTCGACGCGATCAGCGCCGGCGTGTCCGACATCCATTTCGAACCGTACGAGAAGTTCTATCGCATTCGCTACCGCCTCGACGGCATCCTGAAGGAAGTCGCACAGCCGCCGCTGGCGATCAAGGACAAGATGGCGTCGCGGATCAAGGTCATCTCGCGGCTGGACATTTCGGAAAAGCGCGTGCCGCAGGACGGGCGGATGAAGCTGACGCTGTCGAAAAGCCGCGCGATCGACTTCCGGGTCAGCACGCTGCCGACCCTGTACGGCGAGAAGATCGTGCTGCGTATCCTCGACGCGGCGGGCGTCAAGCTCGGCATCGAGGCGCTCGGGTACGAGCCCGACCAGCAGCAGATCATCCTCGAAGCGATCAAGCGTCCGTACGGCATGATCCTGGTGACCGGGCCGACCGGAAGCGGCAAGACGGTGTCGCTGTACACGTGCCTGAACATCCTGAACCAGCCTGGCGTGAATATTGCAACGGCTGAGGACCCGGCCGAAATCCAGCTGGCCGGAGTCAATCAGGTCAACATCAATGACAAGGCTGGTCTCAATTTCGCCAACGCACTCCGCGCCTTCCTGCGGCAGGATCCGGACATCATCATGGTCGGCGAAATCCGCGACCTGGAAACCGCCGACATCGCGATCAAGGCGGCGCAGACCGGCCACCTGGTGATGTCGACCCTGCACACCAACGACGCCCCCGCGACCCTGATGCGGCTGGCCAACATGGGCGTTCCGGCGTTCAACATCGCGTCAAGCGTCATCCTGATCACCGCGCAGCGGCTGGGGCGCAAGCTGTGCTCGCTGTGCAAGAAGGTCGAGGAAATTCCGCCCGAAGCGCTTCTCGAGGCCGGATTTTCCGAAGAGGACATCGACGGGACCTGGCAGTGCTACGGCCCGGTCGGATGCGATCACTGCTTCGGCACCGGCTACAAAGGCCGGGTCGGGATCTATGAAGTGATGCCGATCACCGACGACATGAGGCAGATCATCATGCGGTCCGGCAACGCGCTCGATATCGCGGACCAGGCCAGAAAAGACGGCGTACGCAATCTACGGCAATCGGGACTCCTCAAGGTCAAGCAGGGCATGACCTCGCTCGAGGAGATCGAGGCCGTCACGAACGAATAAACATCGCACAACCGCGACGGGAACATCATGGCGACCACCGCAACCGTACAACGCAGGGCCCAGATCAGGGATGTCAAGGAATACACCTACCTGTGGGAGGGCACCGATCGCAACAACCGCCAGGTGCGGGGCGAAATGCGCGCGGCGTCCGAGACCGTCGTCACGACGACGCTGCGCCGGCAGGGCATACGGATCGCCAAGCTTCGTCGCCAGTCGTTCCGCGGCGGCCGGCGAGTCAGCGAAAAGGACATCACGTTCTTCACCCGCCAGCTGGCGACGATGCTCAAGGCCGGCGTTCCGCTGCTGCAGGCGTTCGAGATCGTCGCGCGCGGCCACAGCAACGCCCGCTTCGCGCGCCTGATGATGGACATCAAGGGCCGGGTCGAAGCGGGCTCGAGCCTGTCGCAGGCCTTCCGCGAGTACCCCGGGCACTTCGATCAGCTGTACTGCAACCTGGTCCATGCCGGCGAAACCGCGGGCATGCTGGACGGCATTCTCGAGCGCCTGGCGACGTACAAGGAAAAGATCCTGGCGATCAAGAGCAAGATCAAGTCCGCCTTGTTCTACCCGGTTTCGGTCGTCGTCGTGGCGATCGTCGTCATCTGGGTGATCATGATCTGGGTGATTCCGGC
>DATASF010000014.1:0-41982 GCA_036269335.1 Casimicrobiaceae bacterium
AGCCGTCGGGAGTCGGGATTCTTCCTGATCTGGGCGACGACGTCGGCCAGCTGGTCGATATGGCGTCCGTCCGGCGCCGGCCACGACCGCCACTGGTATCCGTAGATGGGGCCGAGATCACCGCTGGCGTCGGCCCATTCATCCCAGATCGTCACTCCATGCTCGCGCAGGTAGCGCACGTTGGTGTCGCCGGCGAGAAACCATAGCAGCTCGTGGATCACCGACTTGGTATGCACGCGCTTGGTCGTCAGCAGCGGAAAGCCCGCGCCGAGATCGAAGCGCATCTGGTAGCCGAAAACCGACAGCGTTCCGGTGCCGGTTCGATCGTCCTTGCGCTGGCCGTGATCGCGCACGTGGCGCATGAATTCGAGGTACTGGCGCATGATCGGGCTGGCGGCGGCAGGGCGATTGCTCCATTGTAGTCCAATCGCCGAAACCCCCGCGCGCCTCCGGGTCGAGCGGCGGGCTTGACAACGGCCTGCGGGCAGCTAGAATAACGTAACTATGCGACTAGTCATATAGTCATGAAAAAGGCCTACGGCCGCGCCATTCCCGCCGCCTGGCGCCGGATAGCCCGCATGTTCGTTGCACTCGGCGACGAGCATCGCCAGCGCATCCTGCTGATGTTCGAGCCCGGTGAGCGCCTCAACGTCGGCCAGATCGTCGCCGCGTCGACGCTGTCGCGCTCGGCGGTAGCGCACCACTTGCGCGTGCTGCGGGAGGCGGGCGTGCTCAAGAGCGAAAAGGTCGGCAAGGAAGTGCAGTTCTGGCCGGATGCGCCGGCGGTGCGGACCGCGCTGGCGGCCGTGCAGGACTACCTGGCATCCCACAACTAGCGTCCCGGGAGTCGAACCATGGCCGAACACAGCCAGTTCCAGCTGCTGCGCGAAAAGCGCTTCGCGCCGTTCTTCTGGACCCAGTTTCTGGGCGCCGGCAACGACAACGTCTATAAGAACGCGCTGGTCATATTCGTCGCCTTCCAGGCGGCGGCGCTGACGGCGTTCTCGTCGAACGACCTGGTCAACATCGCGGCGGCGGTTTTCATCCTGCCGTTCATGCTGTTTTCCGCGACTGCCGGCCAGCTCGCCGACAAGTACGAAAAATCGCGGCTGATCCGCCTGATCAAGACCTTCGAGATCGCGATCATGATCGTCGGCGCCATCGGCTTCTACCGGCGCGACCTGGTGCTGCTGTTCGTCGCACTCGGCCTGATGGGCGTGCATTCGACGCTGTTCGGCCCGGTCAAGTACGCGATCCTGCCGCAAAACCTGCGTAGTGACGAGCTGGTCGGCGGCAACGGCCTGGTCGAGATGGGAACGTTCGTTGCCATCCTGCTGGGCGAGATAGTCGGCGGGCTGGTGATCGCGATCAAGCCCGACGGACCGATTATCGCCGGCGCGACGGCCATTGCGATCGCGATCGCCGGCTATCTCGTCTCGCGCGGCATTCCCGAGACGCCGGCGGTGGCGCCCGCGCTGCGCATCAACTGGAACCCGTTCACCGAGACCTGGCGGAATCTTCGCTTCGCGCACGGCAACCGCGTCGTGTGGCTGTCGATGCTGGGCATTTCCTGGTTCTGGTTCTACGGCGCGACGTATCTGACGCAGTTCGCCAACTTCACCAAGGACGTGCTCGGCGGCGACGAGCACGTCGCGACCTTGCTGCTCGCGATCTTCTCGATCGGCATCGGCGTCGGCTCGCTTCTGTGCGAGCGCCTTTCGGGACACAAGGTCGAGATCGGCCTCGTCCCCTTCGGCTCGATCGGGCTGTCGGTGTTCGCGATCGACCTCTATCTGGCCAGCCGCAATCTGGCGCCGGAGGGGCTCGCCGGCATCGGAGCGTTTTTCGCCGTCGGCGCGCACTGGCGGGTCATCGCCGACCTGATCCTGATCGGCATGTTCGGCGGCTTTTATATCGTCCCGCTGTACGCGCTGATCCAGGAGCGCTCGGAGCCGGCGTTCCGCTCGCGCATCATCGCGGCCAACAATATCCTCAATGCGATCTTCATGGTCGCATCGGCGGGCATCGCGCTGGCGCTGCTCAAGGCGGGCCTGTCGATTCCGCAGCTGCTGCTGGTCACCGGCCTGATGAACGCGGTCGTCGCGCTCTACATCTATCTGCTGGTGCCCGAATTCCTGATGCGGTTCCTGGCATGGCTCCTGGTCCATACGTTCTACCGCGTCGACAAGGAAGGCCTCGAGCGGATTCCGGCCGAAGGGCCCTGCGTCATCGTCTGCAATCACGTCAGCTTCGTCGACGCGATCGTCATCGCCGCCTGCGTGCGCCGTCCGATCCGGTTCGTGATGGACCACCGCATCTTCCGCATCCCGCTGTTGAACTTCATCTTCCGCACGATGCGAACGATTCCGATCGCGCCGGCGAAGGAGGATGCGGCCATGAAGGAGCGTGCATTCGCCGAAGCGGCCGCGGCGCTCCGGGCCGGGGAGATCGTCGGCATCTTTCCCGAGGGGAAGCTCACCGAGACAGGCGATCTCAATCCGTTTCGTCCGGGGTTGCAGCGCATCCTCGAGCAGGCGCCTGCGCCGGTCGTGCCGATGGCGTTGCGCGGACTCTGGGGCAGTTTCTTCAGCCGATCCGATCGCGGCCGTGCGATGCGCAAGATCCGCGGCCTGTTCTCGCGCATCGCACTGGTCGCCGGTCCGCCGGTGCCGCCGGAGCGCGCGACCCCGGAATACCTGCAGCAGAACGTGCTGGCGTTGCGCGGCGACTGGCGCTAGCACTGGAGTCACCGGAGAGACACATGACCTGGATCGGCATGCTGATCGGCGGCATCGTCGGCAGCAACTGGGGTTTCAAGAGCACGCTGCTCGGTGCATTGATCGGCGCGCTGATCGGCATGTACCTGCGCAAATCCGCCGCGCGCGGGAACGAAAGCCGGACGGCACCGGCTCGGGGCGGCGAAGGCGCTGGTGTTGCGTCGTCGGCCGACGCGACGACAGGTGTCGCGCTGCCGGTGCGCAAAGGCGGCACCGGCAGCGGATTCGCGCAAGCCGCGCCCGAGGGCGCGCCAGCCACCGTGTCCGCCGCGCCGGCGGTCGCTCCGGCCACGATGCCCTTGCCGCCGGTTGCTCCCGTCATGACGGCGTCTGCACCGGGTGCAGCGTCTGCGTCCGGTCCGGATCCGCTGTGGGCATGGCTCACCGGTGGCAATGCGCTGACCCGCATCGGCGTCGTGATTCTTTTTTTCGGGGTGGCATTCCTGCTGCGCTATCTGGCCGAGATCGTCACCATTCCCATCGAATGGCGGCTGATCGGCGTCGGCATCATCGGCATCGTGCTGATCGCCGTCGGCATCCGGCTGGGACGCGCCCGGCCGGGCTACGGACTTTCGCTGCAGGGCGCGGGGGCCGGTATCCTGTATCTGACGACGTTCGCCGCGTTTCGGCTGTATCACGTCCTGCCGCCGGTGCCCGGTCTTCTGCTGCTCGCGCTAATCGCCGCGTCGACCGTCGCGCTTGCGATCCGCGCCGACGCGCAGCCGCTCGCCGGACTCGCGGTCGCCGGCGGCTTTCTGGCGCCGATGCTGACCAGCGTCACCGGCGAGCCTGCGCTGCTGTTCGGCTATTTCGCGATCCTGAACGCCGCGATCTTCGCGTTGGCCTGGGTGCGTTCGTGGCGGGCACTGAATCTGCTCGGATTCGTCTTCACCTTTGTCCTCGGCTCGATCTGGGCGTATCGCTATTACCGTCCGCTGTATTTCGCGACGGTCGAGCCGTTTCTGGTCCTGTTTTTCGCCTTCTATGTCGCGATCGCGATCCTGTATGCGCATCGCGGCCGCTTCGAGGCGCGCGCCCCGGTCGACGGTCTGCTGGTTTTCGGCGTGCCGATGGTCGGCTTCGGGCTCCAGGCCGCGCTGGTGCACGACATCGAGTACGGCGCGGCCTGGAGCGCAGCGACGCTGGCGATCGTTTACGGCGTGCTTTTTCTGTTCCTGCGCGCACGCGCCGAGGCGGGCCTCGCGCTGCTCGCGCGCGCGTTTCTCGCGCTGGCGGCGATTTTCGCCACCATCGCCGTGCCGCTGGTGTTCGACTATCGCATTACCGCCGCGCTGTGGTCGGTCGCAGCCGCCGGGGCGTTCTGGCTCGGCGTGCGACAGCGCACGCCGCTGTTGCGCGGCTTTGCCGTCCTGGTGGAATTCGGCGCGGGCGCGGTCTTTCTCTGGTCGGGCGCGGCGCGCGGCGACGATCCGCTGTTTGCCAACGCATTTTTCGTCGGAGCGATGCTGGTAGCGCTCTCCGGCATCGCCACGGCCGCCGTGGCCGACCGCGCCGGCGAGGAGCTGCCACCGCCAGAGCGCGGCTTCGTGCCGCTGCTGTTGTTGTGGGGCGCCGCCTGGTGGGTTGCGGGCGGTGCGTTCGAGCTGAAGCGACATCTGGACAGGATCGACACGCCGCACGCGGCGTTGGCGTGGGTCGCGATCAGCGTCGCGGCCGCGTTGCTCGTGTCGAGGGCGATCCGTTGGCCACGGCTCTCGCTGGCCGCCATCGCGCTGCTGCCCGCCATGGCGCTCGCGGCCTGGAGCGATTGGCAGCTGGCACGAACAACGCTGGAGAATTTCGGCGTTTTGGTATGGCCGCTCGCCTGGATCGTGCAATGGAGCGCGCTGTATGCGGCCGATGCGCCGCAGGGCGCCGGGCCGCCGGCCGCGTCTGCGCCGCTACTGACGCGCAGCCAGCTGTACGCTGCGCACGCGGTGTCGGCGATCGCGCTGACCTCGCAGATCGCCTGGGAAGCGAGCGAGTGGGTCGACCGCATCGCGCCGCCGGGAACCGTCTGGCTTGCGTGCGCCGCGGTGTTGCCGCTGCTGGCCTTCCTGTTTCTGGCGCACGCGCTGGCGGGCGCCCAACGCTGGCCGCTGACCGTCCATCGCGACGCTTACGCGATCGGCGCCGGCGGTCCGATCGCCGCGCTGGCCGCGGCCTGGTTCGTGATCGCCACCGTCGTGTCGCCCGGCACCGCAACGCCGCTCGCCTATGTGCCGCTTTTCAACCCCCTCGAACTGACGCTGGTGCTGACGCTGGTCGCGCTGTTCCTGTGGAGCGGCCGTTTCAGCGGGCTCACCGACACGACCCGGTTCACGTGGCTGGGCGTCGGCCTGTTCGGTCTGCTCAACGGCGCCGCATTGCGCACCGCGCACCACTGGGGGGCGATTCCGTGGCAGCTCAACGCGCTGCTGGCGTCGAAGTTGTTGCAGGCAGGATTGACGCTCGCCTGGACCGCAACCGCCGTCGTGCTGATGTTCTTCGCCACGCGGCGCGCGCTGCGACCGCTTTGGATGACCGGCGCGGGCCTGCTCGCGCTCGCGGTCGGCAAGCTGTTCCTGATCGACCTCGGAACGCTTTCAGGTCTGCCGCGCGTCATCGCGTTTCTCGGCGTCGGCACGTTGTTGCTGCTGATCGGATATCTGTCGCCGCTGCCCCCGGCGGCGCAAAACGCGACGCATCGCGATCCCGGCTGAGCATCGCATTCGTCGCGGACGGCGCTGCGCGTTCGATCTATCTCGACAGCGCGTGGCGCCGCGGATCGCGCATCGCTGCATGCTAAACTCGCCGCACGTCGACGTCACGGATCAGCGATGTCCGGCAATACTTTCGGCAGGCTTTTTTGCGTCACCTCGTTCGGCGAGTCGCACGGACCGGCGATCGGCTGCGTGGTCGATGGCTGTCCGCCGGGGCTGGAGCTCTCTGCTGCCGACATCCAGCGCGATCTCGACCGGCGCAAACCCGGCACGTCGCGGCACGTAACCCAGCGGCGCGAATCCGACACGGTCGAAATCCTGTCGGGGGTTTTCGAAGGCCGCACAACCGGCACGCCGATCGCGCTTCTGATTCGCAACGAGGACGCGCGCAGCAAGGACTACGCGGCGATCGCTGACACATTTCGCCCCGGTCACGCCGATTATACCTACTGGCAGAAGTACGGGATCCGCGATCATCGCGGCGGCGGGCGGCAGTCGGCGCGCGAGACGGCGGTCCGCGTCGCCGCCGGCGCGGTCGCGCGCAAGTGGCTGCACGAGCATCACGGCCTCGTGGTCCGCGGTTACCTCGCGCAGATCGGCGAACGCACGGTGCCGTTCAAGTCGTGGGACAAGGTCGATGCCAATCCGTTTTTCGCCGCCGACGATGCGATCGTGCCGGAGCTCGAAACGTTCATGGATGCATTGCGCAAGTCGGGCGATTCCTGCGGTGCGCGCATCACCGTCGTCGCCTCCGGCGTGCCGGTCGGCTGGGGCGAGCCGGTGTTCGACAAGCTCGACGCGGACATCGCTCACGCGATGATGGGCATCAATGCGGTCAAGGGCGTAGAGATCGGCGCTGGCTTCGCGAGCGTCGCGCAGAAAGGCACCGTGCATTCGGACGAGATGACGCCGCAGGGCTTCGTTTCGAACAACGCCGGCGGCATTCTCGGCGGGATATCGACCGGACAGGACATCGTCGTTTCGATCGCGGTCAAGCCGACGTCCTCGATTCGGCTCGACCGACGCTCGATCGACAAGTCGGGCGCGCCGGTGACGGTCAATACCCACGGCCGCCACGATCCCTGCGTCGGCATTCGCGCGGCTCCGATCGCCGAAGCGATGCTGCTGCTGGTGCTGATCGACCATGCGCTGCGCCACCGTGCGCAAAACGCCGACGTCATCTGTCCGACGCCGAAGATCGCAGCGGCTGCGCCGGCGGATGTGATCGCCCGTCTCGGGAGCGCCGGCGCGATCGACAATCCCGATCCCGATGAGGCCTAGAAGCCCCTGCGGGTGTTTCAGCCCGTCCGCGTGCGGGTGACCTTGCTGCCGGCTTCGCCGCGGGCAAAGCGAACGTTCAGCGTGTCTCCGATCGAGAGGCTGGCGGCGTCCTGCACGACCGCGCCCTGTTCGTCGGTGACGATGCTGTAGCCGCGATCGAGCACGCCTAGCGGATTCAGGTGCCGCAGGCTCTGCGCGCAGGCGTCGAGCCGCTGCGCGGTCGAAGCGATGCGCTCGGCCGCCGCGCGCTGCCAGCGTTCGCGGCGCCGATCCAGCTCGGCTCGCGCCGGTGGCGCCCCGAGAAGGCGCGCGACCGTCGCCGCTTGATGCGCCAGCCGGCGTTGCCGCGAGTCCTGCGACTGGCGAGCCGCGCGCGCGAGCCGCTCGCCCAGAGCGGCGAGAGCGGCCCTCTGCCGCTCGATTCGAGCCGCCGGATGGATCAGCCGGCGCGACACCAGATCGATGCGCTGCATGCGCAGTTCCAGCGCGCGGGAGAGCGCGTGCTGCCAGCGCGCGACGAGCGCCTGCGCCTGCCGCCGCAGCGCAGCGCGGTCCGGCACCGCCAGCGCGGCGGCTGCCGTTGGCGTGGGGGCGCGTGCGTCGGCGACGAAATCGCAGATGCTGAAGTCGGTTTCGTGTCCGACGCCGCTGACGACGGGGATGCGCGATTCGAACACGGCCCGCGCGACGACCTCCTCGTTGAATGCCCACAGGTCCTCGATCGAGCCGCCGCCCCGGCAGACGATCAGGACGTCGACTTTGGCGTGAGCATTCGCAGCTCCGATCGCGGCCGCGATTTCGTCGGCAGCGCCGGCGCCCTGGACCGGCGCCGGATAAAGGACGATCGGAAGACTCGGGAAACGGCGGGCCAGCGTGGTCAGGACGTCGCGCAGCGCCGCGGCTCGGGGGGAGGTGACGATGCCGAGCGCCAGCGGAAAGGCCGGGAGCGCTCGCTTGCGCTCGGGCGCGAACCAGCCGGCGGCCTCCAGCCGTACCTTCAGCCGGGCGAAGCGCTCGTACAGCGCGCCGAGGCCGGCCAGGCGCACGTTTTCGACATTGAGCTGGAATTCACCCCGGGCCTCGTAGATTGTCGGGGTGGCGCGGACCTCGACGGCCGCGCCGTCCCGCAGCACGAGGTCGAGCAGCTGGGCCTTGTGGCGGAAAAGCACGCAGCGAACCTGGGCTTGCTCGTCTTTGAGCATGAAATAGCAATGCCCGGAGGCCGCCCGGGTAAATCCCGAGATTTCCCCACTGATCCAGGCGAGTCCAAGGTGGCGCTCGATCAGCAAACGTGCCGAACCGACCAGCAGCGAGACCGGCAGCACCGGCGCGAGCGACGGTATGACGGATTCCACGCCCGTCAACGCAGGCCGGCCCGGGCGTGCCGCAGGGCGGTACGATCGCGCACCACAATGTCCTGGACAACGGAGTCCGCGTGTTCACCGCTTCCGCGCCTTATCCCTGCGCGAGCGCCTGCCCTGTCGACCATCGGCCGAACGTCGAGGGTCACATACAAGTGCATGAATAATAATATGAAAAATACGGTGCGATTTTGGGCATGACAACGAAATCCCTAGCCGGAGTGCCACTTAGCGGCCGAATTTACAAGATATGCACAATTTTATCCACAGATATTGTGGAAAACACTTTGGCCCGCGCGCCCTGCATCGCCCGCGAAGCCTTGCTGGACGCGGTCTCCGCCGCATGGGCCGATTCCTCGTGGTATGGCGTCGATGACGCGTGCATGGTCACCGGTTAGAATGTAACAAGTTTGTAATTTGTTCATGAACAAAGCGCAATGACTGCTGCAGTGCGACAAAACGCGGCTCCGGTCGCCTCCAATTTTCTTCGACAAATCATCGCGGAGGATAACCGAACCCACAAGTACGGCGGGCGAGTGGTCACTCGCTTTCCGCCCGAGCCCAATGGTTACCTGCACATCGGGCACGCCAAATCCATCTGCCTGAATTTCGGCCTGGCGAGCGAGAACGGCGGCATCTGCCATCTTCGTTTCGACGACACCAATCCGATCAAGGAGGACGTCGAATACGAAGATTCGATCAAGGCCGCGGTCAAGTGGCTCGGGTTCGACTGGGGGCCGCATCTGTATCACGCGTCCGACTACTTCGATCGCCTGTACGAGTTCGCTCGTCATCTGATCAAGGCCGGCATGGCCTATGTCGATAGTTCGAGCCCGGAGGAGATGCGCGCGCTGCGCGGGACGCTGACCCGCCCCGGTCAGGCGTCGCGCTATCGCGACCGGAACGTGGCGGAGAACCTCGATCTGTTCCGGCGGATGAAGGAAGGGGAGTTCGCCGACGGCGCGCACGTGCTGCGTCTGAAGATCGACCTGGCCAGCCCGAACATCAACCTGCGCGATCCGGCGATCTACCGTATCCGGCACACCACGCATCATCGAACCGGCGACAAGTGGTGCGTCTACCCGCTGTACGACTATACGCATTCGATATCGGACGCGCTGGAGCGGATCACGCATTCGTTCTGCACGCTCGAATTTCAGGACCACCGTCCGCTCTACGACTGGGTGATCGAGCGGCTGGCCGACGCAGGGCTTCTGCCGCGGCCGCTGCCGCAGCAGCACGAATTCGCGCGGCTCAACCTCACCTTTACGGTGATGAGCAAGCGCAAGCTGCTCGAGCTCGTCGAAGGCGGGCACGTCGAAGGCTGGGACGACCCGCGCATGCCGACGCTGGTGGGGCTGCGCCGGCGCGGCTATACGCCCGAGTCGATCCGGGTGTTCGCCGAGCGCATCGGCGTTTCGAAGTCCGATTCCTGGATCGACCTCGGCGTTCTGGAGGACTGTCTGCGCGACGAGCTCAACGAGCGCGCCGAGCGGCGCATCGCGGTGCTCGATCCGGTCAAGCTGGTGATCGACAACTATCCGGATGACGGCGTCGAGGACTGTTACGCGCCGAACCATCCGCAGCGTCCGGAGCTCGGCACCCGCGTGCTGCCGCTGACGCGTGAGCTCTGGATCGAGCGCGACGATTTCGACGAGCATCCGCCGAAAGGGTATTTTCGCCTCTCGCCGGGCGCCGAAGTGCGCTTGCGCTATGGTTACGTGATCCGCTGCGTCGGCGTCGACAGGGACGCGGCCGGAGCCGTCAGCGTCGTGCACTGCACTTACGACCCCACGACCCGCAGCGGTACGCCCGGCGCCGAGGCGCGCAAGGTCAAGGGCAATATCCACTGGCTGTCAGTGCGGCACGCCGAGCGTGCCGAGGTGCGCTTGTACGATCGCCTGTTCATCGTGCCGCAGCCCGGCCGCGCGCGCGAGGAGGGCGCGGACGCGCCGCCGCCGCGGGCTGCGGCGGACACCGACGCCGCGGTCGACGAGGAGCTCCATTTCGAGGAACCGACCGAGCGCAATTATCTGGACGACCTGAATCCGCACGCCAAGCACGTGGCGGAAGCGTACGTCGAGCCGGCACTGGCAAGCGCTCCGACCGATGCGCGTTACCAGTTCGAGCGGCATGGATACTTCGTCGCCGATGCCAAGGACGCCACGATCGGCCGGCCGGTATACAACCGCGCGGTGACGCTGCGTGACTCGTGGGGCAAGGATTCCCCCGGCAAGCGCTGACACCCAAGTCTGACGGCGCCGGCCGTTGGCGTTACCATGCGCAGTGTGCCGTCTCCAGGCCGGAGAAATCGATGAAGCGCATCTTTCTGTTCCTGCTGACCAACATCGCGGTGCTCGTCGTGCTGTCGGTCGTCGTGCGCTTGCTGGGCCTCGACCGCGCGCTTGCCGCCAACGGTCTCGACGTCGGCGCCTTGCTGGTCTTCTCGGCCGTCGTCGGCTTCACCGGCGCGATCATTTCGCTGCTGATGTCGAAGACGATGGCGAAATGGTCGACCGGCGCCCAGGTGATCGACACGCCGAAGAACGAGAATGAGGCCTGGCTGCTTGCGACGGTCAAGCGCCTGGCCGACAAGGCCGGCGTGGGCATGCCCGAGGTGTCGATCTACGAGGGCGAGCCGAACGCTTTCGCGACCGGCGCGTTTCGCAATTCGGCCCTGGTCTCGGTGTCGACCGGATTGCTGAGCTCGATGTCGCGCGAGGAAATCGAAGCGGTGCTTGGCCACGAGCTTTCGCACGTCGCCAACGGAGACATGGTGACGCTGACGCTGATCCAGGGCGTCGTCAACACCTTCGTCGTCTTCCTGTCGCGCGTGGTCGCGTTTTTCGTCGACCGCGTCATCTTTCGCACCGAGCGCGGCAGCGGTCCCGGGTATTTCGTCACGATGATCGTCGCCCAGATCGTCCTCGGCGTGCTGGCGAGCATGATCGTCGCGTGGTTCTCGCGCCGCCGCGAATTTCGCGCCGACGCCGGCAGCGCGCGCCTGCTCGGGACGCCGCAGCCGATGATGCACGCGCTCGCACGTCTGGGCGGATTGCCGCCCGGCGAGCTGCCGAAGTCGATGACCGGCTTCGGCATCACCGATCACACCGGATTCATGGCCCTTTTCGCGACGCATCCGCCGATCGAGGAGCGCATACGCGCGCTGCAGGCGGGCGCGGCCACCTCCTGATCCAGCCGGACGCAAAGCGATGGCGGCACCGCTGAAGTACAAGATCGAAATCGAGGCGCCGAACGGCATCTGGCGCGACGTGCGCGGCGCGGACGGCGCGATCCTGACGTTCGACAGCGAGGCCGAGGCGAGAACGCGCCTGGCGGAGCTCTACCCGGTCGAGACCCGGATGGAAGGCTACGGCGGAGGCAAGCGCACGCGGGTCATTCGGATCCTGCCTGACGACGAGGACGACTGGCCGAAGCGCGAGCCGCCCAAATAGCCGCCGCCGCGCGCTCGTCTGCGTCGTGCGGCGCGAGCCAATCGATCCTGGAGTCCCGACAAACTAACGGCCGGACATCGCGAGGCGATGGCCGGCCGTATGATCGGACCGCGCGTGTCGGCTTGCCGGAGAGCGGCACGCCGACCGATGTGGCCTATTTGAGGTGGTTCGAGACCAGCTTGGTCATTTCGAACATCGACACCTGCCGCTTGCCGCCGAAGACCTGCCGCAGCTTGTCGTCGGCATTGATCAGTCGCCTGTTGATCGAGTCCTGCAGCTTGTTCTTCTTGATGTAGTCCCAGATCTTCTTGGTGACCTCGGTGCGCGGCAACGGATTGCTGCCGACTACCGCGGCCAGCGTTGACGACGGGGTCATCGCCTTCATGAACGCCGCATTGGGCTTGCGCTTCGCTGCGGGTTTCTTGGCGGCTTTCTTCGGGGCGGCCTTCTTTGCCGGTGCTTTTTTCGCGGCCGGTTTTTTCGCTGCGGATTTTTTCGCTGCGGGCTTCTTTGCAGCCGGCTTCTTCGCAGGCTTCTTTGCTGCTTTCTTGGCAGTAGCCATAGCACTCCTTCCTGGTGGTTAATCGCTTCGATGCGACGGCGATGAATATGGAGTCAGCTCAATCTCCTGTCGTAGCTGCTTTCTCCATGCGAACAAATATACCGCATTCCCGCAGGCATGGTATGCAAATTGTGTCCGGTTTGCGAGGGGTGGTCAGCATTGTTGCGCGATTGGTTGGCCGGGCGCGAGACGCGGTGGCGGGTGCGCGGGTCCGACCGCCGGCGAGAAAACGTCCGGCCGCGCGCCGACCGGTGTTGAGCGAGCCGCGCTGCCCCCGTCCGGTGCACCGGGCCGGCGCCCCGGCGCCGCGCGTGCCGGCGCGAAATCGCCGATAATGAGCGAACTCGCACCATGACGCCCTCCAAGAACCTCGCCGAACTGCGCAGTGAGTACCACCGCGAAACGCTGACCGAAGCAGACGTCGATCCCGATCCCCTGCACCAGCTCGAGCGCTGGCTGCAGGAAGCCGTCCGCGCAGCGCTGCCCGAGCCGACCGCGATGACCCTTGCCACAGTCGGGGCCGACGGTCGCCCGGCAGCGCGCATCGTGCTGCTCAAGGGAGTCGGACCCGAGGGCCTCGTCTTTTTCACCAACTACGAGAGCCGGAAAGGGCGGGAGCTCGCGATTCATCCCGATGCGGCGCTGCTCTTTCACTGGATCGAGCTCGAGCGGCAGGTGCGCATCGAGGGCACGGCAAGCAAGGTGCCAGGCGCGGAGTCCGACGCCTACTTCGCCTCCCGGCCGAGATCGTCGCGCCTGGGCGCATGGGCGTCGCCGCAAAGCCGGACGATTCCCGGCCGCGACTGGCTGGAACGCGAATTCGCGGCAGCCGCGGCGCGCTACGCGGGCGACGATGCGCCGGTGCCGCGGCCGCCGTTCTGGGGCGGCTATCGCGTCGTCCCGTCACTGGTCGAATTCTGGCAGGGCCGCACATCGAGGCTGCACGACCGCATCGTCTATCGGCGCGACGGTCCGCGCTGGCAGATCGAGCGGCTCGCGCCGTGACCGCACCGGCAGGGCGCAGCCGCTATAGCTTTCCGGTGCTGATCGCGCTGGCGATCGTCAATCACTCGGTGATGGCCGGCAGCCGGGTGACCGTGTCGCTGTATGCCCTGTCGGTCGGCGCGTCGCCGCTGATCGTCGGGACGCTGATGGGCCTGTACGCGTTTCTGCCGATCTGGTTGAGCGTCGCCGCCGGACGCCTGTCCGATCGAGTGGGCGTGCGCGGGCCGATGCTGGTCGGCTCGCTCGGCATCGCGCTGGGCGCGGCGCTTCCGTGCATCTGGCCCGGCATCGGGGCGCTGTTCGCGGCGACATCGCTGATCGGCGCCTCGTTCATGCTGTTCCAGGTATCGGTGCAGAACGCCACCGGCGAGATGGGGCCGCCCGGCGAGCGCGCCAAGAATTTCAGCCTGTTGGCGCTCGGCTACTCGATCTCCGGCTTTTGCGGGCCGCTGGCGGCGGGACTCTCGATCGACCACCTGGGGTTCGGCACCACGTTCATCGGCTTCGCGCTGCTGCCGCTGCTGCCGGTACTGGTATTGACCCGGAGCGCACTGGTGCTTCCCGGCCGCCATCGCGCCCATGCGCAGGCGCCTTCCGGCGGCATCGTCCAGCTGATGCGCGACCCGCGGCTCAAGCGCGTATTCATCGTCAACGCGCTGCTGTCGATGGCGTGGGACCTGCACACTTTCTTCATCCCGATCTACGGCGCGACGATCGGATTGTCGGCGTCGCGCATCGGGGTCATCCTCGCGTCGTTCGCCGCGGCGACCTTTGCCGTTCGCCTGATGATGCCGCGGATCGCGCGAAGCTTCACCGAATTCCAGGTGCTGACCGCGGCAATGTTCATCGCTGCCGCGACTTACGCGCTGTTCCCGTTCGTGGCGAGCGCCGGCGCGCTGATGATCCTGTCGTTCGCGCTGGGACTCGCGCTCGGCAGCGCGCAGCCGATGGTGATGGCGCTGCTGCACAGCATCGCGCCGGCGGGGCGAATGGGCGAAGCGGCGGGCGTCCGGATGTCGATCATCAACGCCTCGACCTTCGCCGTGCCGCTGCTGTTCGGCGCCGTCGGATCGACGCTCGGACTGGCGCCGGTGTTCTGGTCGGTCGGCGCGGCGCTGGCCGGCGGCGGCTGGTTCGCGCGACGGTCCTAGCGCTTCAGCCGGTCGACGTACTGCTTTCTGAACTTGGCCACCTTCGGCGCGACGACGGCCTGGCAATACGGCTGCCTGCCGTTGCGCTCGAAGTACTCCTGGTGATAGCTCTCGGCCGGGTAGAACGTCGCCGCACCGGCGATCTCGGTGACGATGGGCGCCGGCCAGATTTCCTCGCCGGTCAACTCGGCGATCACCGCCTGGGCATCGCTCTTCTGTTCCGGCGTCTGGCAAAAGATGACCGACCGGTACTGCGTCCCGATGTCGTTGCCCTGCCGGTCGCGGGTCGTCGGATCGTGAATCGAAAAGAACACGCGCAACAGGTCGCGGAACGACAATACCGTCGGATCGAAGCTGATCCTGACGACTTCCGCATGGCCGGTCGCACCGCTGCAGACGGCTTCGTAGGTGGGGTTGGCGGTTCGGCCTCCGGCGTAACCTGATTCGACCGACTGAACGCCGGCGAGTTGGTCGAATACTGCCTCGAGGCACCAGAAACAGCCGCCGCCCAGCACCGCGGTCTGTGTCGATTCAGGCATCGTGTTCATGGTCATGGCCCTTGGATCGTCGGTCGGTCAGGATAGCGCGATTCGCGGCGCGCTCGCGAGTGGCTTGGTCGCGGTCGCGGGGCCCAAGCTTACGCCGGCCGCGATCTCGCCTTCGCGCCGGCGAAGGCGGTGCGATAATCACGCCCGGAGAGCGCGGCGTCGACCGCGAAATCATCACCGGATTACCGGCATCGACGACATGACCCGATCTGACTCCAGTCCCATCGTGCATGCGGTCCGCCGCGTCCTGACCGGGCGGCCGCGGATATGACCCGAGGGCCGGCATAGCTTGTTCACCCGGCTGCGCGCCTTCGCGATGTTCGTTTTGCGGGTCCTCCGGCGCCTGCAGGCGACGCAGTTCTTGCGCATCGCCGCCAGCCTGTCGTTCACGACCCTGCTTGGGCTCGTCCCGCTGTTCACGGTGGCGTTCGCCTATGTCGCGCCGTACTCGATGTTCGAGCACTGGCAGGAAGCGCTGGAGCCCGTCCTGCTCAGGTTCCTGCTGCCCGGCACCGGCGGCGCCGCGGGAAAGTACCTCGCCGAGTTCACCGCCAAGACGGCGAGCCTCAAGGGAATCGGCACCGCGCTCGTCGTACTGACTGCGGTGCTGCTGGTTGCTGAAGTGGAGCGCGAAATCAACGCCATCTGGGGGGTCCACGAAGCACGGACGCTGCCGCGGCGGATCATCGTCTATGTGTTGGGCTTTGTCGCAGTGCCTGCTCTGATCGGTGCAGCGGTGTACGCGACATCGTGGCTGATCGATACTTCGGTGGCCGCCGTTCCGCTCGCGTCGGCCGCGTTGCCCTATGTCACGCGGCCCTTTTCGCTGGCGCTCGGCACTGTGCTGCTGACGTTGACCTACAAGCTGGTGCCTGCGCGTTCGGTGCCGCTGCGCGCCGCATTCATCGGCGGGTTCCTCGCCGCACTGGCATTCGAGGGAGCGAAGTTCGGTTTCGCCTTCTACATCACCCACGTCCGCACCTACGAGATCGTCTACGGCGCGCTCGCCGCGCTGCCATTGTTTCTCATCTGGATCTATGTCTGCTGGATCATCCTTCTCGTCGGCGCCGCGGTCGCGGCGACGCTCGCCGAGCACCGCTGGGGAAGGAGCAGGAAGCGGCGCCGCGCGTGACGCGTCGCATGCGGCGGCGCAATGCCGCCTTGCCGAATCGCGACGTCCAAGCTAGAGTTCACGCTTCGCGTCGACGGAGTGCCATCTCGTGTGGTCGATCATCCAGGCAGCAGGTTGGCCGATCTGGCCGCTGATATTTGCATCGGTGATCGCGCTGGCGCTGATATTCGAGCGCCTGTGGTCGCTGCGTCAGAGCGTCGTCGCGCCGGCGGGCATGGTCGACAAGGTGCTGGCCGAGTACAAGCGAACCGGGCTGACGCCCGAGCTGCTGACCAAGACCGCCCACCAGGGTCCGCTGGGCCGGGTGCTCGCCGCGGGGCTGGCCAATGTCAAGAGCCCGCGGCCGGTGATGAAGGAAGCGGTCGAGGAAGTCGGCCGCATCGTCAGCCACGAGCTCGAGCAGTTCCTGACAACGCTGGGTACGATTGCCGCGATGGCGCCGCTGCTCGGCCTGTTCGGCACCGTCGTCGGCATGATCGAGATCTTCGGCTCGCAGACCGCCGCCGGATCGAATCCGATCCTGTTGGCGCACGGCATCTCGGTCGCGCTGTACAACACCGCGCTCGGCCTGATCGTCGCGATACCGAGCATGATCTTCTACCGGCACTTCCGCGCCAAAGTCGACGCGCTGATCCTCGAAATGGAGCAGCAGGCGATCAAGCTGGTCGAGCTCGCACACGGGGAGCGCAAATAGTGGCCGCGCCGACGGCTGCTGCGGGGCGTGTCGGCGCGCCGCGGTCGCGCCCGGCTCCGGCGCACGGAAAGCTGCGATGAATCTGCGCGGCGCCCGGCACCGCGACGAGCCGGAGATCAATTTCATTCCGTTGATCGACGTGTTGCTGGTGATCCTGATCTTCCTGATGGTGACGACGACCTACCAGCGGGTCGCGGAGCTCAAGATCACGCTGCCGGAGGCCAACGCCGACCCGATGCAGCAGCGGCCGAAGGAGGTCAACGTCGGCGTCAGCGCGCAGGGCCAGTACATGATCGACAAGACGCTGATGCCGTTCACGACCGTGGGCGCGCTGGCCGAGGCGCTGAGCCGTGCCGCGGCCGGGGCCAAGGACCCGGTGATCATCATCAATGCCGATGCCAATGCCACGCATCAGTCGGTGATACACGTGATGGAGGCGGCGCGCCAGGCCGGGCTGGTCCACATCACGTTCGCAACCCAGACCACCGGCAAGTAACCGGTTGTCCAGGCGCGGGCCGAGCAGGTCGGTGTCCGGCCGTGATTTTCCGTGAGCCTCAGTGAGCCTCAGTGACCATCTGCTTGCCGCGTGGTTTTCGCCCGGCCTGACGCCGCTGTCCGTCCTGCTCGCCCCGGCTGCGCTCGCGTTTCGCGCCGCGACCGTCATCCGACGCGGCCTTTATCGTCGCGGTGTGTTCCGGACCGAGCACCTTCCGGTGCCGGTCATCGTCGTCGGCAACATCACCGTCGGCGGCAGCGGCAAGACGCCGCTGACGATCGCGCTGGCGAGCGAGCTCGCCAGCCGCGGCTGGCATCCCGGCATCGTCAGCCGCGGTTATCGGGCGACGACCCGCGCACCGCGCGCGGTCGGCATCGACGACGATCCCGATGCCGTCGGCGACGAGCCTTTGCTGCTCGCGCGGACCGGTTTGCCGGTATGGATCGGCGCCGACCGTCCGGCGGCGGCCCGCGCACTGCTCGCGGCGCACCCCGATCGCGACCTGATCATCGCCGATGACGGACTGCAGCATTACGCGCTCGCGCGCGATATCGAAATCGCGGTGATCGACGCGAGCCGCGGGCTGGGGAACGGCCTGCCGCTGCCGGCCGGGCCGCTGCGCGAACCGCCGGCGCGCCTCGGTGCGGTCGACGCCATCGTGTACCTCGGCGGAGCTGGTGACTCCAGGCGCGAATTCGCGATGACGCTCGCCGGCGAGCGCTTTGTCCGCCTCGACGACACCGCCGTCTCCGCCGATGCGGTGCGGTTCCGCTCCGGTGAAGTGCACGCGGTCGCCGGCATCGGCGACCCCAAGCGATTCTTCGCGCAGCTCGCTGCCCTCGGCATCGCCGCGCACTGCCATCCGTTTCCCGATCACCATCGCTACGTCCCCGCCGACCTGGCTCTGCCCGGCGCCACCGCGATCCTGATGACCGAGAAAGATGCGGTAAAATGCAGGCGATTCGCCGACGATCGCTGCTGGGCTCTGCCCGTCAGCGCGACGGTCGATCCAGCGCTTATCGCACTGGTCGAGAGAGGCTTGCGTGGACGCAAAACTGCTTGAGCTTCTGGTCTGCCCGGTGACCAAGGGCCCGCTGGTCTACGATCGCGAGCGCCAGGAACTGATATCCAAAACCGCGCGTCTCGCCTACCCGGTCCGCGACGGCATCCCGGTGATGCTCGAGGAAGAGGCGCGCAAGCTCGCGCCTTCCGAGTACGAGTGAAGCGCGACGCGGCGGCGAGGTGACGCGGGCGACGCGCCGCATCCTGTGCCGGCCGGCGTCGTGAAGCGGCCAGCTCGTCTTGTTCACCGTCCTCATTCCTGCCCGCTACGCATCGACCCGGCTGCCGGGCAAGCCGCTGTCGGACATCGGCGGCAAGCCGATGGTGGTCCGCGTCGCCGAGCGCGCCAGGATGAGCGGCGCGGCGAAGGTGGTCGTCGCCACCGACGACGAGCGTATCCGCTCCGCCGTCGCGCGCTACGGCATCGACGTGGCGATGACGAGCAGCGATCATCCGACCGGCACCGATCGACTGGCCGAGGCTGCGGCCCAGCTCGGCCTCGACGAGCGGGCGATCGTCGTCAACGTGCAGGGCGACGAGCCGTTGCTCGAGCCGGCGTTGATTCGGGCGGTCGCCGACAAGCTCACCGAGCATTCCGACGCGGCGATCGCGACCGCGTGTCACCCCATCGCGAGCGTCGAGGAGGCTTTCAATCCGAACGTGGTCAAGGTGGTGCTCGACCACGCCGGCTACGCGCTTTATTTCAGCCGCGCGACGATTCCCTGGGCGCGCGACGCGTTCGCCGCCGACCGGGGAGCGCTGCCGGCCGGACTGCCGCTGTACAGGCACTACGGCTTGTATGCCTATCGCGTCGCATTCCTCATGCGCTATCCGTCGCTCGCGCCCGCGCCACCCGAGCGTTTCGAGGCGCTCGAGCAGCTGCGCGCCCTGTGGCACGGCTACCGGATCGTCGTCAGCGTGACGCGCGGCGCGCCGGCGCCCGGCGTCGACACGCAGGAGGATCTCGATCGCGTGCGCATCCTGTACGCGGCAGGCAAGGTTTGACCGGCTCGCCGATTCCGGCCAGAATCGCGGCGCGCGGCGCCGGCGCCGATCGCCGGCATGACGCGGTGCCGTCGACGATCCCTTTCCAACCATGCGACTGATACTCCTCGGCCCGCCCGGCGCCGGAAAAGGGACGCAGGCCGCCTTCATCAAGCAGCTGTATGGCATTCCGCAGATCTCGACCGGCGACATGCTGCGCGCCGCGGTGAAGGCGGGCACGCCGCTCGGAGTCGCGGCGAAAAAAGTGATGGACTCGGGCGCCCTGGTATCGGACGACATCATCATCGCGCTGGTCAAGGAGCGCCTCAAGTGGCTCGATTGTGCCAGGGGCTATCTGTTCGACGGATTTCCGCGCACGATCCCGCAAGCCGATGCGATGAAGAAGGCCGCGGTGCCGATCGATTTCGTCCTCGAAATCGCCGTTCCCGACGACGCCATCGTCGAGCGGATGAGCGGCCGCCGCGTGCATCCGGCGTCCGGCCGCAGCTATCACGTCAAGTTCAATCCGCCGAAAGTCGCCGGACGCGACGACCTGACCGGCGAGCCGCTGATTCAGCGCGACGACGACAAGGAGGAAACGGTGAAAAAACGCCTTGCCGTCTACCATGCGCAGACCGAGCCGCTGGTTGCCTACTATCGCCAGTGGTCGGCGAGCGGCGACCCGTGCGCTCCCGAATACCGCTGCGTCGACGGGATGGGCTCGGTCGATGCCATCAAGGACGCCGTGCTTGCCGCGCTGCAGCGCTGACGCGACGGCCGCCTCAGGCCCCCGGTCAGCGGATTCGCGCCGCCCGCGACGATGAGCGCCGACATCCGCGCCATCGCGTTCTATCTGCCGCAGTTCCACCCGATTCCGGAGAACGACGCCTGGTGGGGCGCAGGATTCACCGAGTGGCGCAACGTCGTTCGTGCCAGGCCGAATTTCGCCGGCCATTACCAGCCCCATCTGCCGGCCGATCTCGGCTTTTACGATCTTCGCGTGCCCGAGACGCGCGCGCAGCAGGCGGCTCTGGCGCGGGCGCACGGCATCAGCGCGTTCTGCTACTACCACTACTGGTTTTCCGGCAAGCGTCTGCTCGAGCGCCCGTTCGACGAGGTGCTTTCGTCGGGCGAGCCCGATTTCCCGTTTTGCGTCTGCTGGGCGAACGAATCGTGGACGCGGCGCTGGGACGGCCTCGACAGCGATATCCTGGTCGCGCAGCGCTATGCCGACGGCGACGCGCTCGCGCTGATCCGCGGCCTGCTGCCGGCTTTCGCCGATCGCCGCTATGTCCGCATCGACGGCAAGCCTCTGCTGCTCGTCTACTGCGCCGATGCGATTCCCGATCCGGCGCGCTGGGCGGCGACCTGGCGCGGCGCCGCGCGCGACGCCGGCCATCCGGATCTTTATCTCGCGCTGGTGCAAAGCGTCAACCAGACGACGATGGATCCGTCGGCGCTTGGCTACGACGCGGCCGTCGAGTTCCCTCCGCATCTGACTCGTTCGCAGGAGATCGCTCCGGATCCGAACGGCGTGCGGCGCGGCTTTCGGGGTGACGTCCTCGACTATGTTTCGTGCGCGCAGAACGCTCTCGCCCGCCCGCTCCCCGGGTATCGACTGTTCCGCGGCGTGATGACCGGCTGGGACAATACTCCACGCGTGCCCGACATCGCGCGCTGCTTTGTCAACGCGGAGCCGGCCAACTACGAGCGCTGGCTTGCGGCCGTCATTGCGCAGACACGCGAATGGCACGAGGGCGACGAGCGCATCGTGTTCGTCAATGCCTGGAACGAGTGGGGCGAGGGCTGCCACCTCGAGCCGGACCTCTTGTACGGCGGAGCCTTTCTCGAAGCGACGCGCCGCGCGCTGGGCGGAGCGTAGCCACCCGTGTCCGATACGTCGTCTCCGCTGGTCAGCCTGATCGTGCGCAGCACCGCGCGGATGACCCTGCGGGCCGCCCTCGATTCGATCGGCATGCAGGACTACCCGCAGCTCGAGGTCGTCGTCGTCGCCGCCAGCGGCCGTGATCACCCTGGGCTTCCGGGTAGCATTGGAGCACATCCGCTGCGCCTGGTGAAAAGCGACGTCCGCCTGTCGCGGCCGCAAGCCGCCAACGCCGGCCTCGACGCGGCGCGCGGCGACTGGATCACGTTTCTCGACGACGACGACCTGCTGCTGTCCGGCCATGTCGCCGGGCTCGTCGCCGCGCAGCGCAACGCGCCCGGAGGGCGATTGATCTACACGCTGGCGCTGGGCAGGTTTGCCGACGGCCACACCGAAACCTGGGGCCGGCCTTATGCGCTGTCCGAGCTCTACGAGCGCAACTTCATCCACCTGTCGACCGCGCTGTTCGCGCGGAGCCTCGTCGCCGACGGCTGCCGATTCGACGAGACTTTCGAGATCATGCAGGACTGGGATTTCTTTCTGCAGTGCGCGCAACATACGCCGTTCCACTTCGAGCCGCGTCAGACCTTCGAGTGGCGCGTCGACCTCGGCGCGTCAGGAACCGGCGTCGGCGGCAACAAGGACGCGGCGCGCTTCGCGCGCTTCCGTGACGCGATCTACGCCAAGTGGGGCGCCAGGCGGCACGCGCTGGCCGCGCGGGTCAAGCATCTGGTCGAGGACGCTACCGCCAAGCTGCGGCTCGGCGACTTCGCCGGCGCCGAAGCCCGTTGCAACGAGGCGCTGGCGGTGAGCCCCGGAGATCCGTGGGCGCTCAACGCGCTGGCACTGGTCTGCCGCTCGACCGGGCGGCTGGCCGACGCCGAGCTCGCCCAGGCGTACGCGGTCGCCGTGCGGCCGAGCAATCCGTCGCTGTTGTACAACCTCGCGGAAATCCACCGCGCGCGCGGCGATCTTGCGCGCGCCCGCGACTGCCTGCAGCGCGCGCTAGCTCTCGCGCCGGACTTCGCCTCCGCGCGGACCATGCTGGCGGCGCTCGACCCGCAGCGCGAATAAGAGGCGCCGGCGCGCAGGCGAAGTCCGCCGCGTTGGACGCGCGCCGGCGCGTCCATTACAATCGCCGCCTCCCCAACGACGAAACGACCGCGCCCTTGGCTCGACGCAACGCCTTTTACGCGCAGTCCGGCGGCGTGACCGCCGTGATCAACGCCAGCGCCTGCGGCGTCATCCAGACCGCCAGGCAGCACAAGCGCAGCATCGGGCGCGTGTACGCCGGGCGCAACGGGATCATCGGCGCGCTGACCGAGGACCTGATCGACACCGGCCGCGAATCGTCGCGCTCAATCGCCGCGCTGATGCACACGCCCGCCGGCGCGTTCGGCTCGTGCCGCTACAAGCTGGCCGGCATCGACCGCGACCGCGCGCAGTACGAGCGGTTGCTCGACGTGTTCCGCGCGCACGACATCGGCTATTTTTTCTACAACGGCGGCAACGACTCGGCCGACACCTGCCTCAAGGTGTCGCAGATGGCGGCGCAGCTCGACTACCCGCTGATCGCCGTCCACGTGCCGAAGACCGTCGACAACGATCTGGCGGTGACCGATTGCTGTCCCGGCTTCGGGTCGGTCGCCAAATATGTCGCGACCTCGATGCGCGAGGCCGCGTTCGACGTCGCGTCGATGGCGAAGACCTCGACCCGCGTGTTCGTGCTCGAAGTGATGGGGCGCAACGCCGGATGGATCACCGCGGCGGTCGGCTTGGCCGACGACGCGGACACGCCGATTCCGCTGCTGCTGCTTTTCCCCGAGATTGCGTTCGACGAAGCGAAATTCGTGGCGCGCGTCGACGCGAAAGTCGCGCAATTCGGCTATTGCTGCGTCGGCGTCTCGGAAGGCTTGCGCGACGGCCAGGGGAAGCTCCTGGCCGAGGCGGGCACCCGGGACGCATTCGGCCATGCGCAGCTGGGCGGTGTCGGGCCGATGATCGCTGCGCTGGTCAAGGAGAGAAGCGGACACAAATACCATTGGGCGGTGGCCGATTACCTGCAGCGCGCCGCGCGGCATCTGGCCTCGAAGACCGACCTCGAGCAGGCGTATGCGGTCGGCCGCGCCGCCGTCGAGCTTGCTGTGCGCGGCGAAAGCGCGGTGATGCCCGCGATCGTGCGGACGTCCGACAAGCCGTATCGCTGGAAAATCCAGGCGGCGCCGCTGGACAAGGTCGCCAATGTCGAGAAGAAGCTGCCGCGCGATTACATCAGCGCCGACGGCTACGGCATCACCGCCAAGGCGCGCGCGTATCTGACGCCCCTGACCCGCGGCGAGGCGTTTCCCCCGTTTCGCGACGGCTTGCCGCAGTACGTGCGCCTGAAAAACGTCGCGGTTGCGAAAAAGCTGGCGACATCGTTTTCAGTCTGACCGCCGTCCGCGCCCCGCCGCGTCGAACAGGAAGCCCATGGCCCGCAACGTCGAATACTTCTTCACGCCGGTGTCGCCGTTCACCTACCTGGGACATCAGCGTTTCGTCGCGATGGTGGAGAGGCACGGCGTCGCGGTCGACGTCAAGCCGGTCGACCTGGGGCCGGTGTTCGCGGCGTCGGGCGGTCTGCCGTTGAAGCAGCGCGCGCCGCAGCGCCAGGCGTATCGGCTGGTCGAGCTCGCACGCTGGTCGAAGTACCTGGGATTGCCGCTCAATTTGCAGCCGCGCCATTTTCCGGTGCCCCCGGCGGCCGCTTCGAAATGGATTCTGGCCGCGTCGTCGCAGCAGGGTGCCGGCGCTGCGCTCAAGCTGACCGGCGCCTTGTTGCGCGGGGTGTGGGCCGAGGAGCGAAACATCGCGGAAAGCGACACGCTGGCCGCGATCGCAACCGAGCAGGGATTCGATGCCAAGACGCTGGCCGAACGCGCCGCTGCCGCCGACATCGGCGAGCGTTATGACGCGTTGACGCAGGAGGCGATAGCCCGCCAGGTTTTCGGCGCGCCGACGTACATCTATCGAGACGAGCCGTTCTGGGGGCAGGATCGGCTCGACTTTTTGGAGCGGGCGCTGGCAAAATAGCATGTTTTCGCGGTTCGCCGTCCGCTTGTCCCGACGCGAGCGGCGACGAGAACCGCCTCCCGGCGCATGCTCGGCCGGGCCATAACAAAGACCCGAAAGATTCGCTCGCCACCATTTAGGGGACATACATGTCAACCGCACTCGTCTTCGCGCTCGTTTGCGCGATCGCCGCGCTGGTCTACGGCGGCTGGTCGATCACCTGGGTTATGCAGAAGCCGGCCGGCAATGCGCGCATGCAGGAGATCGCCGCCGCTGTGCAGCAGGGCGCGCAGGCCTACCTGAATCGCCAATACGCGACGATCGCAGTGGTCGGCGTCATTCTGCTGGTGATCATCGGCGCGTTCCTCTCGTGGACCACCGCCATAGGATTCGCGGTTGGCGCGGTGCTGTCGGGGCTCGCCGGATTCATCGGCATGAACGTCTCGGTGCGCTCGAACGTGCGCACGGCGGAGGCCGCGCGGACCGGCTTGAACGAGGCGCTGGCCGTCGCCTTTCGCGGCGGCGCGATCACTGGTCTGCTGGTCGTCGGCCTGGGACTGCTCGGCGTGGCGGGCTTCTACTGGTTCCTCGTGCAATCGGCGCATTACGTGCCGAATGCGAGCAGGGAAGGCCTGCACGGCATCATCGAGCCGCTGGTCGGCCTGGCGTTCGGCGGATCGCTGATCTCGATATTCGCGCGGCTGGGCGGCGGCATATTTACCAAGGGCGCCGATGTCGGCGCCGACCTGGTCGGGAAGGTCGAGGCCGGCATTCCCGAGGACGATCCGCGCAACCCCGCGGTCATCGCCGACAACGTCGGGGACAACGTCGGCGATTGCGCCGGTATGGCGGCCGACCTGTTCGAAACCTACGCGGTGACGATCGTAGCGACGATGCTGCTGGGCGCGCTGCTGCTGCCCGCGTACGCCGAGGCCGCGGTGACGTATCCGCTGGCGCTAGGCGGCTTCTCCATCCTGGCCTCCATCGTCGGATGCTTCTTCGTCAAGGCGCGCGAGGGCGGCAAGATCATGAATGCGCTCTACCGCGGGCTGATGGTCGCCGGCGGACTGTCGGCGATCGGCTTCTGGTTCATCACCGACTGGCTGATGAGTCCGGTCGTGGCGACCAATCCGGAGCTGTCGACCTGGCATCTGTGGGGCGCGGGGCTGATCTGGCTCGCGCTGACCGCGGCGATGGTCGTGATCACCGAGTACTACACGGCGACCGAATTCAAGCCGGTTCGCCACGTCGCGCAAGCATCGACCACAGGGCACGCGACCAACATCATCGCGGGACTCGGCGTGTCGATGAAGGCGACCGCATGGCCGGTGATCTCGGTGTGCATCGCGATCCTCGCCTCGTACTGGCTGGCGGGGCTCTACGGGATCGCGGTCGCCGCGACCGCGATGCTGTCGATGACCGGGATCATCGTCGCATTGGATGCGTACGGCCCGATCACCGACAATGCCGGCGGCATCGCCGAAATGGCCGACCTGCCGGCGTCGGTGCGCGCGATCACCGATCCGCTCGATGCGGTCGGCAATACGACCAAGGCGGTCACCAAGGGCTACGCGATCGGCTCGGCGGGCCTTGCCGCGCTGGTCCTGTTCGCCGACTACACGCACGCGCTGTCCGGCGCCAACATCAACGTGAGCTTCGACCTGTCGAACCACATGGTGATCGTCGGACTGTTCCTCGGCGGCTTGATCCCGTATCTGTTCGGCGCGATGGCGATGGAAGCCGTGGGGCGCGCTGCGGGCGCCGTCGTCGTCGAAGTGCGCCGCCAGTTCAAGGAGATTCCTGGCATCATGGCCGGCACCGCGAAACCGGAATATGGCGTCGCGGTCGACATGCTGACCAAGGCGGCGATCCGGGAAATGATCATTCCGTCGCTGTTGCCGGTGCTGGTTCCGGTCGTCGTGGGACTGTTGCTGGGACCGGTCGCGCTCGGCGGGCTGTTGATGGGCACGATCATCACAGGGCTATTCGTCGCGATTTCGATGACCACCGGCGGCGGCGCCTGGGACAACGCCAAGAAGTACATCGAGGATGGCCACCACGGCGGCAAGGGCTCGGATGCGCACAAGGCCGCCGTCACCGGCGACACCGTCGGCGATCCGTACAAGGACACCGCCGGTCCCGCGGTCAACCCGCTGATCAAGATCATCAACATCGTCGCGCTGATGATCGTTCCGCTGCTCGCGCTGCATGGCGCCGGCCGGAACGTCACCGCTGCTCCGCCGTCGGTCTCGATGCCGGCGAGCGCGGTGGCGGTCGCCGGCACGGCGCCCGTGCCACAACCGGTCGACGCGCCGAAAAAATAGCGCGCCGCGTGGCACGCAAAAAGGCCGACCCGCGGTCGGCCTTTTTTGTCGCCGTCGTCGCGACCGGCGGTGCGTCAGCGCTTCCTGGCGAGCATCACTCCGTCGCCGACGGTCAGCAGGCAGGCATCGACACGGCGATCATCGCGGATCTTGGCGTTGAGGGCGCGAAGCGCGTCGGTGTCATCATCGCGCGCGTCCGGATCGGCGACCTTGCCAGACCAGAGCATGTTGTCGAGCGCGATCGCGCCGCCGCGGCGCAGGAGCTTCAGGCACGCCTCGTAATACGCGTCGTAGTTCGACTTGTCGGCGTCGATGAATGCCAGGTCGAAGGTTTCCGCGCCGCCCTGCTTCAACAGCGCTGCGAGCGTATCGGTCGCGGGCGCGAGGCGAAGCTCGATGCGTCCGGCGACGCCGGCCTCCTGCCAGTAGCGGCGGCCGACGCTCGTCCATTCCTCGCTGACATCGCAGCAGATGAGCTTGCCGTCGGGCGGCAGTGCAGAGGCGACCGCCAGCGCGCTGTATCCGGTGAACGTGCCTATCTCGATCGCCCGGCGCGCGCCGACGAACTTTGCCAGCAGCGCGAGCAGCGCGCCCTGGTCGGCGCCGATCTGCATCCCGGCGTGCGGCATGCCCGCCGTCTCCGCGCGGAGGCGGCGCTGCACGTCGGTTTCGTGCGCGATCTCCTGCGCGACGTAGCGCTCGACCGCTTCAGGAAGCAATGACCGGCTCATCGGCCGCAGGATGCCGTGATCGGGGTTTTTTTGCAAACGCCGTCGGGCGACGGCACCTGCGGCTGTCGAAACGGACAAGGGCGGCACGAAGCCGCCCTTGTCCCTGTTGCCGAAGTCTCTGCGACTCTGCGACGTCAAACCTGTTGCGGGTTCGCGTCGCAGTGAACAACTCGCTTACGGCTTGTCCATGAAAATCTTCGTCGCCTCGGTATGATGAATCATGCCCTTCTTATCCTTGTCCATCATGTCGAAGCGCTTTTCCATCATCGCCATGAAATCTTTCTTGCTCACCATGCCGTCCTTGTTCGCCATCTTCCTCAGATCGCTCGACAATGGCGAGAGATTCGTATCGCCCTCGGCCAAAGCAACCTGCGCGGACAGCGCGGCAATGCCCAGCATCGCGGCAAACGATAGTGCCTTCACGGTCTGATTAATCGTCATCTTGTGCTCCTTCCTTTAGTGGATGTCGGGGCGAGGCCCGGTTTCGCTCCACCGGGCGCGAGCGCATCGCACGCTCACACCTTTGGTCGAAGCGACCTGCCATAGCTTACAGCGGGCGCCATCATTCTACCTGCACCCGGCGCAGGCGGGTACACCGTCGCGAACCCCGGGAAGCTGGACCCGGCGGGGTAGAATCGTCCGGTGACTTTCCGGCAACCGAAGCGCCGCGCCGCCCTGCTGGGACTGTTTTCGGGCATGGCGCTCACCCTCGCCGCGGCGGCCCAGCCGCCGGCCCCCGAACGACCGTCCGAATGGACGGCCAAGCAAGCCGCAAGCGCCCGCCACCGGATGGTTGCCACCGCGAGTCCGCTGGCCACCGATGCCGGAGACGCGATCCTGCGCCGAGGCGGCAGCGCGGTCGATGCGGCGATCGCCGTGCAAATGGTGCTGAATCTGGTCGAGCCGCAATCGTCGGGCATCGGGGGCGGTGCGTTCATGCTCGTTCACGACGCTCGGCGGAAGACGCTTGTCGTCTATGACGGCCGGGAAACCGCGCCGGCCGCGGCGCGCCCGGACCGTTTTCTGGATTCGCAGGGCAGGCCATTGCGCTTTTTCGACGCGGTCGTCGGGGGACGCTCGGTCGGCGTTCCCGGAACCCTTCGCATGCTGGAATTGGCGCACCGGCGTCACGGCAGGCTCGCCTGGGCAAGCCTGTTCCAGCCGGCGATCCGCCTGGCCGAGCAGGGGTTTGTCGTCAGCCGGCGATTGAGCCGCGCGATCGGCGCCGAAAGCTATCTGCGACAGGACCGGGCGCGGGCGTATTTCCATAATGCCGACGGGACGCCGGTCGCCGCCGGGCAAGTCATCAGGAATCCGGCGTTTGCGGCGACGCTCAAGCGCATCGCGGCCGAAGGTGCGAACGCCTTTTACACCGGCGAGATCGCGCGCGACGTCGTACAGACCGCCGACGGCTACACAGCCAACCCGGGCGACCTGACGACCGCCGACCTCGCTGCGTACCGCGCGCGTGTCCGGATGCCCGTCTGCGGGAAATACCGGAGTTACCGCGTCTGCGGCGTGCCGCCGCCGTCGTCGGGCGGCATCGCCGTCCTGCAGATGCTGGGAATGCTGGAGCGGTTCGACATGGCGTCGATCGGCACCAGCGATTTGATCGGCGCGCATCTGTTCAGCGAGGCCGGACGCCTTGCCTACGCCGACCGCGACATGTACGTTGCCGATCCCGATTTCTTCGCGGTGCCGGCCGGGCTCACCGATCGCGCCTACCTCTCCGAGCGCTCGCAGCTGATCCGTCTCGACTCGAGCATCGGCTACGCCGCGCCGGGCGCGCCGCCGCCGATCGCCGCGGCGGGCAGCGCCGCCTTCGGGCAGGGCGAGGCGCTGGAATTGCCTTCGACCTCGCACATTTCCATCGTCGATCGCTACGGCAATGCGGTGGCGATGACGACGACGATCGAGGACGCGTTCGGCAGCAAGCTGATGACCGCCGGCGGATTCCTGCTCAACAACGAGCTGACCGATTTCAGTTTCGTGCCGGTCGACTCCGGCCGCCCGGTCGCCAACAGCGTCGAGGGCGGCAAGCGCCCGCGCTCGGCGATGGCGCCGACGATCGTCTATGATGCGCGGGGACGCGTCATCGTCGTCGCCGGATCGCCCGGCGGTCCGGCAATTATCAATTACGTCGCCAAAACCCTGATCGCGATACTCGACCGGCGACTCGATCCGCAGGCCGCTGTCGATCTGCCCAATATCGGCAGCCGCAACGGTCCGACCGAGCTCGAACGCGGCACCAGCGCGGAAGCGCTCGCATCCGGGCTCGAGGCGCTCGGGGAGGCGACGCAGATCGTCGACCAGAACAGCGGCCTGCAGGTAATCGTGCGCACCGCCGGACGCTGGCACGGCGCGGCCGATTCGCGGCGCGAAGGGACGGTGCGCGGTGACTGACCCTAAGCGCGCGGCCGCGAGCGCGCACCGGATCGTCATCGTCGGCGGCGGCGCCGGCGGCTTGCCTCTGGCGACCGCGCTCGGCGACAAACTCGGCCGCCGCGGCAAGGCGGCGATCACGCTGGTCGATCGTGCCGAGACCCACGTATGGAAACCGCTGCTGCACGAAGTTGCGGCCGGCCGCATGGATGCCGGCGCCCACGGCGTCGACTACCTCGCCGTCGGGTACTGGCATAGCTTCCGCTTTCGCCAGGGGGCAGCCGACGGCCTTGATCGCACGCGCCGCGAGCTCAAGCTGAGCCCGGTCGACGACGACGATGGCAGACAGATCCTGCCCGAGCGCATCCTGCCGTATGACACGCTGATTTTCTGCGTCGGCAGCACGACCAACGATTTCGGTATTCCCGGCGTCGCCAGCTACGCGATCTCGCTGGACACACCGCTCGACGCCGAGCGCTTTCACCGCCGGCTGCTCGCGGCCGCGGTGCGCGCCGACGGCGAAGCAGCCGAAGGCCGTCCTTCGCATGTCGACATCGTCATCATCGGCGCGGGCGCGACCGGCGTCGAGCTGGCGGCGGAAATACGCCAGACGACGCGCACGCACGCCGTCTACGGACTGGACCAGCTCGACGCCGCCCGCGACATCCATCTGACGGTGCTCGAGGCAGCGCCACGCATTCTGCCGCAACTGGGCGAACGGATCGCCAAGGCGGCGACCGAGCTTCTCGGCAGACTAGGCATCGCCGTGCGCACCGGCGAGCGCGTCGTCGCCGTCGACGAGCAGGGCGTGCACACCGCCGACGGTGCGACGCTGCGCGCCGACCTCGTCGTGTGGGCCGCCGGAATTCAGGCGCCGCCGCTGCTGGCGAGCCTGGACGGTCTCGAGGTCAATCGCGCGAACCAGCTGGTCGTCGGCGCGACCTTGCAGACGACGCGCGATCCCGACATCTTCGCCTTCGGCGATTGCGCGGCGGCGCCCTGGCTCGGACGCGACAGGGAAGGCGCGCTGGTGCCACCGCGGGCGCAGGCGGCGCGGCAACAGGCGACGTTGTTGGTGCGAACGATGCGGGCGCGGCTGGCCGGTCAGCCGCTGCCCGAGTTTCATTTCCGCGATTTCGGTTCGCTGGTCTCGCTGGGCGAACTGTCGGCAGTCGGCAACCTGATGGGCCGGCTGATCGGCGGCAGCATGCTGATCCAGGGATTGATCGCTCGCGCGATGTACGCGTCGCTATACAAGCTGCATCAGTCGTCGATTCACGGCTACTTCCGCGTGGCCCTCGACACCATCGGGCGCTTTCTGCGCCGCCGCATGGAACCGCGCGTCAAATTGCATTGACGCACGGCGCGCCGCGAGCGATGTGAGACTTCAGGGCTGAAACCCGGCGACGCCGAACTGCCAGAACAGGAAGGCGAAAATGTCGGCGCGCTCTTCGTAAGCCTGTTTCTTGGTCGAGCCTATGCCGTGACCGGCGTCGTAGTCGATGCGCAACAGGACCGGCTTGCCGCTCGACGTTGCCGCCTGAAGACGCGCCGCCATCTTGCTCGCCTCCCAGGCGTCGACCCGCGGATCGTTGATGCCCGTGATGACCAGCACCGCCGGGTATTTCGTGCCATCCTTGACGTGGTGGTACGGACTCATCGCCAACAGCGACTTGAACCCTTCCTCGGTCTTGATCGTACCGAACTCGGGAACATTGGGCGCGCCGTTCGCGGTCGTCTCGAAGCGCAGCATGTCGGACGCGGGCACCTGGTCGATCGCCGCGCCGAACAGCTCGGGTCGATCGGTGATCGAGCGGCCGACGAAAATGCCGCCGGCGCTGCCTCCCCAGATCGCCAGCTTGCCGGAAGAGGTGTACTTGTTGGCGATCAGCCACTCGGCGCAGGCGATTGCGTCGTTCCAGGTGTTCTGCTTGGTCGCCTTGTACCCGGCCTTGTACCAATCCTCGCCGTTCTCGCCGCCGCCGCGCACGTGCGCGACCGCAAAAATGCCGCCGCGCTCGAACCAGGGCAGAAACGTCGGCCGGTAGAACGGAAGCTGCGAAATACCGTAGGCGCCATAGCCGTACAGAATCGCCGGATTGCTGCCGTCGAGCTTGATGCCGCGCTTGTGCACAATCGACAGCGGAACCAGCGTGCCGTCCTTCGCCATCGCGCCGACTTCGGTCGCAACCAGGTCGGTTGGCGCGTCGTACTTGCCCTTCGGCTGCAGGCCGGTATCGCTGACTGCCGCACGCTGCGGATTGTATTCGTACCACGCGCTGGAGCGCGTCCAGCTTCCAGCCTCGAACAGCACGCCGGGCAGGCGCGGGTCGGCGGCCAGCGCATCCATGTCGCCGGCGAACGGCAGCTTGATCGCGACGGCTTTCGCGCCGGCGGCGTAGTCGAGGCGCAACAGGTTGCTGATGCCGCCCTTCATGCGGCGGACATACAGCGCATCCTTGGCGCCGGCGAGGGCGGTGACGACGTTGTCGCTTTCGGGAATGACGACTTCGGCGTTCGCGATGTCGCCCTTGCCAAGCTCCATCCGCAGCACCTTGAAGTGCGCCGCGCCGTTGTGCGACATCAGGTAGATCGTGTCGCCGTGGATCGCCAGATCGGTGACGCCGTCACTGTAGTCGACGATCTTGCGCCATGGCGTCTTGTCGCCGGCCAGCGCACCCAGCGGTGCGGCGTAGAGCTTGGCCTCGCGCTGCACGCCGTTGACGATCAGCGCAAACACATACGACGAGCCGGGGACGTGGCCGGCGGCGACATTCTCGACCGGCTCGAGCGCAATGCCCGGGACCACACCCGCGCCGAAAAGCGCGGTGTCGTCGTCCGGATTGCTGCCCAGTTTGTGCACGTACGCACGCTGGTTCAGGTATTTCGCCGTCACCGGCATGCCCGGCCCGAGCTTCTGCAGCCGGCTGTAGAGGAGCGTGCCGTCGGGGAGCCACGACGGCGAGGCGAAATTGGCACGGTCGATCGCATCGGCAGTGTCCTTGCCGGTCGCCGTGTCCAGCACGTGCAGCACGCTTTCCTCGGACCCGCCCTCGGAAATGCCGTAGGCGACGTACTTGTTGTCCGGCGAAGGCTGGAAGTAATCGATCGCATGGTGGCTGCCCGGCGCGGTCGCACGCTTGTCGGGGTCGAGCAGCAGCCGCTCCTTGCCGCCGGTGCCTTGTCGCATGTACAGCTTGAGCGTGTTGTCGCTGGCGAGTCGCTTCAAATAATAGAAGGTGCCGTCGTTCGGCTGCACGCCGGTGACGCGGGCCGCGGCGTCGTCGCCGTAGCGCTGGATTTCCTTCAGGATAGCCGCGCGCTGCGGAATGCGGTCCAACGCCGATCGCGTGTAGTCGGCCTGCGCCTTCATCCACGCAGCGACGTCGGGATTCTTCAGGTCTTCTAGCGCGCGGTAGGGATCGGCGATCACGGTGCCGAAGTAGGTATCGCTGGCCGGCTGCGACGGGGGCGCAGGCAGCTTCGCCTGGCCGAATGCCGTGCCGATAGCAACAAGGCCGAACAGCGCTGCGAGACATGGAACCGCAATGCGAAAGTGAACCATGGATGCTCCGATAGTACGCATGAGAAACGGGTGATTATGCCAGCTGCGGCGGTGCCAGGTCACGGCGGGGCGATATACTGCGGCAATAAAAACCGAGGTCGCTCATCCCGACATGCTGTCCGAGCTCCTGTCCGCGGCGATCCTGCTGATTCTGGTGATCGACCCCTTCGGCAACGTGCCGCTGGTGGTGAGCGCCCTGCAGGCGACGCCTCCGGCGCGTCGCCGGTGGATCGTGTTGCGCGAATGCGTGATCGCGTACGCGGTGCTGCTTGCCTTTCTGTTCGGCGGCCGCGCGTTCCTGATGCTGATGCATGTTTCCGAAACATCGCTTTCGATCGCCGGGGGCGTCATTTTGTTCCTGATCGCCTTGCGGATGGTGTTTTCGCATCCGGAGGGTGTCTTCGGCGACACCGGCGGCAGCGAGCCCCTGCTGGTGCCGCTGGCGATCCCGGCGATCGCCGGACCGTCCGCGCTGGCGACGGTGATGCTGATGGCATCGCGCGAGCCCGAGCACATCGACGTGTGGCTGCTCGCGTTGACCGTGGCGATGGTGGCGACGACGCTGGTGCTGCTCGCCGCCGGCCGGCTGCAGCGACTGCTGGGCGAGCGCGGCATGCGCGCGTTCGAGCGGCTGATGGGACTCGTGCTCACCGCGGTCGCCGTCGAAATGCTGCTCGGCGGCATCAAGAGCATCGCCGCGCAGTTTCGCGGCTGAGGGTGGCTTTCCGGCCGCGTCGGCAAGCAAACGCACGTCGCAATCCAACGGAGAAAAAGCATGACCGTGAACATCGAAAAGAACGGGACCGTCTGGACCATCATCCACAACCGTCCGGAGGCCCGCAACGCGATGGATCCGGAAAGCGCCGATGCCCTGACCCAGGCTTTTCTGGAGTTCGATGCAGATACCTCGGCACGCGTCGCCGTGCTGTACGGCGAGGGCGGTGCTTTCTGTGCCGGCTGGGATTTGAAGTTCGTTAGCACGCTCAATCAGGCTTATCCCCTCGGAGAACTCGACATTCCTCCCGCAGGACCCCGCGGCAATGGTGCGGAGATTCCTCGCGGCCCGCTGGGACCGTCTCGGCTCGAGCTGGATAAGCCCGTCATTGCCGCCGTTGCCGGCCCGGCGGTGGCGGGTGGGATGGAACTTGCGCTGTGGTGCGATTTCAGGGTGATGCAGGAAGATGCCTATTTCGGCGTCTACTGCAGGCGCTGGGGCGTGCCTTTGATCGATGGCGGCACGGTACGCCTGCCGCGCATTGTCGGACAGGGACGCGCGCTGGAAATAATTCTTACGGGGCGCAAGGTTCCCGCAGAGGAATGCCTGAGAATCGGCCTTTGCGAATATCTGGTGCCGAACGGTGAAGTCCGCGCAAGGGCGGAGCAACTGGCCCGGGACATCGCATCCTTTCCGCCCGTATGCGTTCGAGCGGACCGCCGGTCCGCGATCAAGAGCCAGGGTCTCTCGGTTCGCGACGCACTAATCCAGGAGTGGTACAACGGGCGCGAAGCCCTGATCAAGGACGGCGCAGCCGGTGCCGCGCGATTCAAGGATGGTCTCGGCCGCCACGGCGACTTCTCCAAAATCTACTGATGCGGCGGCGGGTTTGCCCCGGAGGTCATCGCAGCCTGCCGAGAAATTCCTCGATCAGTCCGACTCGATCCTCGACGGTCGGCGCGGCGCGCTCGATCCGTACGCGATCCTGGCCGGCGAAGCGGTAACGACCGTCCTGCTGGATCAGCGCGATCAGCTTGCCGGCATCGAACGGCGGGCGCGGCCCGAACAGGATCTGCGAACGATCGGGGCCGGCGTCGACCTTGACCACGCCGAGCGGCCTCGCAAGCAGGCGCAGTCGATGGCAATAGAGCAGCGCCTGGGCCTGCTCGGGCGGCAGGCCGAAGCGGTCGATCAGCTCCTCCTGCATCGACGTGAGCTCGGCCGCCGTGTCGCAATTGGCCAGGCGCTTGTAGAGCACCAGCCGCTCGTGCACGTCGCTGCAGTAACTCTCCGGCAACAGCGCGGGGACGTGGAGGTTGATCTCGGTGGTGACGCCCATCGGATCGTTGAGATTCGGCTCGCGCCCCGAGCGCAGCGAATCGACCGCGGCCTTGAGCATCTCGGTATAGAGCTGAAAGCCGATCTGCTGCATCTCTCCGGACTGCTCGTCGCCGAGAACTTCGCCGGCGCCGCGGATTTCGAGATCGTGCATCGCCAGATAGAAGCCGGAGCCCAGGTCCTCCATCAGCTGTATCGCCTCGAGACGTTTCTTCGCCTGGACCGACAGCGCCTCCTCGCGCGGCGTCAGCAGATACGCGTAGGCCTGGTGGTGCGAGCGACCGACCCGGCCGCGCAGCTGGTGGAGCTGCGCCAGGCCGAACTTGTCGGCGCGATGGATGATGATCGTGTTGGCGGTCGGCACGTCGATGCCGGTCTCGATGATCGTCGAGCAAAGAAGCAGGTTGGACCGCTGCTGGTAGAAGTCGCGCATCACGCGCTCGAGATCGCGCTCGGGCATCTGGCCATGCGCGATCGCGATGCGGGCCTCGGGCATCAACGCCTCGAGCTTCTGCCCCATCGTCGCGATCGTGTCGATATCGTTGTGCAGGAAGTAGATCTGTCCGCCGCGCTTCAACTCGCGCAGGCACGCTTCGCGCACGATGCCGGGCGAGTATTGCGATACGAAGGTCTTGATCGACAGGCGCCGCTCGGGCGCGGTCGCGATCACCGAAAAATCGCGCAGCCCCTCGAGCGACATCGCCAGCGTGCGCGGAATCGGCGTCGCCGTCAGCGTCAGCACGTCGACCTCGGCGCGCAAGCGCTTCAGCTGCTCCTTCTGCCGCACGCCGAAGCGGTGCTCCTCGTCGATCACCACCAGGCCGAGGCGCTTGAACTTCACGTCGCGCTGGATCAGCTTGTGCGTGCCGATGACCAGATCGATGCGTCCGCTGGCGAGGCCCTCGAGCACCGCCTTCATCTCGGCGGCCGAGCGGAAGCGCGACAATTCAGCGAGCTTGACCGGCAGGTCGCCGAAGCGGTCCGAGAAGGTCTGGAAATGCTGCTCGACCAGCAGGGTTGTCGGCACGAGCACGGCGACCTGCTTGCCGTCCGCGACGGCGACGAACGCCGCGCGCAGCGCGACCTCGGTCTTGCCGAACCCGACGTCGCCGCAGACCAGCCGGTCCATTGGCTTGCCTGAGGTCAGATCGCGGATCACGGCCTCGATGGCGGCAGCCTGATCGGGTGTCTCCTCGAAGCCGAATCCCGCGGCGAACGCCTCGTACTCGTGCAGGTCGTACTTGAACGCGTGGCCCTGCCTGGCCGCGCGCTGCGCGTAGAGGTTCAACAGCTCGGCCGCGGTGTCGTGCGCGCGCTGCGCCGCCCTTTTCTTGGCCTTGTCCCACTGTCCGCTGCCGAGCTCGTGCAGCGGCGCCGCGTCGGGCGATGCGCCGCTGTAGCGGCTGATCAGATGCAGGCTCGATACCGGCACGTAAAGCTTGGCGTCGTTCGCGTACAGCAGGTGCAGGAATTCGTTGGGTCCGTCGCCCAGATCGAGCGTCGTCAGGCCGAGATAGCGGCCGATGCCGTGTTGCTCGTGCACGACCGGGTCGCCGATCCGCACCTCCGACAGATCGCGCAGCATCGCGTCGACGTTGCTGCGCCGCGGGTCGCGCTTGCCGGGCCTGCGCACGACTCCCGCGTAGAGCTCGGCCTCGGTGATCAGCGAGATGTTCGCCTCGGGCCAGACGAAGCCGGCATGCAGCGGACTTGCGACCAGCGCCGGGCTCGCGTCGCCGGCGATGAACTCGGCCCAGTCGGCGACCACCGCCGGCTTGAATCCGTATTCGGCGAAATACTGCTGCATCGTCTCGCGGCGGCCTAGGCTCTCCGCCGCGATCAATACGCGCTCGGGCGTGGCGGTCACATGGCGTTTGAGCGCGCGCAACGGGTCGTCGGCGCGGCGATCGACCTGGACCGCAGGAACGGGATGCGTGCCGTGTCCGTGGCGCGATCCCCGGGCCTGCGCAGCGACCGTCCCGCCAGGCGGCGCGGCGTCTGTATCGCCTTCCTCGGCCGGGCGCCCGGTCGCGCTATCCGCGTTCGCGGCGTGTTCGCCGGGCACCCCCGGTCCGTTCGAAGCGAGCTCGATGCGGGCGAACGGCTTGAGCACGCGATGGAACTCGTCCTCGGGTACGAACAGCTCGCTCGGCGCGAGCAACGGCCGCGCGCGATCGCCTCGCAACAGGCGGTAGCGGGCGTCGGTGTCCTCCCAGAAGCGCCGGATCGCCGACGGGACGTCGCCGTGGAGGCAAACGATCGCCTCGGGCGGCAGATATTCGGTCAGCGTCGCGGTGGCATCGAAAAACAGCGGCAGGTAATACTCGATCCCGGCCGGCATGATGCCGTTCGAAACATCCTTGTACAGCGGGGACTTCGACGGATCGCCTTCGAACACCTCGCGAAACCGCCCGCGAAAGCGTGTCCGTCCGGCCTCGTCCTGCGGAAACTCGCGCGCCGGAAGCAGGCGCACCCGCGGCACCGGATAGACGGTGCGCTGCGTGTCGACGTCGAACGTGCGGATCGATTCGATCTGGTTGTCGAACAGGTCGATGCGGTAGGGCAGCGGGCTGCCCATCGGAAACAGGTCGATCAAGCCGCCGCGTATGCCGAATTCGCCGGGAGAAACCACCTGCGTCACATGCTGATAGCCGGCCAGCGCGAGCTGCGAGCGCAGCCGATCGACATCGAGCGTTTCGCCCTGGTCGATGAAAAAAGTGAATGCCGCGAGATAAGACGGGGGTGCGATGCGATACAGCGCCGTCGTCGCCGCGACGATCACCACATCGCAATCGCCGCGCGACATGCGATAGAGCGTCGCCAGTCGCTCCGACACCAGATCCTGGTGCGGAGAAAAATGGTCGTAGGGCAGCGTCTCCCAGTCGGGCAGGACGGCGACCTTGAGCGCGGGAGCGAACCATGAGATTTCGGCGGCCAGCCGCTGCGCGGCCAGCGCGTGGGCGCAGATGACGGCCAGAAGCTGGCGGTGCTGCGCGGCGTCGGTCGCGGCTTGCGCCAGCGCCAGCGCGTCGGCTGAACCGGCCAATGGCTGCGCGATAGCCTTCCGCCCGGGCGGCGGCACGGCAGGCAGAAGGCGGGGAAGCGGAACGAACGGCGGCGGGCTGGACGCCAGCGGCGGGGACAACGGAATCGACAATGCAGCTGATCCGGCGAAAAGAATCGATTATACGGGGCTCGCGGCGCCTGTCCCCGACGCCGCCGCGCGTGGCGCCCGGTCGGCGATAATGCAGCGATGCGACGATTCAACGTCCTGGTCGTGCAGCCCGAGAACTACGTCAACTATGCGCCGTTTATAGGCGTGGCGAAGTCGATGTACTTCGCGCTGCGCCGCCTCGGGCACGACGTGCGTCTGGCCGGCAACGAATTCCTGCGCGATGCGACCAACGTGATCTTCGGTGCGCATCACCTCGCGGGCGACCTCGCCGCCGGCCTGCCGTCCGACACCATCATCTACAACACCGAGCAGCTTCGCGCGGACGGGGCCCTGGTCGAAGCGCTGCGTCCATTCGTCTCGCGCTTCGCGACCTGGGAACCCGACATGGGCAACGTCGAAGCGTGGCGCGCGCTGGGCCTCGGCAGCCGCATTCGCTATATGCAGCCAGGATATCTGCCCGAGAGCTCGACGGTCGACCCGGCCACGCCGACCGACATCGACGTCCTGTTCTTCGGCAAGGTCAACCCGAGGCGCATGGTCATCCTCGACACGATCATGCGCGCGGGTATCAGCCTGCACGTCGCCGACGGCGTCTATCTCTCCGAGCGCGACGCGCTGGTCGCACGCGCCAGGATCCTGCTCAATGTGCACGCGACCGACGATTCCGCCCTCGAAATGGCACGGGTCGCCTACGCGCTGGCGAATCGTCGCGCGCTGGTCACCGAACTGGGGCGCGGAGCCCGGCTCGATCCGGACTTGCGCGATGGCGTCCTCGCCGGAACGAGCGCGGAGCTGCCGGCATTGTGCCGCGCATTGCTCGCCGACAACGTCCGCCGGCGCGAGCTTGCCGAGCGGGGGTTCCAAGCGTTTTCACGGCGCGACCTGGTCGCGACGGTGAGGAACGCGCTCGCCGAGAGCGACGCCGGCTAAGCGCGCTCGCCGCACGTTGTCGCCTGCGATCGTCGCGGGACGGTACTAACGTGCGCGCAGGTGTACGCGCATCGGCGTCGCGGGGCGCGCGTTCCAGAATCCCGCGTGCGCGACGTCGCCGCCTGTGGCCGTGAGCGTCACCGTTTGCAGCACCCGCGCGACGATCGCCTTGAACTCCATTTGCGCGAAGCGCATCCCCAGGCACATGCGCGCACCGCCGGCAAAGGTGAGCAGCACAAACGGCCGGGTACGGTTCGCGCTGTCGGCGGCGGCGTAGCGATCGATATCGAAGCGCAATGGATCGGGGAAGCTGTCGGGAAGCAAGTGGGTCGCCGCGACCGCGACCGCGATGCGCGTTCCGGGGTTGATGCGATAACCGTCGAAATCGATCGATACCGCTGCGACGCGCGGAAGATTGACCAGGGGCGGATAGAGTCGCCCGACCTCGAGCATGAAGCGATCGAGCTGCGGCAATCGATCGAGCTCGTCGGCGCCTAGCGGCCGTGCTCGCGCCGATGACGCACCGTCGATCTCCGCGGCGAGCCTTTCGGCGATGGACGGCATCTGCGCCAGGACGAAAAGAGCGCGCGAATACAGCGTCGCGCCGGTCTCATGGCCGGCGATCAGCAGGATGGTCAGGTGCGACTGGATTTCCGCATCGTCGCCCGCGAGCGCGGGCTCGGCGAGGAGAACGTCGAGCAGCGACTCCGGCGCAGCAGGACGGCGACCGCGCCGTTCGCGGATGGCGGTGCGCAAGGCGTCGGCGAGGGCACCTCGCGCGGCCGCAGCGCGTTCGACATAAGCCTCCCTCGGTTCGCGCTGATGATCCTGACCGTCGAGTATTGTGCAGATGGCGCGGTACGCCGGCCCGATCGCGCTCTCGGGCAAGCCACCTATCGTCGCGGCGACGGCGCGGAATGCGAACGCGCGCATCGGAGGATAGAGGTCGATCTCGCAGCCGTCGCGCCAAGCACCGATGCAGTCCTCGACGATTCGTGCCATCGCGGTTTCGTATGAGCGCAATATTGCGCCCGCGAACGCCGCTGACCAGGTCCGGCGTTGCTCGGCGTGCAGAGGATCGTCGGTGTTGAGGACCGCCAGGCCGCAGCCGACGCCGAGCACCTGGCGCCAGCCCTGCTCGCTGCTGAACGCCGCACGACGCGAAAGGAGCGCACTCTCGGCGGCGTGCGAACCAACCAGGGTGATGCACGGGCCGGCATCGGGACCGGACGGAACGTTGCTACGCAAGACCGCGCCATGTGCGGCGGATGCGGCCGCCTGCAGCCGTGCGACCGCCCCGGCCAGCGCGTCGTCGGCGGACAGCACCAGCGCCGGCGCCTCCAGCGACGCGTCCTGCAGCCGGCTCACCCGAGCGTCATGCGACGCGGCCCGGCATTCGTCGCAGGCGATCGCCGCGCGACGCCATCCAGCGCCAGGGCCAGCGCGTCGACGACCCGACGCTGATCGTCGGCAGTCAGTTCGGCAAACGTCGGCAGCGTGATGATGCGTTCGTCCTCGCCGCCGCAGCAGCCATCGGCCCGATCGTTGCCGAACAGCGGATGCCTGGCGAGCGAAGGATAGTGCACGCTGGTGGCGACGCCGGCCGCCGCCATCGCGGCACGCACCGCGTCGCGTATTTCCGCCGCGACCCGGACGACATACATCAGGCAGCTGTCGTCGTAGCGCCGTGCGATAGGCTGCAAATCGGCGCCGCTCGCCGACAGCAAGCTATCGTAGCGCTGGAATTGCTCGCGGCGCCGAGCACGGCTCGCGGGCAGCGTTTCGATCGCCGCGTTGACCAAGGACGCCGCAACGTCGTTGCTGCGCAACTTCAGCCCGGATTCGGCTGCGAATGCGTAGTCGGCATGGCGCAAGTCGGCGCTCCGCTGCATCGTGTCGACCGCAAGCCCGAGATTCGACACCGGGCGTACCCATGCTTCATGGCGCCGGTCCCGGCCCCAGAGCAGGCCGCCCTCGCCACCGGGTAATTCCTTGACCGCGTTGAAGCTGTAGCAGAGAAGATCGCCCAACGGCGCGGTACTGTCGAGCAGATCGATGCGGTGAGCGCAATCCTCGATAAGCAGCAGGCCGTGTTCGTCGGCAAGTGCGCGCAGCGCCGGAAGCTCGGCGCAGCGCTGGCCGTAGAGATGCACCGCCAGCAGCGCCCGGGTGCGTGGCGTCAGCGCGCGCCGCACACCGTCCGCCTGCAGCAACAGATCGTCGGCGCCGACGTCGGCGATGACCGGCCGCACGCCGGCCTGAAGAAACGCCATGCCCGACGCGACAAAGCTGATCGACGGAACGATGATCTCGGGCTGCGACTCGCCGGCCACCGCCCGCACCAGGCGGCCGGCGAGATGGAGCGCGCTGGTGCACGACGACGTCGCCAGCGCCCAGCCGCCGCGGCCGGCGGTGAAGCGCTCCTCGAGCAAGCGGCATTGCGGGCCGTAGCCGAGCCATCCTGAATCGAGTGTCGCGAGCAAGTACTCCCGCGCAGCGGGCGGCACACTGCAGCGGAACAGGGGGATCGGTTCGGGCGAGCCGGTCCGATCGGTGTTCATCGCGGCTGCAACTCCGCGGGCTCCGGCTGGCGCGCGGCCGTCCGGCGCAGCCAGGCGTCGCGGTCGAAATCGATATGCGTGACCGGGATGTCGACGCCCTCGGCACGCCGCTGCA
>DATASF010000015.1:0-5564 GCA_036269335.1 Casimicrobiaceae bacterium
CCCCGAGGGCAACGGATAGTCGGGGTACGGATTGTCGGCCGTCGTCGGATAACAGACGAGCAAGGCGAACGGCACCTGCTGCCCGGAACGATTGGTATAGAGCTCGGAATCGTCGGGTACGCTCACGTTGACGACCAGCGCATCCGCCGGATCGGCGAGCAGCTGCGTCACATAGCGGTCGCGGCTCCCGTCGGGATAGCCTTCCCAGTAGTTCTGCGCGCTCTCCCCCGGCTGCACGCGGCTGAAATCCTGCGCGATGTTGCTGCAACCGACCGCGTACGGTCCCGGCGGCAGCGGATCGACGACAGCGAGCGAGTCGGCGCGCGCCGAGGCGGCATACAGTGGAAAGCAGAGCGCGGCGAGCATGGCTAGCGCGCGCGCAATGGTTTGAATCATCGGGAGGGTCCCAGTTGAAACGGTCGGCGTATACGACCTCGGAGCACCGGCCGGGTTCCCCCCAAAAGCACCGGCGGCCGAATGGGCAGCCGGACGGTGCGCCCGCTTGGGAATCCCGTCAGAACTGCGCGTCGGCCAGCGCCAGCACGGCTTCGCTGCCCTGGGTGATCGCCTGCGACCAGGCGGCGGCCTGCGGCAGCAGGCAATCGGCGTAAAAGCGGGCGGTAGCGATCTTGCCGCGATAAAAATCCGTGTCGCCGCTGCCATCGGCCAGCCTTGCGGAAGCGGCGCGCGCTCCGCGCGCCAGTTGCCAACCGCCGGCGACCAGGCCCCACAGGCGCAGGTAGGGAACCGATGCGGCATGCGCGGCGCGCGTCGCGCCGGAGAACGCTGGAACGACCCAGTCGACCGCCTGCCGGAGCGCCGTGTTGGCCGCGGCGAGCTCAGCGCCGATACGCTTCAAGTCGGCATCGTCCGACGCGGAGAGCTCGGACGCGACCTTGCCGATGTCGGTGCAAACCGCGCGCGCCACTGCCCCGCCGTCGCGCGCCGTCTTGCGCCCGACGAGATCGTTGGCCTGGATCGCCGTCGTGCCTTCGTAAATCGTGGTGATCCGCGCATCGCGATAGTCCTGCGCGGCGCCGGTTTCCTCGATGAAGCCCATGCCGCCGTGCACCTGGACGCCGAGGTAGGTCACCTCCTGCGCGAGCTCGGTGCTCCATCCCTTGACGATCGGTATCATCAGGTCGACGAAGGCCTGATGGTGCTTGCGGGCTTCGGCATCCGGATGCCGGTGCGCGTTGTCGATCGCCGCGCCTGTGACATAGGCGACGGCGCGCATCGCCTCGGTTTGCGCCTTCATCGTCAGCAGCATGCGGCGCACGTCCGGATGCTGCAGGATCGTCGCCGTCGGAACCGCCTTGTCGAGGCCCGGCGCCCTGCCCTGCACGCGATCGCGCGCATAGGCCCGGGCCCGCTGGTACGCGCGCTCGGCGATGCCGATGCCCTCGATGCCGACCGAAAAGCGCGCGAGGTTCATCATGATGAACATGTATTCGAGGCCGCGGTTCTCCTCGCCGACCAGATAGCCGACGGCGCCGCCGTGGTCGCCGTAGGCGAGCACCGCGGTCGGGCTCGCGTGGATGCCCAGCTTGTGCTCGATCGAGACGCAGCGCACGTCGTTGCGCGTACCGAGACTGCCGTCGGCATTGACCAGGAATTTGGGCACGACAAAAAGCGATATCCCCTTGACGCCTTCGGGCGCCGTCGGCGTCCGCGCCAGCACCAGATGCACGATGTTGTCGGTGTAGTCCTGCTCGCCGTAGGTGATGAAGATCTTCTGGCCGTAGAGCCGGAAGCTGCCGTCGGCCTGCGGTACCGCGCGGGTGCGCACGGCGGCGAGATCCGAACCGGCCTGCGACTCGGTCAGGTTCATCGTCCCGGTCCAGACTCCGGCGACCATCTTGTCGAGGAACATCGCCTTCAGCGCGTTCGAGCCGCAAAGCTCGAGCGCCTCGATCGCGCCCTGCGTCAACAGCGGACAAAGCGCGAACGCCATGTTGGCCCCATGCCACATTTCCTCGACCGCCGTGGCGAGCAGTTGCGGCAGGCCCTGGCCGCCGTGCTCGGGATTCTTGGTCAGGCCGTTCCAGCCGTTTTCGGCAAAGCGCCGGTACGCCTCCTTGAACCCGGCCGGCGTCCTGACGCTTCCGTCTTCCTGCCATTGCGCGCCTTCGCGATCGCCGGCGGCGTTCAGCGGATCGAGCACCTCGGTCGCGAACCGGGCTGCCTCCTCGATGATCGCATCGACGGTGTCCGGCGTCGCTTCCTCGAAGCCGGGGAGCTTGGCGACCTGGTCGAGGCCGGCCAGCTCGCGCAGCACAAAGCGGATCTCGGTCAGCGGCGCGTGATAGGCGCTCATCCCAGTTCCGCGGTGAGCGCCGGAACGATTTCGAACAGATCGCCGACCAGGCCGTAGTCGGCAATCTGGAATATAGGCGCCTCGGCGTCCTTGTTGATCGCGACGATCACCTTGCTGTCCTTCATGCCGGCCAGATGCTGGATCGCGCCGGAAATTCCGATCGCGATATACAGGTCCGGAGCGACGATCTTGCCGGTCTGGCCGACCTGGTAGTCGTTGGGCACGAATCCGGCATCGACCGCGGCGCGCGAGGCACCTATCGCAGCATGCAGCTTGTCGGCAAGCGCCTCAAGCATCTTGAAGTTCTCGCCGTTCTGCATGCCCCGGCCGCCGGAAATGACGACGCGCGCACTGGTCAGCTCGGGACGATCGGACTTGGTCAGCTCCTGGCCCAGCACCTGGGTAAGCCCGGTGTCGGCGGGTGCGGCCACGCTTTCGACCGGCGCGGGGCTGCCGCCCGCCGCGACCGGATCGAATCCGGTCGTTCGCACGGTGATCACTTTTTTCGCATCCTTCGACTGCACGGTGGCAAAGGCGTTGCCGGCGTAGATCGGGCGCACGAAGGTGTCCGCGCCTTCGACGGCGACGATGTCGGAGACCTGCGCGACGTCGAGCAGTGCGGCGATCCGCGGTGCGGCGTTCTTGCCGAAGCCGGTCGCCGGCAGCAGGATGTGCGCATACGGCGCGGCCAGGCCCACGACCAGCGCGGCCAGGTTCTCCGCCGACTGCGCGGCGAGCTGCGGTCCGTCGGCATGCAGGACCTTGGCAATTCCGGCCACCTGCGCCCCAGCCGTTGCGGCACCCGCAGCGTTGTGTCCGGCGACCAGCAGGTGGATGTCGCCGCCCAACTTTTGCGCGGCCGCGACCGTATTGAGCGTCGCGCTCTTCAGCGCCGCGTGGTCGTGCTCGGCGACGACGAGCACGGTCATCAGATCACCTTGGCTTCGTTGCGAAGCTTGGCGACCAGCTCCTTGACGTCGGCCACCTTGCCGCCGCCCTTGCGCTTCGCCGGCTCGACGACCTTGAGTGTCGTCAGCCGCGGCGCGACGTCGACGCCCAGCGCGTCCGGCGTCGTCGTCTCGAGCGGCTTTTTCTTCGCCTTCATGATGTTGGGCAAGGTCGCGTAGCGCGGCTCGTTCAGGCGCAAGTCGGTGGTGATGACTGCCGGAAGCTTCATCGCGATCGTCTCCATCCCGCCGTCGATTTCGCGCCTGACGGTGACGGCGTCGCCGGTGACATCGACCTTCGAGGCGAACGTCGCCTGCGCCCAGCCGAGGAGCGCCGCGAGCATCTGCCCGGTCTGGTTGGCGTCGTCGTCGATCGCCTGCTTGCCTAGGATCACCAGCTGCGGCGCTTCCTTGGCGACCAGCGCGCGCAACAGCTTGGCGACCGCCAGCGGCTGCAGCTCGACGCCGGTCTCGACCAGGATCGCGCGATCAGCGCCCAGCGCAAGCGCGGTGCGCAGCGTCTCCTGGCATGCCGCCATTCCGCAGGACACTGCGACGATTTCGCTCGCGGTCCCTTTTTCCTTCAGGCGGACGGCTTCCTCGACGGCGATCTCGTCGAACGGATTCATCGACATCTTCACGTTGGCGAGATCGACGCCGCTGCCGTCGGGCTTCACGCGCACCTTGACGTTGAAATCGACAACCCGCTTGACCGGGACCAGGATTTTCATTGCTTGCAATGGCGTCGGGAGTGCGGGCGTCGGGAGTGCGGGCGTCGGAAATGCGGGCGTCGGGAGTGCGCGATCGAGTCGTGTCGACCGGGTCGCACGGCGGCATGATTATAGCGTGAATGGCGCGCGCATCGGCGCGCTGCCGGCGCGGGCTCGATGCCTCGGATTCGTGTGCGCCGCCGCGACGGCGAAGCGCCGCGGAAATCGGGGACTTAAGGCCTCAGCGCCGCACGTCGCACTGGGGATTGGCCCCGTCGATCGCGCCGCGCCAGCTCAGCACGTTGTTGTCGCGTATCGGGTCGGGCACGACGCGATCCGGATCGGCAACGACGTCGATCCGGGTGATGTCCGCAGCCGGTATCAACGTGGAGTTGAGCGCGAGCACCGCGTTGCTGGCGACGTTGAGCCGCGCATAGCGTACCGCTTCGAAGCGCTCCTGCGCACCGGCCCTGGTCGTCACCGTCGCCGCGACGCGAAAGGCCGCCATGTCGCCGGTAAAGAACGGGACGCCGTAGATGTCGTCGGCTCCCATGTTGCGCACGCTGGCCAGCACCACCAGCCTGCCGTCTTCCCCGCGGCGGCAGCTGATCGATTCGAGCCGCAAGTCGGCGCGCGGGTCGTCGTCGTAGATAGCAAAGCCGAACATCGTGTTGTCCGGATAGCTCAGCTTCACCGGGAAGCGGATCGGGCGCGCCGGAACCTCGTCGTAGACGGTGGTCGAGAAGCGGTCTCCGCCGTACGGCAAGGATTGACAGCCGGCGAGCGTCACGACGGCAGCGATGAGTCCGATCCTGGCGATCGAGCGCATGTTGTTCTCCCTTGGGGCCGCCGCCCTGCGCGGCAGAACCGGTCCGAATCGGCGGCGGCCGGAAAGCCGCAGCCATCGTTATGGCAGCGTCATAATGCGGCGCTGGCGCCCGCAGGTCAACTCCCACGGAGAGGCCCGCCGGCTTCAGTCGCAGCGCGGCCGGTGATCCCGCACCAGGGCGTCCAGCCCCGCGTACAGCTCGTCGTCGCTCGAAAGCTCGGTTGCCGCCAGCGCCCGGGCGTCGGTGTCGCCCAGCGCCAAGCCGGCGCCGGTCCAGGCCTTGACCTCGCGCAGCTCGCCGCGCTCGTAGCGGGCCTCGAGCTCCGGCCTGCCGCTGCGGTACCAGGATCGCTTGATCCCGTGCGGCTTGCCGTCCACGTACGGCGCCTCGGATTTTGGCCGCAGCTCCCGGCCGCTGCCGCGGGTGGTATGCCAGAGCGCGATGGTGCCGTTGCGCACGTCGTCGCTGTAGGGTACGACCCCGAGCCGCGCCCCGTCGCCGGTCCAGAAGATGAACGTGCCCGTCCTCCTGCCTTGCGCGAACGCGCCGACCGCGCGCAATCGGCCGTCGGCCTGGTAAAGCTCGTAAGCACCGTTGGGGACGCCGTCGCGGCAGGCGCCGACGGCCTCGAGCCGCTGCGCACCGGCGCCTACGGCGAGGGCCCAGAGCGCGAGAACCGCGCCGCCGAACGCTAGGCTTCGCGCCGCGCCCACCAGGCCGCGATCTCGCCGACGATGCCGCGGCGGAACGCGAGGACGCA
>DATASF010000016.1:0-6824 GCA_036269335.1 Casimicrobiaceae bacterium
CCAAGCCGAACATCTACTTCACCCCGCCGGCGCGCCGGCTGACGGCGCGGGCATTCGCCGCGGCGGCGGCGCGACGCGGCCTCGCTTTGGACGCGCGCACGCAGTTGCTATACGATGGCCGCTGGGTCTTTATCAATGGCGCCGCGATCGCGCGGCCCGCGCGAGGCGCAGCGGCGATCGAGCGCTTGGCCGATGCGCGCGGCATGGCGAGCGGCGAACCGGGGACAGCCGCGTCGGCCGAGCTGCTCTATCGATGGTATTGCGATGGCTATCTGCACCTTGATTGAGATAATCCGCCATGGCGGACCCGACGCCGGCTGAGGCGCCCGCCGAACCTCGCCTGGTCGAGCTTTCAACGCTGGCCGAGCAGACCGAGGCCATCGACACCTTGATCGGGCTCGCGCGGCAGCATATCCGCGTCTTCGACCAGGACCTGTCGCAAACCGGCTGGGGCGGCGCGGGCCGCGCCGATCGGCTGGCCGCGTTCCTGCGCGAGGTCCGCGGCCGGCGGCTGGACATCATCGTGCACGACACCCGCTACCTGCAGAGCGCTTGCCCGCACCTGCTGGGCCTGTTGCGCAACTACGGCCACGCGCTGACGATCTATCAGACCGGTCCGGAAGGCAAGGTAGCGACCGATCCCCTGCTGATCGTCGACGGCAGGCATTATCTGCATCGCTTTCACTTCGAGCAGCCGCGAGCCTCGCTCGGCATCGATCAGCCGGAGCAGGCGCAGCCGCTGGCCACCCGCTTCGACGAGATCTGGGCGACCGGCGAAGCGGGCTTGAGCGGCACCGTACTGGGCCTCTGAGCGCTGCCTGCGGCGGCGCGAAAGCGCCGCGCGCATGCGCCGAGGCATGTAAATCCATCGTCTTTGTGCTAAAATTTTGGGGTCGGTTGCACCTCCGTTGCCCTGCCGAAACGCTTGAATCGGCCGTCTGCGGAAGCCGATTTTCGCCACCGAATATTAGACTGCTGAATTTCCATCTTTCATACACGAGTAGGGGACCCCAATGAACAAATTCGTATCGGTAGTCTTCGCCGCTGCGTTGGCGCTCGCGCTGAACGCTTGCGGCGACAATGGCAAGGCGGCGGCTGACGCCAAGGCAGCATCCGACAAGGCGGCCGCCGCCGCGAAGGAAGCGAGCGACAAGGCTGCGGCCGCGGCCAAGGACGCGGGCACTGCCGCCGCGAACGCAGGAGCCGCTGCGACCGACGCAGCCAAGGCCGCCGGCACCGCTGCGATGGATTCGATGAAGGCTCCCGGCGCAACGCCGCCGGCCAGCACGATGGCACCCGCAACGACGCCTGCCCCCGCCAGCACGATGACGCCGTCGCCGGATCAGTCCAAGTCCGACGGCACGAAGAAGTAATTTTCGGTTCAGCAGCAATCAAAAAGCCGGCTTGCGCCGGCTTTTTTTTGATCCGCACGCGCTGCTTGGGCGCGTGGCTGAAGCTCAGAGCGGCGCGCCGATCCGGCGCGCCACCTCGCGATATTTGGCGATCACCTCGCCCAGATCGCGCCGGAAGCGGTCCTTGTCGAGCTTTTCCTGGGTCGCGTGATCCCAGAGCCGGCAGCCGTCGGGCGTGAACTCGTCACCGAGCAGCAGCGATCCCTGCGGTTCGGCGAGCGCATGCCCGAACTCGAGCTTGTAGTCGACCAGGTCGATCCCTGCCCGCGAGAACAGCGGTTGCAGTACCGCGTTGACCTGGTGCGTCAGCGCCTTCATCTGTTTTATCTCGTCGGCACTCGCCCAGCCGAGCACGCGGATGTGATCGTCGTTGACCAGCGGGTCGTGCAGCGCGTCGCTTTTGTAGAAAAACTCGAATATCGGCTCGGCCAAGCGCGTTCCTTCGGCGATGCCGTAGCGCTTGGCCATCGAACCGGCGCAGATGTTGCGCACGACGCACTCGACCGGAATCATCTTCAGCGCGCGCACCAGCGTGTCCCGCTCGTTCAGGACGCGCACGAAATGCGTCGCGACGCCGGCTTCGGCGAGCTTGCCCATGATGAATGCGTTGATCTTGTTGTTGGTCTCGCCTTTCTGCGGCAGCTGCGCGACCTTGGTTCCGTCGAACGCGCTGGTGTCGTCGCGGAAATGCATGATCACCAGCGCCGGATCGTCGGTCGCGTAAACCGTCTTCGCCTTGCCCCGGTACAGCTGTTGGCGTTTCTCCATTTTTCTTCCTACGAGAGGAATTCGCGCCAGGCGAAGCCTTCGAGCTGGTCGGCGATGCCGATCCAGTCCGGCGCGCAGTTGAGGGCCCCGGCCAGCGCGGCGCGGGCCAGGTCGGGCCGGTTGTTGTGCTGGCTCAAATGCGCGGCGAACAGATGCTTGAGCCGCGAATTGTCCAGGCGCCCCAGCAGCGCCGCCGCCGCACCGTTGTCCAGATGCCCCTGCTTGCCGGCGATGCGCTGCTTCAGCGGATACGGATAATCGCCATTGGCCAGCAGGTCGACGTCGTGATTGCATTCGAGCACCAGCGCGTCGCAGCCCGACAGGCTCGCTTCGACGTGCGCGGTCGAGACGCCGAGGTCGGTCAGCACGCCGATCCGCCACTGTCCGTCGGTGCAGACGAACTGGACCGGCTCGCGCGCGTCGTGTGGCACCGGAAACGGCCGCACTTCGATGGCGTCGATCGCGAAGTGGTCATGGCTGTCGAACCCATAGACTCGCGGCAGCGTCGCAAAGCGCTCGGCGACGGTGGCCAGCGTGCCGAACGTCAGCCACACCGCGGTGCCGTAGCGCGCAGCGAACGCCGCCACGCCGCCGATATGATCGCCGTGCTCATGGGTAACGACGATCGCGGTGATGCTCTCCGCTTCCACGCCCAGCCGGGCAAGACGCGCGACGGCGTCGCGAATGCCGAAGCCGCAGTCGATCAGGACGCGCGTGCCGCCGCATTCGACCAGCAGGCCGTTGCCTTCGCTGCCGCTGCCGAGACAGGCGAAACGCACTAGTGCCTGTTCACCCGGTCACTTCAACTGGTCCTTGAGCAGCGCCAGAATTTTCTCGCTGTTCGGCGTGCGGTCGACGGTTCCACTCGGATCCTGCACGGTGATCACGCTGCGCGGATCGGCCTGGGTCACGACGACGCGATATTGTTCGGGCTTGTCCGGAGGCGTGGTCTTCCAGAACTGCATCTTGGCCAGCGTATCGGCCAGCCAGCCTTCCGGCTTTTTCTTCTCGAGGTCGGGATTGGAATAGCGAACGAAGTACAGACCCTTCGAGCGATCGCGGTCGACGACGGTGAATCCGGTGCGGTCGAGCGCCAGGCCGACGCGCCGCCACGCGCGGTCGAACGTGTCGTCGACGACCAGGCGCGTGCCGTCGGCACCCTTGTCGATGCGCGCCCGATCGGATGTCTTGCCGTCGGTCGCGATCGCCTGCGCCGCCGCGGTTGCGGGCGTGCCGAGCGCAACCATCACCCTTTCGAGGAATTCCGCTTCGAGCTGAGGGTTCGGCGGCGACGGTGTCCACGTCCAGTCTTCCGGCGATCCGCCCTGCCCGATTTTCATCGGGCGTTGCTCCGAGCCGCGGTGGCTGATGTAGATCTCGACCGTGCCCGGCTCGGTGCCGCGCTCGATCCGCGTGCGGAATTTGTCGCGTTTGTAGCTATCGAACGCGAAGCTGATGTACTTGTTTGCGAACTGCTGCAGCCAACCTTCGGGCTTTTCGACGCGGCTCTCCGCCCAGTCGGTCTCCATGATTCCCAGCGAGGGCTGCTCGAGCGCGAGGACGAAGCCGTTCTTGGTCCAGAAGTCGCGCAGCGCCGCCCAGGCGGCTTCGGGGCTCGCATTGACGACCAGCCAGCGCTCGCTGCCTGCGCGGGCGACGCGCACGTCGGGATTCGGCGGCAACACCTCGCTCGGGCGCGGCGCCGCGCGGGCCGCGACTGCGCCCGAAGCAGTCGTCGACTGATAACGGTCATCGTAGTTCGGCGTCGTCAGGTCTGGGGGCACCTCGAGCGCCGGGACCGACCCGGCGGACTTGTAATCGATCTTCTTGCTCAGATTGAACGTCATCGACTCGCAGCCCGACAACAGCACGGCGACGAAGGCGGCGGCAATGGCGGCGAGCGCGGGACGCGGCAAGCGACGCAGCGGGGACAAACGATGCATGCGAATTCTCCTACAGGCAGCCCGCGCGCTTGAGCGCGGCGCGGACCGTATCGTGATATTGAGCAGCGAGCGGCGTCAACGGCAGCCGCAATTCGGGCGCGATCATGCGCATTTCGGCCAGCGCCCATTTGACCGGGATCGGGTTGGCCTCGACAAACAGCTTGGCATGCAGCGGCATCAGCCGCGCGTTGATCTCGCGCGCTTCCTTGAGCTTTCCGGCCAGTGCCGCCGCGCAGACCTCGGACATCGCGCGCGGCGCCACATTGGCGGTCACCGAAACGACACCGTGGCCGCCGAGCAGCATGTACGCCAGCGCGGTGTCGTCGTTTCCCGAGAGCAGGGCGAACGATTTGTTCTTGGGCAGACGGTCGATCAGGTCGACGTGGCGAACCAGGTCCGAGGTGGCGTCCTTGATGCCGATAATGCCAGGCAGCTGGGCCAGACGCAGAACCGCGTCGTTGCCGATATCGGCGACCGTGCGGCCGGGCACGTTGTAGATCAGGAGCGGCAAATCGACTTTTTCGGCGATCGTCTTGAAGTGCCGGTACAGCCCTTCCTGCGACGGCCTGTTGTAATAGGGAACCACCGACAGCCCGGCGGTGGCGCCGGCGGATTTCGCGTATTCGGTCAGCGCCAGCGCCTCGGAGGTCGAGTTCGCACCGGTGCCGGCGATGATAGGCAGGCGCCCGGCGGCATGGTCGATCGCCGTCTTGATCAGCAGGCAGTGCTCGTCGACGCTGACCGTCGGCGACTCGCCGGTCGTGCCGACGACGACGATGCCTGCGGTGCCGTTCGCGACGTGGAAATCGATCAGCGTGCGCAGGGCCGGCAGATCGAGCGCTCCGCCGGGCTGCATCGGCGTGACGATCGCAACGAAACTTCCGGTCAGCATCGAGGCCAATCTGGGAAAAGCGCCATTTTACCCGAATCGAAGGGGCAAGGCACCGCACAACGCCCAGAGTTCGGGGCGTCAGGCCACCGCAGCGTTTCGCGTCGCGCCACTGTCGGGCGGCAACAGCGGCGGCCAGCGGCGTCCGCGCCCCACGGCCGCGATGCGCTGCACGACGGCCGGACGCACATCGCCGACCCGGCCCTGCTCGAAGGCGACGATCGTCAGCCGTTCGCACAAAAGCGAAAGCAGCTCGCCTGGCACCAGCAGATGGTCGGGATTCGAGGGCCGCCCGTAGTCTTCGTTGCCGCCCGCGAACGTCTCGTATAGAAACGTGCCGCCGCTGTCGAGCGCGTCGAGCAGCTCGGGAAACAGCGGCCGGTGCAGATAATTGGCGACGACGATGGCGTCGAACTGCCGTCCCGACAACGGCCACGCCCCGCCTTCGAGATCCGCGGCGATCGTCGTCACTCGCGGCACGCCTGCAAGCGCGGCCAGCGCTTGCGCGTCGCGATCGATGGCGACCACGTCGCAAAGGCGAGCAGCGAGGAAACGGCTGTGCCGGCCCTGGCCGCACGCGACATCGAGCACGCGCGCTCCCGGCGCGATCAGCGGCGCAAATCGCGCGATCCAGGGCGATGGCGCAGCGTGCAGCGCCGCGTCGCTCATCGCCTGGGCCGGCGCGGCTTGGGTGCCGGCTTGGCCCCGCCGCTCACGTCGAGCGCGGTCTCGGTAGCGGCCTCCTCGGTCACCCAGTCGATGAACGCCTGCGCTTCCGGGCGCAGCGCCGCAACCGCGCCGCGAACGATGAAATAGGCGCGCGTCGTTGCATAGCGATTGGGAAACGGCGCCACCAGCCTGCCTTGCGCCAGCAGGCTGTCGATCAGCGGCACGCGCCCCAGCGCCACTCCCTGGCCATCGAGCGCCGCCTGCATCACCTGGTCGAAGTGGTTGAAGCGAAGCGATCCGGCCGACTCGATTTGATCGATGCCGTTGGCCGCCAGCCAGACCGACCAGTTGAGCCACGGGAATCGGCCGCGTTCGTCGTCGATATGCAGCAGCACGTGCCGGGCGAGGTCCTCCGGGCGCTTGAGCGGGCGCGCGCGGTCGGCGGCGAGCGCCGGACTGCACACCGGTAGCAGCCGCTCACCGAACAGCCGCACCGCGCCGGGCGGCGCCATCGCCTCGGTGCAATACCGCACGGCCAGATCGATGCGCTCGCGGTCCAGGTCGACGATGCGATTGTCCGCGGAGATGAACACGTCGATGGCGGGATGGCGGGCGCGAAAGCGCGCCAGCCGGGGGATCAGCCACACCGAGGCGAACGGCTGGTTGGTCGAGACGGTCAGCGGCAGAGACTTTTGCTCGCGGCGGATCTTGGCCACTGCCTGCGCAAGCTCGTCGAGCACGTTTCTCGCGGTTGCCTGCAGGATCTGGCCGGCATCGGTCAGGCGCAACTCGCGGTGCCGGCGCTCGAACAGCGCGAAGCCGATCTGCTCTTCGAGCGTCTGCATCTGGCGGGACAGCGCCGACTGGGTCAGAAACAGCTCCTCGGCGGCGCGGGTAAACGAGAGCTGGCGCGCCGCCGCCTCGAAGCCCTTGAGCAGGTCGAGCGACGGCAGGCGCGGTACGGCGCGCGGCTTCGGTGCAGCTTTATCCATGCTGAACCCTCATGCACCCGGCTGCGTGGCGACAGCGGCATTGCGCCCACGGCGCGAGCGCCACCCCGGTTCCGCCGGCGCGCTGCGTCGCGCGTACCGGGGCGCCGCAGGCATGAGCATTATGCATCAGCGTGCCGCCCGGGTCGGCGCG
>DATASF010000017.1:0-1765 GCA_036269335.1 Casimicrobiaceae bacterium
GCAGGCATTCGCATCAGCATCCACCGTCGCCGATCAACGTCCGCCGCCGGCGATCGGTTGACATCGATGAAAAGCGCCCAGGGCGCCGGTCCCCGGGCGCAGGGCCCCCTTTGCTACAATCCGCCATCTTCTGAACGGGCCAAGTCCGTCCGCGATGGCGCTGCTCGAAATCCAGAACGTGACGCGGCGGTTCGGCGAGTTCACCGCGGTCGACGGCGTCAGCACCGACATCGAGGCCGGCGAATTTTTCACGCTGCTCGGGCCCTCCGGCTGCGGCAAGACCACCTTGCTGCGCATGATCGCAGGATTCGACCTGCCCGACGGCGGTCGCATCGTGCTCAACGGCGTCGATCTGGCCGACCGGCCGCCCGAAGAGCGACCGGTGCGCACGGTATTCCAGAGCTATGCGCTGTTTCCGCATATGACGGTCGAGGGCAATATCGCGTTTCCGCTGCAAATGGCGAAGACGCCGGCGGCGTCGATTCCCGGCAAGGTACAGGAAGCACTCGAGGATGTCCGCCTTACCGGCTTCGGCAAGCGCTACCCGCACGAACTCTCCGGAGGCCAGAAGCAGCGGGTAGCCATCGGCCGGGCGCTGGTCACCCATCCGACCGTGCTGCTGCTCGACGAGCCGCTGGCGGCGCTCGACGCCAAGCTGCGCGAGGAAATGCAGATCGAGCTGATCAATCTGCAGAAGGAGGTCGGCATCACCTTCGTCTACGTGACACACGACCAGACCGAGGCGCTCGCGCTGTCGCACCGGATCGCGGTGATGAACAAGGGGCGGGTCGAACAGATCGACGAGCCCTCGCGCCTGTACAGCTTTCCGGCGTCGCGCTTCGTCGCAGACTTCATCGGCACCTGCAACCTGCTCGAGGGCTCGATCGCGTCCAATTCGGGCGGCGTCGTGGCGATCGAAGTCGGCGGTCTGGGCACCGTGCGCGTGGCCGCCTCGCCGCCCGCGGCGCTCGCCGCGGGAACGATCGCCCTGCGCCCGGAAAAGATACGCGTGCAGGCGGCCGCCGCGGCATCCGCAACGGCCGACCGCCCCGACAATCGCTTCCTCGGCACCGTTACCGAATACCTGTACCTGGGCGACGTGACCGTCTACATCGTCACGACGCCGGCGGGCCGCAAGCTCGAGACGCTGCTCGCGAATTCGGGCGCGGGCCGCACCAAGTTTTTCGAAGTCGGCGATGCGGTCGAGGTGAGCTGGCCGGTCGAAGCCGGCCACTTCATCGGCGAATGAGCGATTGCACAAACTTCATCTGATCTGATGAACAAGCCCACCCCTTCGATGCAGGCTCGAACCCGCCTCGGCCGATGGCTGGTCAGCGGGCCACCGGTGCTTTACCTGCTGGTTTTTTTCGCAGCGCCCGCGCTGATCATGGTGCTCGCCTCCTTTCGCACACCCGGCGATTTCGGCGGGCTCGCGCCGCTGCTCCAGGATGGCAGGCTCGATCTCAATCTCGACAGCTACGCGCGCTTTTTCACCGAGTCGGTGTACGCGCAGATCTTCGTCAAGTCGGTTTGGTATGCGTTGCTGACGACGCTGTTCTGCCTGCTGCTCGCGTATCCATTGGCCGCGCTGATCGCAAGAAGCGGAAAAAAACATCGCGACCTCCTGCTGCTGCTGGTGATCCTGCCGTTCTGGAGCAATTTCCTGATCCGCATCTACGCCTGGATGATCATCCTCGGACCCAACGCCGCGCTGGCCAGGACGGTCAACGGCGTGCTCGGCTGGTTCGGGCACGAGCCGGTGCCG
>DATASF010000018.1:0-14918 GCA_036269335.1 Casimicrobiaceae bacterium
CAAGCAAGGTTATCGGAACGAGCGAAAGCGCGATCCCCGCCGCACCCAGCGCGATTTGCGGCGCCAGCGGCTCGGCGGTCTTGAGCTGCATCGCGAACCCGGGCCATGCATTGATCCCGGTGACCAACGACGCCACGCCAACGGTACCCAGTGCCAGCCAGAACGCGCGCTTGTCGAAGCGTCCTCGGCTCCAGGCGATGATCGTCGCGATGATCGCTGCGAATCCGGCCACGATCAACGCCAGCGTGATCGCATTTTTCGCGAGACTCAATCGGCTCGCCCGCAGGCGTTCGGCGCGTTGCCATGTCTCGGGCACGAAGACATAACGGCCGGACCCGGCGATCTCGTCGCCCGCGATCGCCACGATCACGCGTGCCTCGCCGCCCTTGCCGACATCGATGGCCGGATCGGCGTAGGTGAATTGCCAATCGGCGCGCGCCGGTCGTTCCTGCTGCTCGGCCGAGACCTCGCGCAACGCCGCCGGATCGAGTCCGAAGCGTTGCCGGATCTCCTGCTGGGCCAGCGCGCGCGCCTGCTCGCGCGACAACTTCGCACCGGGCCGCTTTTCGGGCAGCTGGTGGCGGACTTGCCGCACCGCGCCGTCGCCCGCCACGGTGACGCGCCACTCCTCGGCGCGGTCCGCGACGTCACCGCCGTCGAAGCGCGCATAGCGCACCTCCCACAGCGGCGGCGCAAGCCAGTTGCCGATCAATTTTTCGTACGCGTCGCGTCCTGCTTCGCGCCAGACGAATTGGTGCCATTGCGTCGCCCCTGGATCGTCGGTGACCAGGCGGATGGTCGAAAAGCGCTTCCAGGTGTCGCCGGGCTTGATCCCGCGCTGCGCGAGTGCCGCGTCGGCGCTCGCCTCGGCCTGGGTTCGATCGACGAGCAGCGGCGGCGTGTCGCCGCGCAGTCCGCCGCTCGAAGCGATGGCAACCAGGCCCGCAAGACCGAGCACCGGCAACGCGCGCTGCACGCGCGCGGTCCACGCGCCTGCCGCAGCGCGGCCGCGCAGCAGTGCGGCCGCTTCCGGCGCCGCGGACGCCTGCCAGGCGCCGTTGCGCAAGGCGTCGGGAAGCGCGGTCCACTTGCCGGCGCGGAACCGGCGCGCTAGCACGATCGCCAGCGGCACCAGACCCGCCGCAATGACCAGCAACTGGTTGACCGTGCTGCCCTGGCCTTCGATCAGAAACACCGGAATCGACATCAGGGTCAGATCGAAGACCGCGTGCAGGATGACGGTGGTCAGGAGCCCGAAGCGAACGAATATCAATCCCCAGATGAAAGCCGGACCGGCGAGCTCGACCAGCCGCGAGTACGACGGAAATCCCGGGTAATTCGCATGCGCCGCCCCGAAAACAACCGCCTGCAGGACCAGCGCGATCGCAATGAACAGCCGGCGGTGGCCGAAATGACTGCCGAGCAGCGCGGCGATCGACAAGGGCACGGCGCGAAACAGGCACTCCTCCATGAACCCAGCCTGCAAAGCCATGCCGATCGGCGCCAGCGCCGGCAACGCGCTGCCCAGGATGTTGGGATCGGTCAGCGTTTCCGACGGCTGCCACCAGCCGAAGTAGCGGTTGGTTACGAAATAGAACGCGGCGATCAGCGCGAGCTCGATCGGCACGGCGAGATAACCGGCCGCAGTCCGCCCCAGCACCTCGGGAGACGGCGCGGCCTTCCGCGACCAGAGCCGCCACAGTTGAGGGTGCCGCGGGAACGCGCCGCGCGACAGGCTTTCCGCCGCCATGAACACCAGGGCGAGCGCGAGGCCGCCGCCGGCGAAGACGAGTACCGCCACCGCGAATTGCTGGCCCCAGAACACCCAGGTCGGCTGCGCGGTATCGAAGTTGAACCACGCCTGCGGCGCATTGGCGATCAGCGCGAGTGCATTCAGGCCGGCGACGATCGCTCCCGCGACCAGCGCCGGCCGCCAGACCAATGCGCGCCGGCGCAACAGCCACAGCGCGCCGAGCACGCACCCGCCGATCCCGTACAGCGCGCCGGCCGAAATGCCGGCGACCTCGGCGATCGCGTTGTTGGCGAAGCGCATTTCCTGGAATCGCCGCTCGAAGGCTTCGGGGATGTAAACCACATAGGTGAGGTCGACCAGCCGGTCTCCGGCCACGCCCAGACGCATGCGGTAGCGGCCGTCGCCCAGTTGCTCGTGCTCGCGCTCGTAGACGAAGGTATGGTCGATGCGTCCGTTGGGCAGCTGCACCTGCGATTGCTCGAGCGCCTTGTACGGCGCGAAGTCGATCGCCCAGTCGGTCCGCGCGCTCTTTTCGGCGATCGCGCGCGCCGCGGCAGCATCGAGCGCGGCGCCGGGCTCGCTCTCCGGCACCTTGCGCGTGAAGCCGTAGATCGTGCCGTCCGGGCGAAAGCGGACGCGCGCCTCGGCTGCTTCGCCCGGCTTGAACAGCCGCACCTCCCACCAGTACGGCGAGTAGAGCGTGCCGTTGATCATCTGGGTAAACGCCGGCTTGCCGCCGGCCTCGAGCTCGACGAAGTTCTGCGTCGAGCCGTCGTGCGCGAACACCACCGCCCGTTGCGCGCCGGCCGGCGCGAGATCCAGGCGGTCCGCGATCGCGGCGGCGCTTGTCAGCGCGTCGGCTCGCGTCATCTTGACGTCGAGATTGATCAGCGGCAGCGCCGCCGGAAAATAGCGCCAGGCAAATACGCCCGACAAGGCGGAGATGACGGCGAAGACGATCCAGAACGCCGGCTTGCGGGTGATTCCGTTCATCGCTGTTTTCGGTCGCTGATTGAGGGGAATCGGGAGCGCTGGAGATCGGCCTTGCGGCACGCTCAACTTCGCGGTTCGCTCGGTTCGCCCAGTTGGATTACGCCGCGCGCCGCAAGTTCGTTCAGCGCGGCCTCCGACAGGCCCAGCCGCGCCGAAAGCACGTCGCGCGTGTGCTCGCCGAGCAGCGGCGGTGCCCGAGTATACGCGACCGGCGTCGCCGAGAATTTCAACGGATTCCCGACTTGCGGCACCGAGCCGGCCTGCGGATGCGGCATGTCGATGCGCATGCCGCGCGCGATGACCTGCGGATCGGCGAACACCTGGTCGAGCCGATTGATCGGCCCGCAGGGTACGCCGGCCGCATCCAGCGGCGTCAGCCAGTCGCGCTGCGTCCGCGTGCGCATCAGCGCGGCGATCTGCGGCACGACGACGTCGCGATGGCGCACGCGCTCGACGTTGGTCGCGAAACGCGCATCGTCCAGCCACGCGGTCCGGCCGGCCACCTCGCAAAAGCGGGCGAACTGGCCGTCGTTGCCGACGGCGAGGACGAGCGGCGCGTCGGCGCAGTCGAATACCTGGTACGGCACGATGTTCTGATGCGCGTTGCCGGCGCGACCCGGAGGCTTACCGGTGATCAGGTAGTTCATGTCCATCGACGCCATCAGCGCGACCTGCGTATCGAGCAGCGCCGTATCGATGTACTGGCCGATGCCGGCGACCGCGCGATGCGCGATCGCCGCCAGGATCGCGGTCGCCGCGTACATGCCGGTCGCCAGATCCGCCATCGCGATCCCCGCCTTCTGCGGCCCGCCGCCGGGCAGATCGTCGCGCTCGCCGGTGACGCTCATGAAGCCGCCGATGCCCTGGATGATGAAATCGTAACCGGCGCGGTCGGCATACGGGCCGGTCTGGCCGAATCCGGTGATCGAGCAGTACACCAGCCGCGGATTGATCGAGGCGAGCGCGGCGTAGTCGAGGCCGTAGCGGGCCAGCGCGCCAACCTTGAAATTTTCGACGACGATGTCGGCCTGCCGGCAGAGGTCCTGCACGATGCGCCGGCCGTCGGTCGAGGTGAAGTCGACGGCGACCGACTGCTTGCCGCGATTGCAGCCGAGATAGTAAGCCGCTTCGGCGGTGTCGCGCCCGTGCGTGTCCTTCAGAAACGGCGGCCCCCAGCGCCGCGTGTCGTCGCCGCCGCCCGGCTTTTCGATCTTGATGACTTCGGCGCCGAGGTCGGCGAGCAGCTGCGTGCACCACGGCCCGGCAAGCACGCGCGAGAGATCGACGACGGTCAGATGAGCGAGCGGACCCGGCATCGGTGATCTCCCGCCGGGCGGCCGCGTTCCGGTCGCGCCGCGACCAGGTCCTAGTCGACGGCCTTGACCAGATCCTCGACGACTTTCTTGGCGTCGCCGAACACCATCATCGTCTTGTCCATGTAGAACAGCGGATTGTCGAGACCGGCGTAGCCCGAGGCCATCGAGCGCTTGTTGACGATGACCGACTTGGCCTTGTACGCCTCGATGATGGGCATGCCGTAGATCGGACTGCCCTTCTGCTCGGCCAGCGGATTGACGACGTCGTTGGCGCCGAGAATCAGCGCCACGTCGGCCTGCGCAAACTCGCTGTTGATGTCCTCCATCTCGAACACCTGGTCGTACGGAACTTCCGCTTCGGCCAGCAGCACATTCATGTGTCCCGGCATCCGTCCGGCGACCGGGTGGATCGCGTACTTGACGTTGACGCCTTTCGCAGTCAGCTTCGCCGCGAGCTCCTTGACCGCGTGCTGAGCGCGCGCAACCGCGAGGCCGTAGCCGGGAACGATGATCACCGTGTCGGCGTTCGACAGCAGGAACGCCGCATCGTCGGCGCTGCCGCTCTTGACCGGCTTTTTCTCCGCGCCCGCGGCGGCGTCGGCGATCTCGCCGCCGAAACCGCCGAGGATCACGCTGAAGAACGAGCGGTTCATCGCGCGGCACATGATGTAGGAAAGAATCGCACCCGAGGAGCCGACCAGCGATCCGGCGATGATCAGCATCGGGTTGTCCAGCGAGAAGCCGATGCCGGCCGCTGCCCAGCCCGAGTAACTGTTCAGCATCGAGATCACCACCGGCATGTCGGCCCCGCCGATCGGAATGATCAAAAGGAAGCCGAGCAGGAAAGCCAGCGCGGTCATGATGACGAACGGCGGCCACTGCGCTTCCGGCGGCGAGGTGCAGAACCAGATCCCGAATCCGATCATCGCGACGCCGATCGCGAGGTTCACGTAATGCTGGCCCGCGAACACGACCGGCGCGCTGCGTATGCGGCCGGAAAGCTTGCCGAATGCGATCACCGATCCGGAAAAAGTGATCGCGCCGATGAAGGTGCCGATGAAAAGCTCGAGCTTGTGGCCGAAGGTGATCGGGTCATCGAGACCCATCGCTTGCGGGTTGTTCACCGCGGCGACCGCGATCAGCACGGCGGCGAGACCGACCAGCGAATGCATCGCCGCGACCAGCTCGGGCATCTGCGTCATCTGCACCCGCCGCGCGACGATCGCTCCGAGCACGCCGCCGACCGCCATGCCGCCGAGGATCGGGAACACGTGCTTGCTGTGCGAGTAGACCAGCGCCAGCGTGACGAGCAGCGCGATCGTCATGCCGGCCATGCCATACACGTTCCCGCGCCGTGCGGTGTGGGGGCTCGACAGGCCCTTGAGCGCGAGGATGAAGCTCACTGCGGCGACCAGATACCACAGCGCAAGTTGGTTGGCGCTCATCGCTATTCCTTGGTCGCGTCGGCGCCGCGTTCCTTCTTCCGGAACATGGCGAGCATCCGCTGCGTGACCAGGAAGCCGCCGAACACGTTGATCGACACCAGCGTGACCGCGACGACGCCGAGCCAGCCGCCCCAGTCGAGATCGGCCGCGCCTGCGGCAAGCATCGCGCCGACCAGGATGATGCTCGAGATCGCGTTGGTCAGCGACATCAGCGGCGTATGCAGCGCAGGCGTCACGTTCCAGACGACGTGGTAGCCGACAAAGATCGCCAGAACGAACACGATCAGGTTGATTACGATCGGATCAACGCCTGCTGTCATGGTTCTTCTCCGGCGCAACGTTCCCGCGGACGGGAAGCCCGCTATCAGGTTCTGGGTACGACCTGCCCATCCGCGCACACCAGCGTGGCCTTGACGATCTCGTCGTCGGCCGGCACGGCGAATTCGCCGGTCTTGGCGTTGAGCGACAGGGCAAGAAAGTTGAGCACGTTGCGCGCATAAAGCGCGCTCGCGTCGGCCGGCACCAGCGCGGGCAGGTTGGCCAGCCCCACCAGCGTGACGCCGTTCTTGACGACGATCTTGCCAAGCTCCGAGCCTTCGACGTTGCCCCCCTGCTCGACCGCGAGATCGACGACGATCGCGCCGGGCTTCATCGCCGCGACCGTCTCGGCCTTGATCAGCTTCGGCGCCGGCCGTCCCGGTATCAGCGCCGTGGTGATCAGGATGTCGACGGTCTTGCAGCGCTCGCTGATGACGCCCGCCTGCCGCGCCATCCACTCGGGCGGCATCGGCCGCGCGTACCCGCCCACACCCTCGGCGATCTTGCGCTCCTCGTCGTTGGCGTACGGCACGTCGACCCACTTGGCGCCCAGCGATTCGACCTGGTCCTTGACCGATGGGCGCACGTCGGACGCCTCGATGACGGCGCCGAGACGCTTGGCGGTCGCGATCGCCTGCAACCCGGCCACGCCGACGCCGAGGATCAGCACGCGCGCGGCTTTCACCGTTCCGGCGGCGGTCATCAGCATCGGCATGAAGCGGGCGTACTGGTCGGCGGCGATGATCACCGCCTTGTAGCCGGCGATATTGGCCTGCGACGACAGCACGTCCATCGACTGCGCACGCGAAATGCGCGGCAGCCACTCGAGCGCGTAGCCGCTGACGCCGGCCTGCGCGCACGAGGCGATCGCGGCCGTGTCGAACGGATCGAGCAGGCCGAGCAGCAGCGCGCCGCGCTTCAGACGCGGCAGCTCGTCGGCGGACGGACCTCGCACCTTGAGCACGATGTCGGCGCCGAGCGCCGCGGCGGCGTCGGCGACGCGGGCTCCGGCGCTCTGATAGTCGGCGTCGGGAATGCTCGAAGCCACGCCGGCACCGGCCTCGACGACGATGTCGTGCTTGCCGCTGGCGGCAAGCTTCTTGACCGTCTCGGGCGTCGCCGCAACGCGCGTCTCGCCGGCGCGCGTCTCGCGCGGAATGCCGATAATCATGGTGATCGTCCCCTTGCGGCGGTGCTCGTATTCTTGCGCTATCTTGCCACAGCGGGCCGGATTTTAGCGAAGCCGCAGCGTCAGGAAATCGCCGCCGCGATCGCCTTGCCGAGCTCCACCGTCGTTGCCTTCCCCCCGAGGTCGGGCGTGCGCGGCGCCGATCGATCGGCCAAGGTCGCCTCGATCGCGCGCACGATCGCCGCCGCCGCATCGGCATGGCCGAGATGCTCGAGCATCAGCGCCCCGGACCAGATCTGCCCGATCGGATCGGCGATGCCCTTGCCGGCGATGTCCGGCGCCGAGCCGTGCACCGGCTCGAACGTCGACGGAAAATCGCGCTCGGGATTGATGTTGGCCGACGGCGCGATCCCGATCGTGCCGCACACCGCGGGGCCCAGATCGGACAGGATGTCGCCGAACAGGTTCGAGCCGACGACGACGTCGAACCAGTCGGGATGCAGCACGAACTGCGCGCTCAGGATGTCGATATGGTACTGGTCGGTGCGGATCGCGGGATACTGCGCGGCCATCGCCTTGAAGCGCTCGTCCCAGTACGGCATCGTGATCGAGATGCCGTTCGACTTGGTCGCCGAAGTCACGTGTTTCGCCGGGCGGGTCAGCGCCAGGTCGAAAGCGAAGCGCATGATGCGGTCGACGCCCTTGCGGGTGAAAACCGTCTGCTGGAACACCGTCTCGCGGTCGGTACCCTCGAACATGCGGCCGCCGACCGACGAGTATTCGCCTTCGGTGTTCTCGCGTATGACGACGAAATCGATGTCGCCGGCGCGGCGCCCGGCGAGCGGCGTCGGAATGCCGGGCATCAGGCGGCACGGCCGCAGATTGACGTACTGGTCGAAATGACGCCGCCATTGAATCAGCGAGCCCCAGAGCGAGACGTGATCGGGGACCGTCGCCGGCCACCCGACGGCGCCGAAGAAAATCGCATCGTGCCCGCCGATCTGGGCGATCCAGTCCTCGGGCATCATGCGACCGTGCTTGGCGTAGTAGTCGCAGCTCCACGGAAACTCATCGAACGAAAGCCCGATGCCGAACTTCGCGGCCGCGGCATCGAGACAGCGCAAGCCTTCCGGGACGACTTCCTTGCCGATGCCGTCGCCCGGGATGACGGCGATGCGATGAGAGCTGGCCATGGTGATTTGCGCTTATTAAGAGCCCGCGCATAGTGTAACTTAGCGCCTTTCTTTCGCGACTTGAGACCCGACGCGATGCAGCCGCAAATCCGCTGGCAATGGGCGCGTTTCGACGATCTCGCGCCGCGCCACCTGTACGCGCTGCTTCGGGCGCGCATCGAGGTGTTCATCATCGAGCAGCACTGCGCGTTCCTCGACACCGATGGCTTCGACCTCCACGCCTGGCATCTGCTCGGATGGACGGCGCCCGGGCCCGGCGCCGGAGATCCGGAGGTGCTCGCCGCGTATCTGCGGCTGATCGAGTCCGGCCGGGTTTACGTCGAGCCGTCGATCGGGCGCGTGCTCACGGTCGCGCCGTTCCGGCGCGTCGGGCTCGGCCGCCCGCTGATGAAGGAAGGCCTGCGCAGGGCCGCCGAGCTTTATCCCGGGCACGCGGTGCGCATCGGCGCGCAGATGCGCCTCGAGCGCTTCTACCAGAGCCTGGGCTTTCACACCGTGTCGGAGATGTACATCGAAGACGGCATCGAGCACGTTCAGATGCTGCGCCCCGCCGAGTCCGGCGCCTGAGGAAGAGCTTTCACCGCGCGCGTCGCACCGACGGGTTTGCGAGCGGCCGCAAGCCGATCTACGATGCGCGTGCGGCGATCGAGACGGCGTGCCCGCCACTGCGCCGATAGCGCGGCCGGCCCGGACTGCGCTATGATCGCGCCCTCGCACCGCGAACCTTCGCCGCCGATGAAACAAACCTTTCTCGACTTCGAACAGCCGATCGCCGAGCTGCAAAGCAAGATCGACGAGCTGCGCTACGTCCACGAGGACTCGGCGGTCGACATCTCCGACGAAATCACGCGGTTGAGCAAGAAGAGCCAGCAGCTGACCAAGGAGATCTACAGCAAGCTTTCCTCGTGGCAGATCGCGCAGGTGGCGCGGCACCCGCAGCGGCCGTACACGCTCGACTACGTCGCCAGCATGTTCACCGATTTTCACGAGCTGCACGGCGACCGCAGCTACTCGGACGATCCGGCGATCGTCGGCGGCATGGCGCGCTTCAACGGCGCGCCGTGCATGGTCATCGGCCATCAGAAAGGCCGCGACACCAAGGAGAAGATCTACCGCAACTTCGGCATGCCGCGACCGGAGGGGTATCGCAAGGCGCTGCGGCTGATGAAGCTCGCCGAGAAGTTCGGTCTGCCGCTGTTCACGTTCGTCGATACGCCGGGCGCGTTTCCCGGTATTGGGGCCGAGGAACGCGGGCAGTCGGAGGCCATCGGCCGCAACCTCTACGAAATGGCCGGCCTGCGTACGCCCATTATCGTCACCATCATCGGAGAAGGCGGCTCCGGCGGCGCGCTCGCGATCGCGATCGGCGACTACACGCTGATGCTGCAGTACGCGACCTACTCGGTGATCTCACCCGAAGGCTGCGCCTCGATCCTGTGGAAGTCGGCCAAGCACGCCGAGGAGGCCGCCGAGACGCTCGGCATCACCGCATCGCGCCTGAAGACGCTGGGCCTGATCGACAAGGTGGTGAACGAGCCGCCCGGCGCGGCGCATCGCGATCATGCGGCGATGATGACGACCTTGAAAAAAGCGCTGACCGAGGCGCTCCGCCAGGCGCAGGAGCAGCCGCTCGATACGCTGCTCGAAGCGCGCGAAGACAAGATCCTTGGCTACGGCAAGTTCAAGGAACTGAACCCGGGGTGACGGCTCGCCGCCGGTCCGGGGTGCGCGCATGGCCGTGATTTTGCCCTCCTCCATCCGGGAAGCCCTGCTGCGGCAAGTGCCGGTCGAGCCGCGCGACGCGCCGCCGATCGTCGCGGTCGATTCCGCGCTGGCAGCGGCGTTGGCGGCGTACAGCACGCCGGGTCAGCGCGCGATGGTGGCGCTTTCGGGTGGAATGGACTCGATCGTGCTGCTCGACGCGCTGCACGCGCTGGCCCCGCGCTTCGCGCTCGGCTTGTCTGCACTGCACGTCAATCATCAGCTCTCGTCCAACGCCGTCCGCTGGGCCGAGTTCTGTGCCGCGGCCTGCGCGGCGCGCGGCGTGCCGCTGACGATGGCGCGCGTTGACGTGGCGCGCCGACCAGGGCAAAGCCTCGAAGCCGCGGCCCGGGCTGCGCGCTACCGGAAGCTTCTCGCCGCCGACGCCGACATCGTCGTGCTCGCACACCACGCCGACGACCAGGCGGAAACCGTGCTGCTGCAATTGCTGCGCGGCGCGGGACCCGCCGGCGTGGCCGCGATGCCGCGTCATCGCGCCGGCGACACCGGCGGCCCGGCGCTGCTGCGACCGCTCCTCGAGCTCCCGCGCGCGGTGCTGGCCGCGTACGCGAATGCACGCGGGCTCGCGTGGATCGACGACGAGAGCAACGCCGACCGGCGGCACAAGCGCAACTTGCTGCGGCTCGACGTGGCACCGCTGCTGCGCGAGGCGTTTCCCGGCTACCCGTCGGTGCTCGTGCGCGCAGCCGGGCACCAGGCCGAGGCTTCGGCTCTGCTCGACGATCTCGCCCGGCAGGACGCGGGCGACGCGCAGGACGGACTGGAGCGTGCGGCGCTTGTCGCGCTGTCGCCGGCCCGCGCCCGCAATCTGCTGCGCTGGTTCCTGCGCCGCGAGGGACTGCGGCCGCCTTCGACCGCGCGCCTTGCCGGAATGCTGGCGCAATTGCAGAGTGCCGGCGCCGACGCGCGCACGCGCATCGTTCACGACGGTGCAGAAATCGGCTGCCACCGCGGCAGGGTCGTCGTTCATGCTGCGGGCGCCGGCCCGTACGCTCGCGGCTGGCGCGGTGAAAGCTCGGTCGAGCTTCCCGGCGGCACCTTGCGATTCGAGCGCACCCATGGCGCCGGCATCGCCGCGTCGAAATTCGACGAGGCGGTCGTGACGCTTTGCTCGCGCCGCGGTGGCGAGCGCCTCCAGCTCGCGGCGAACCGGCCGCGCCGTGCGGTCAAGAAACTCCTCTACGACGCGCAGCTGCCGATCTGGCGGCGCGAGGCGCTGCCGTTCATCTGGTGCGGCGAAGAGCTGGCTGCGGTTCCGGGGATCGGCGTCGCGCTGGCGTTCCAGGCGCGGCCCGGTGAAGCGGGCTGGAGCGTCGATTGGCACCCGCGGTGAACTCCCCGTGGTCGCGCCGCGCCGAATCGACTCCCTCGGCCAAAGCGGTTCGGCCTGGTAGCACGGGCCCGCTGCCGTGCGCGGGCGAGCGCGATTGACAAGCCGGATGAGCACGGGCTAAATGCCCGCAGAACTCAAAAAAACAGTCGTATAGGTCCGTTTTCAATCGGAGGAGGTGTCGATGAAGTGCCGCTTTTTGCTCGTCCTTGCCGCGTCCGCACTGCTCGCGTTCGGCGGATCCGCGATCGCGCAGCAGCAGATCGTCATCAAGTTCAGTCACGTCGTCGCCGTCGACACACCCAAGGGCAAGGCCGCCGAGTACTTCAAGAAGCTTGCCGAGGAGCGGACCAAGGGCCGGGTCAAGGTCGAGGTCTATCCGAACAGCCAGCTGTACAAGGACGGCGAGGAGATGGAAGCGTTGCAGCTCGGCTCGGTGCAGATGCTCGCACCGTCGGTTGCAAAATTCGGACCGCTGGGCGCGCGTGAATTCGAGGTCTTCGACCTGCCTTACATCTTCGACAGCTTCGCCGAGTTGCATAAGGTCACCGACGGCCCGGTGGGTAAGAAGCTGTTCAAGAAACTCGAAACCAAGAGCATTGCGGGCCTCGCGTTCTGGGACAACGGCTTCAAGGATTTCAGCGCCAACAAAGCGCTGAGAGTACCCGGCGACGTCAAGGGCCTGAAGATGCGCATCCAGTCGTCGAACGTGCTCGATGCCGAGATTCGTGCGCTGGGCGGGCTGCCGCAGAAGATGGCGTTCTCGGAGGTCTATCAGGGGCTGCAGACGGGCGTCGTCGACGGCACGGAGAATCCGCCGTCGAATTTCTATACGCAGAAGATGCACGAGGTGCAGAAATTCCTGACCCTGACCGACCACGGCGTGATCGAGTATGCGGTGATCGCCAACAAGCCATTCTGGGACGGTTTGCCTGCGGATATCCGCACTACGCTGGAAGGCGCGATGAAGGAGGCGACCAAATTCGCCAACGACATCGCGAAAAAGGAGAACGATGATGCGCTGGAGGCCGTGCGGAAGTCCGGCAAGACGGAGATCATCACGCTGACGGCCGCGCAAAAGGCGGAGTGGAAAAAAGCGCTGGTGCCGGTGCATCGCGAGATGGAAAGCCGGATAGGCAAGGAAATGATCCAAGAGGTATACAAGGAAACCGGCTTCAAGCCCTAGAACACTCAGACGATGACGACAACGCCACTGCACGAGCCAGACTCGGCAGTGGCGTTTTCGCATTCGGGCGCCACGGCGGCGCCGCGCTTTCGGGAGGAGCGTGATGAAAATTCTTGACCGCCTCGAGGAAGTGCTGATCGCCGTCCTGATGGGCGCGGCGACACTGCTGGTCTTTGTCGCGGTCCTGCACCGATACGCCGCCGGCTGGCCGATCCCGGTGGTCCAGGATTGGTTGCTGTCGCTGAACCTGTCCTGGGCGCAGGAGCTTTGCATCTACATGTTCATCTGGATGGCGAAGTTCGGCGCCGCCTACGGCGTGCGCACCGGCATCCACGTCGGCGTCGATGTGCTGATCAACAGCCTCCCCAACCGGACGCGGCGGACCTACGTGCTGTTCGGCCTGCTCGCGGGGGCGCTGTTCACGATCGTCGTCGGTACGCTGGGCGCGAACTACGTATGGCAAATCGGTCATACCGACCAGGTGTCGGCCGACCTCGAAGCGCCGCTGTGGATCGTCTACCTTTGCATCCCGCTGGGTTCGTACCTGATGTGCTTCCGCTTCCTCCAGGTCGCATGGTCGTTCCACAAGACGGGCGAGCTTCCGCGTCACGACCATAGCCATGTCGAAGGGCTCGAGACCGTCACGCCGATCGACATCAACCCGTACGGCATGCGCGATAACCTCCATCCCGCGGACGTCAAGCCCGGGAGGCGGCCATGAAGCGCCCCGTACGCCTGTTCGCCGCGCTGCCGCTGGCGATGGTCGCGCTGCCGATGCTGGGATTCGCGGCCGGGCTGCACGTGCCGACCCCGCTGATCATTTTCCTGCTGCTGTTCGGCCTGATGCTGACCGGGATGCCGGTCTCGATCGCCCTCGGTCTCACCGTACTCACGTTCCTGTTCACGATGACGACAGTCCCCGTGACGTCGGTCGCATTGAAACTGTTCACCGGGATCGAGCGCTTCGAGATCATGGCGATTCCGTTTTTCATCCTCGCGGGCAATTTCCTTACCCACGGCGGCGTCGCGCGGCGGATGATCGCCTTCGCCTCGTCGATGGTCGGACACTGGCACGGCGGCCTGGCGCTCGCCGGTGTGATGGCGTGCGCGCTGTTCGCCGCCGTTTCGGGCTCGTCGCCCGCGACGGTCGTAGCGATCGGCTCGATCATCCTGCCGGCAATGGTCGCCCAGGGATTTCCGAAGCGATTCGGTGCCGGCGTGATCACGACCTCCGGAGCGCTTGGAATCCTCATCCCGCCGTCGATCGTGATGGTGATGTACTCGGTCGCGACCAACACGTCGGTCGGACAGCTGTTCATCGCTGGCATCATCCCGGGGCTGGTGCTGGCCACGATGCTCGGTTTGACGACCTGGTACCGCGCACGCAAGCAGAACTACCCTCGCCTGGCCAAGGCGAGCTGGGGCGAGCGCTGGCGGACGTTCCGCGAGAGCATCTGGGGTCTGCTGCTGATCGTCGTTGTCATCGGCGGTATCTACAGCGGCGTGTTTACGCCGACCGAGGCCGCGGCGATGAGTGCGGTGTACGCGTTCTTCGTCGCCGTATTCGTCTACAAGGACTTGACGCTCGCGAAGGTGCCGAAGGTGCTGTTGGACTCGGCCAATATGAGCGCGATGCTGCTGTACATCATCACCAACGCCGTGATGTTCTCGTTCCTGATGACCTCGGAGCAGATTCCGCAGGTCATGGCGGCGTGGATGCTCGACAAGGGACTCGGTCCGATCGCCTTCCTGCTGGTCGTCAATGTCCTGCTGCTGCTCGCCGGCAACGTGATGGAGCCTTCGTCGATCGTGCTGATCATGGCGCCGATCATGTTCCCGATCGCGATGAAGCTCGGCATCGATCCGGTGCATTTCGGCATCGTCATGGTCGTCAACATGGAAGTCGGCATGTGCCACCCGCCGGTCGGACTCAACCTGTATGTGGCGAGCGGCATCGCCAAAATGGGGATCACCGAGCTGACGATCGCCGTCTGGCCCTGGCTGCTGACGATGCTGGTGTTCCTGGTCGCCGTCACCTACTGGCCGGCGATGTCGATCTGGCTGCCGCAGGCATTGGGCATGATGCGCTGACACCCGGGACGACCGGGCACAACGCGGCGACACGATGACCCTTCCGCACGACGACGGCTACCAGGATCTCCGCGACGCGATCCGCGACCTCTGCGCCGATTATCCCGACGCGTACTGGCGCGAAGTCGACGCGCGCCGCGGTTACCCCGAGGCATTCGTCGACGCGCTGACCCGCGGCGGGTGGCTGGCGGCGCTGATCCCGCGGGAGTACGGCGGCTCGGGCCTCGGACTCGCCGAGGCGTCGGTCATCATGGAAGAGATCAATCGCAACGGCGGCAACGCCGGGGCGTGCCACGGCCAGATGTACAACATGGGCACGCTGCTGCGGCACGGCTCCGACGAGCAGAAGCGCCGCTATCTGCCGAAGATCGCCAGCGGCGAG
>DATASF010000019.1:0-14620 GCA_036269335.1 Casimicrobiaceae bacterium
CGCTGTCCGCGATCGACGCGCGCGGCGCGTCGATCGGCTCGGTGGCGATCGCGGGGACGCTCACCGTCCAGTGCTCTTCCTTCCAGGTCCAGCGCACGATCCCCACCGGCAGCATTTGCGTTTTCCAGCGCCAGTCGGGTACGTCGAACACCAGATGCTGCGGCCGCGTGACGATGACCGGCAGGTCGGCGTAGATCCCTCGCCACACGGTGCGGCACTCGTTCGACAGCGTCAGGTCGATGTACTTGCAGCTGAACTCGGGATACGTGGCGATCTTGCGGCGCTCGGTTCGCACCGCCGGCCCTTCGTAATCCCATCGCTGCGGCCGCGTAATACCGGTCGGCGCCTTGAACACGAATTCGCGCTGCTCTATCGTCAGCAGCGGTACGCGGATCGTCCACTCGAACACGCGCGTGCCCGGATACGCGGCGGGTACCGGCGGAAACACCACGCCGTCTCCCGACCCTTCACTGCCCGTGGCGCACGCGGTCGTCCGGGCCAGAGCCGAAAGTAGCGCGCAAATCGCCGCGCCTGTACTAACTGTTCGCATTCCGTCTCCTTGCGCGCGTGGCTATCGAACCCTGTGACCGCCGCGCCGCCCGATAGTGCCATTCCCCCGCCCTTGCGCCAACACCGATGGTCACTCGGCCAGCAGGAAGCCGCGGCTGTCTTCGAGGAAATCCGGACCGGAGTCCGAGCGCACTGCTGTGCCCACGCCTTGCGCCGTCAGCACCTCGAGCAGCAGCGCGCTGGGAACCCCGCCGTCGATGATATGCACCGAGCGCACGTCCTCGCGCACTGCCTGCAGCGCGGCCGCCAGCCGCGGGCGCATGCCGCCGGCGACGGTGCCGTCCTCCAGCAGCGCTTCGGCCGCGCCGGCTTTCAATATGTAGACGAGCTTGCCGGCCCGATCGAGAATGCCGGGCGCGTTGGTCATCAGGATCAGCTTCTCGGCTTGCAAGGCGCGGGCCAATCGCCCGGCGAGAAGATCGGAGTTGATGTGATACGCGGTGCCGTCGGCGCCGACGCCGATCGGCATGATCACCGGGATGAACTTGCGCGACAGCAAGAGCTCGACGACGTCGGTGTCGATGCTTTCGACGTCACCGACGAACCCGAGGTCCGGCGCGGGACCGCCGCCATTTTCCGGCGGCAGACTCATCCGGCGCGCGTGAATGAACCGGCCGTCCTGGCCGTCGAGACCGACCGCCCTGCCGCCGTGACGATTGATCAGGCCGGTGAGCTCCTGGTTGAGTTCTCCCAGCGCCATCTCGACGATCGTCAACGTGCGCTCGTCGGTGATGCGCAGGCCGCGATGCCGCCGTGTTTCGATGCCGAGCTGGCGCGCCAGCTCGTCGATCCGCCAGCCGCCGCCGTGCACGACGACCGGCTTCATTCCGACCAGCCGCAACAGCGCGACATCGCGCGCGAATCCGGCCTTGAGCGCCGGATCGGTCATCGCGTTGCCGCCGAGCCGGATCACCAGCGTCTTGCCGTGGTAGGCGCGGATGTAGGGCAGCGCTTCGGCGAGGATCCGGGCTTTGGGATTGGCGGCCATGGCGATGGCGAGTCTACACGCTGCTGCGGCCGGCATCAGCGCGTCGCGGTGCCGCTCGCGAGCGGTGCGCACCGCGGCACAAGCTCGCGCTAGCGCTGCCCGATTCCTGCCGCATGCGCCATCAGCTCGTAGGAGTGCCGCCGCGCGGCAGCGTCGTGCGTCCAGGTGACGATGACAATCTCGTCGAGCTCCAGGCGACGCGCTTCCGCGTCCAGCCGCGCGACGACGGCATCCGCGGTGCCGACGAATGCCCTGGCGCGCATCGCGGCGATCCGTGCCTGTTCTTCGACGTCGTACGGATAGGCCGCCGCTTCGTCGGGCGCGACCAGCGGCATGCGAACGCCCTTCTCGAAGCCGGTGCGCCAGAATTCGCGCGTCGTCGCCAGCCGCCGCGCCTCGGCTTCGGTATCGGCCGCCAGCGCCCAGATGCACACGGTCGCGAGCGGCTGCGGATGCCGCGCACTCGGCCGGTAGTTGTCGCGATACAGGCGAAGCGCTTGCTCGACGCCGCGGCCCTCGCTGAAAAAGTAGGCGAATGCATAGGGCAAGCCGAAATACGCGGCCAGCTGTGCGCCGTAGTCGGAGCTGCCCAGTATCCACAGCTCCGGCGTCGATGGGCCCTGCGGATGCGCATCGATCGCCTGGAATGGATGATCGGCAGGCAGCGGCGCGCCGCTCAGCCACGCCTGCAGATCCGCGACCTGCTGCGGGAACCGCTCGGCCGCGCCGCCAGCATCCGGATTGAGTGCGAACCCCGTCAGCCGGTCGGACCCCGGCGCGCGTCCCACACCCAGATCGATGCGGCCCGGCGCGATCGCTTCCAGCACGCGAAACTGCTCGGCCACCTTCAGCGCCGAATAATGCGGCAGCATGACGCCCGCGCTGCCGACCCGGATGCGCTGGGTCGTCGCGGCGATCGCGGCCATCAGCACCTCCGGCGCGGTGCCGACGATGCTGCTGCTGTTGTGATGCTCGGACACCCAGTAGCGGCGGTAGCCGAGACCATCGCACAGGCGGGCGAGCGCCAGCGTCTCGCGGATCGCCTGGTCCTCCGGCAAGCCCTTGGACGCGGTCGATTGATCGAGGACCGAGAGAATCATCGCTGACGGAGCATAGCAAGGACGCGGCCGGCCGTTGCCGCTTTAGCGATAGCCGGCAGCCTGCAATTCGAACAGCTCGGCGTAGCGCCCGCCGCCGGCCAGGAGCTCGTCGTGCGTGCCGACCGCCTCGATTTTTCCGTCGGCCAGCACGACGATGCGATCGGCCATGCGCACGCTGGAAAAGCGATGCGAGATCAGCACCGCAGTCTTGCCTTTGCTCAACTCCTTGAACCGCTGAAAGATCTCGAATTCGGCGCGGGCGTCGAGGGCGGCCGTCGGCTCGTCGAGGATCAGCAGCTGCGCATCGCGCATGTACGCGCGCGCGATGGCGATCTTCTGCCATTCGCCGCCCGACAGGTCGACGCCGGTCCGGAAACGCTTGCCGATGATCTGATCGTAGCCCTGCGGCAGCCGCCGGATCAGATCGTCGGCGAGGCTCTGCCGCGCCGCGGCGGCGATGCGGGCGCGATCCTCGCGCGCCTCGATGCGTCCGACGGCGATGTTCTCAGCCGCGGTCAGATGGTAGCGGACGAAGTCCTGGAAGATGACGCCGACGTTCGAGCGCAAGGTGAAGAGGTCGTATTCGCGCAGGTCGTGGCCGTCGAGAAGGATCCGTCCCTCGTCGGGGTCGTACAGGCGCGCGAGCAGCTTGACCACCGTCGTCTTGCCGGCGCCGTTCTCGCCGACCAGCGCGAGGACCTCGCCGGCACGCAAGGTGAAGTTCAGGTAGCGCACCGCCCACCGTTCGGCTCCCGGATAACGGAAGCCGACACTCTCGAAGCGTATCCCTTCGCGCAGGGGCGCCGGAAACGGCCGCGGATGCGGCGGCGAGACGATCTCCGGCGTGATGTCGAAGAATGAAAACAGGTCGTCGAGATAGAGCGCCTGCCCGGCCACCTGCGAGAATCCGATCAGCATGTTCTCGAGCAAGGTCCGCAAGCGGCGGAACGAGCCGGAGAGAAAGGTCAGATCGCCAATCGTGAACTCGCCGTGCAAGGTGCGCCAGACGATGTAGGCGTACGCGACGTAGTACGCGATCGTCCCCACGGCGGCCAGCAGGCCGCCCCAGCCGGCGCGGCGCAGCGCGAGCTTCCGGTTGGCCAGGTAGAAGTCGCCGGCGAGCTGCCGGTAGCGATCGATCAGGAAGCGGTTTAGCCCGAAGATCTTGACTTCCTTCGCGGTCTCGGCGCTCGCGGCAGTCTGCCGGACGTAGTCGATTTCACGCCGCTCTGCCGTGCGCGCATAGTTGAGCGAATAGCTTTGCGCGTTGAAATGCGCTTCGCCGATGAAGGCCGGGATCAGCGCGACCGCCAGCAGCGCGATCAGCCACGGCGCGTACACCAAGAGGCCGGCGCCGAAGCTGACGATGGTGACCAGGTCCTGGACCTGGCCGAGCAGCTGGCCGATCAGCGTCATCCGCCCCGACGCCTGCCGCCGCGCGCGCTCGAGGCGATCCTGCAATTCACTGTCCTCGAAGTCTTCCAGGTCGAGCGTCGCGGCGTGCTCCATCAGGCGCAAGCTGGTGACGTTGCTGAACTGCTCGGACAGCAGCGAATCGAGCAGCGAGACCGTCCGTCCCAGTATGTCCGACGAGACCGCGAGGGCGAATTCGAGAAGAAGCAGCGCGCCGATGCGATTGAGCAGTCCTGCGTCATACCATTGCGCGAGCGTGCCCGCGGTGCCCGAAGTCCGGGCCAGCGCGATCACCTCGTCGATGATCAGTTTGCCGACGTAGAGCGTCGCGACCGGAAGCAGCGCGCGGGCCAGGCGCAGAACGCATTCGCCGAGCGCGAGCAGCGGACTCGTCTGCCAGACTAGCTTGACGAACGGCGGCAGATTGCGCAGCGCGCCCAAGCGCTCGCGCAGCGAACGCGGCTGGGGCGATGCCGGCCGGGCTGGAGCGGCAGCTTGCGCTGCGCGTCCTCCCATCGTGTAGTGCTTGGGCATCGAATCGTGGAATGTCAGGCGATTGCGGCGCGGAATACCGGAAGCGGATCCATGGTACGACAACTTGCGCGACCCACGGCGGATGCGTACCGCCCCGGCGGCACATCGGCCCCGTCATGCGGCGTCCAGTGTCGGCGCCAGTCTTACGTCGAATCATCCTTTGGCCGATTTCCCGTCGGCGCGACCGACGGCAAAATGCCAACAGGATCTTGAGGTCACGGAGAACATCATGAAGTCTTGGGCCCCTAAAATCGTCGCCGCCGCGCTCGCCCTGGGCGGCGCAACGCTTGGCTTTGCGCAAGTCGGTCCGTCGGACGCGCCGCGCGGCGCGACGCACGATTGCGCCGGCATGACCGGCACCGCGCTTGCGACCTGCCTGCAATTGAATCGCAACGTCAATCAGGCCGCGCCGAGCGGCGCGGGCACCCCGAACGATTGCAGCGGCATGACCGGCGCGCCGCTGGCGACTTGCCGGCGCCTCAATGCCGCCGAAACCTATGCGCCGAGCACGGCGGCCGGCGTGAGCGATGATTGCAGCGGCCAGATCGGCGACGCGTTGAAGGCGTGCCGCGCGCTCAACGGGCAATCGACCGAGAATGACACCTCGACCGCCGGGCCGGCAACGACGGGCCCGCAACAGTGAGCCACTTTGCCTTTCGGCGCCACTCGGGCGCGAAAGTACGAGACACAAGCACCCATGCGACAACCCAAAGGGAAATGACGATGAAGCGCAAGGAGGACAAGGTGCACGGCGAAGGCAATTACAAGGCCGCGAAGGAGTTCGACGCTGCGGAAGCCGCGTTCGTCAAATCGGGCGGCGTCGAGAAAGCGGCGCGCGACGCGGCGCCGAAGTCGGCCGCCGAAGCAGCGGAGCTCGCGCGCGCCGAGCAGCTGGCGCGTGACCGCGCCCGCGAAGAGGATCCGGCCTTGCGCAATCGTCCGCCGGGTAAGCGTCGGCCGTGATCGCGACGAGGCCGCTGGGCCCACCAGCGAGGATCGGCCCTGTCGCGCGCAGAGCGCTGCTATTCGAGGCGGATCTCGCCGTCGAACCTGACGTCGATCTTCAAGCCAGCCACGCCCAGCGTCACAAAGGCGGGAAAGCTTTCCCGGCCCGCTATCGAGCCGTCGGCGATCGCGCGCGCGACCGCCTGCTCGATTTCGCGCTGTGAATTGATGCCGACCATCTTCAGAAACTTGCGGATGCTGAGGTTGAAGGTCTCTTCGTTCATTCCGGAACTCCCTGATCGCCGACGCGGCGCGACGCCGCGGTCATTGCACGCGTCTACTTGAGCCAGGTTTCGACGATACGGTCGTATTCGCCGTTCGCCTTGGCCAGATGCATCCACTGGTCGACCCAGGCCTTGAGTACCGTGTCGCCCCGCGGCAGCAGGTAAGCCATATCGCCGTACTGCAGCGGCTTAGTCGGATTGACCGCGCACAGCCCCGGCCTCAGTCTCTGTTGCACCACGACCTCGACCGATTCCGAGATCATCACGTCGGCGCGGCGACTCAGTATTTCATCGAAGATCCTGGTGTTGTCGTCGAAGATGACGATTTTCGCCTGCTTGAAATTGGCGCGGGCAAATCGCTCGTTGCTACCGCCCGGATTCTCGATCACCGTCACGCCCGGCTTGTCGATGTCGGCGATCGTCTGGAATTTGCCGACATTCTCGCAGCGCGTGATCGGCGCCTTGCCGTTCACCATGTAGGGCTCGGAGAAGAACGCGCGCTTTTGCCGGTCGAGCGTCACCGAAATCCCGCCGACGGCCAGATCGCATTTTTCGATGAAATCGTCCATCAGCTTCGGCCAGCTGGTCTTGACGAATTTCGCCTCGACCCCGAGCGCCTTGGCCATCGCCTGCGCGATGTCGACGTCGAGACCTTCGAAGCTGGCGTCCGGTTTGGCCACGCTGAACGGCTTGTAATCGCCGGGCGTGCAGACGCGCAACGCGCCGCCTTTCTGGATCGCGTCGAGCCGGGATTCCTGCGCGACCGCGGTGCCGCCGGCGAGCATCACCAGCGTGAGGACGAGTAACCTGATCATCGCGTGCTCCAGTGGAAGTTGCCGGTCCGGCAGCGCCGGCGCCCGGCTCGTCCACCGATTATAGGGCACCGACTGCGGCGCCAAGAGGACGATTGCCGGGCCGGCGACGTTATGCTATTGTCATGCCCCCTTCTCCCGATCGATGCCCTTGCGCTATGAAGATCCGGACGCTGGTGACCAAGCGGCGGTACTACGGCATGGAAGCGGTCGCGCTGCGCGCGGCGATGGCGCGGGTGCTGTCGCGCGTCGCCGGGCTGCCGGCCGATGCGGCGCGCGTCAGCCGGCGCCATCTTTACCAGGACTTCGGGCTGGATACGGCAGCGGCGCAGGATACGCTCGACCAGATGGTCGCCGATGGCTTGTTCCAGCAGCCGGACGAGCGGCAAGCCGATTTCGCGCTGACCGAGCGCTTCCTCGAATTCGCCACCGCGCGCGTCGTCGAACCGCTGCCCCGCGAGCGCGCCAGGCAGCTGCTGGGCAAGGTCTGCGCGCTGGCAACCCAGGTCAACGCGGAGTGGAAGTCCAACCCTCTCGAGATCGTCGCGTTGGCTCCGTTCGGCAGCTACATCAGTCAGGACAAGCTGCTGGCCGAATTGCCGCTGGGCATCGTCGTGCGGCCGCGCTCGCCGTCGCGCAAGGCTCGCTGGGCGCGGACCGTCAGCCGGCGGGACGGCGCGAGGCAGATCCGCGCAGCGGTGCGCGAGCTCTCGACTTTCTTCCACATCCGCATGGTCAGCGATCCGAAGCTGCTGCCGCAACCGTTCGCCATCATCTTTCACGATAGCGGCGACGAAGGACCCGACCCGCTTCCCGAGGCCGCCGAGGCCGCCGAGCGGGCTACCGAATCGCGGGCCTGAAGCGCGTCCGCCGCGATTCGCGACGCGGCGTCGCGTCGCTGCTGCTAAACTGGCCGCCGCGATGAACGGCGATTTGCAGGCGAGCTACGACGAATTCCCGTACCTGAGCCTGGCTTTTCCGCAGTCGCACCCGGATCGGCTCGCGACGATCGCCCGGCTGCATGGGCTGGTGCCCGCACCGGTAGGCGAATGCCGCGTGCTCGAAATCGGCTGCGCCGCCGGCGGAAACCTGATTCCGATGGCGGCGGCGTTGCCGCGCTCGCGCTTCCTGGGCATCGACTTTTCCGCCGTCCAGGTGCGCGAAGGCGCTGCGGACGTCGCGGCGCTGGGGCTCACCAATATCGCACTCGAGCGGGCCGACCTGCGCGATTTCGGCAAAGAGTCGGGCGTGTTCGATTACATCATCGCGCACGGCGTGTATTCGTGGGTACCGGCCGATGTGCAGGACAAGCTGCTCGAAGTCTGCTCGCGCCAGCTGGCGCCGGGCGGGATCGCCTACATCAGCTACAACACCCTTCCGGGGTGGAACATGCGCGGGATCGTCCGCGATGCGATGCGTTATCACACACGCCAGTTTCCGGACGCCCGCAGCCGGGTGCAACAGGCTCGCGCGACGCTGGACTTCCTGGCGCAGGCGACCGAGGACGCGCAGTCGCCTTACGCGCTGATGCTGCGTTCGGAGGCCGAGCAGCTGCGCCGCAAACAGGACTATTACGTTCTGCACGATCATCTGGAGGAATTCAACGAGGCGCTCTTTTTTCACCAGTTCGCCGCGCGGGCGGCTGGGCACGGCCTCGCCTTCCTCGCCGAGGCGGACTTCCGCATGATGGGGATCGACGGCCTGCCGGCCCAGGTCGCACAGACGCTGAACCGGATGGCGCCCGAAATCCTGCAGCGCGAGCAGCTGACCGATTTCCTGCGCAACCGCAACTTCCGCCAGACGCTGCTGGTGCGGGAGGACACGCGGATCGATCGCGCCCTGACACCCGAGCGCGTGCGCTCGCTCTGGGTCGCGTCGGCGGCGCGCGCAACCGGCGACGGCAGCGATCCCTGTTCGCCGACGGCGGACGAGTTTCGCATGCCCGATGGCAGCGGACTGCGGACGCCGCATCCGATATCCAAGGCCGCGATGGCGGTGCTCGCCAAGCACTGGCCGGCGCCGATACCCTTTTCCGATCTTGCCGCGATGGCGGCGGCGCGTATCGGATTGACTGGCGACGTCGACGACGTCCAGAACGCGACGCTCGCCTCGGACGTGCTCAAGTCGTTCTGCGCAGGCGCAGCGGAACTGCATGCGCTCGGCCCGGCGTTCGTGATCGAGGCCGGCGCCAGGCCGCAAGCGTCGCCGGTCTCGCGGCTGCAGGCCGGGCGCGGCGCCTATGTCACCAATATGCGGCACGAAATGGTCGGCCTCGACGACGCCGATCGCCACCTGCTGTCGCTGCTCGATGGTTCCCTCGAGCGCGCAGCGATCGCGGCTCAGACGTTTCCCGGCCAGCCGTCCGACAGCGCCGCGGCGGCGCTCGACGACGCGCTGGCGCGACTCGCGCGGCAGGCGCTGCTCGTGCAATGATGGGCGACATCAGCGGCGGACGCGCGACAATTCAACGCGCTGATCGCCGGCTCCGGTACCGGCAACGCGACGAAAGGCAGGCATGCGAAGCAACCCGGTCAAGAATGCGCTGGAAAGCGGCGGACGCGCAATCGGCGCGGTGGTGTTCGAATGCTTCGTGCCCGGCCTGCCGCAGATCTGCCGCAATGCCGGCGCGGAGTTCGTCCTGTACGACATGGAGCACACCGGCCTTGGCTTCGAGACGCTCAAGACGCAGCTCGCCCTTTGCCGGGGCCTGGGCATCGTGCCGATGGCGCGCGTGCCGCGCGGCGAATATCACTTCATCGCCCGCGCGCTGGACGTCGGCGCCTTCGGCGTCATGGTGCCGATGGTGGCGAACCGCGCCGAGGCCGAGCACATGGTGTCGTGCTCGCGCTATCCGCCGCACGGCCGACGCGGTGCGGCGTTCGGCTTCGCGCACGATGATTACCAGGGTGGCGACGTCGTCGCCAAGATGGCGGCGCTGCACCAGCGCACGATGATGATCGCGCAGATCGAGACCAGCGAAGGTCTGGACAACGTCGAGGCGATCGCCGCGGTGCCCGGCATCGACGCACTGTGGATCGGCCAGTTCGACCTGACCAACTTTCTCGATATTCCCGCGCAATTCCAGCATCCGCGCTACCTCGCCGCCGTCGACCGGGTGCTCGCGGCCTGCGCGGCGCACGGCAAGGCTGCGGCCATACTCGCCACCGACGATGCGTGGGCGCGCGACTACGCCGCCAAGGGGTTCCGCCTGATGGCGTATGGCATCGACCAGCTGCTGCTGCAGGAAGCGCTCCGGCGCGGTCTCGACGTGCTGCGCGATGCGGCGGCCAACGAGGGAGGCACACGATGAGCGCCAAATTCCGCGTCGGACTTCCGCGCGACATTCTCGATTCCCGCGGCGAGCCGGCCTTCGGGCGCGCCGCGCTGCAGATACTCGACGCCGCACCCGGCCTCGAATGGGAATACCTGCCGAAGATCGTGCCTGCCATCGATACCGACCTCGCCGCGCAATACGACGCGATCTACGTCAACACCGCGCGGGTGCCCGAGGCGGCGGTGGCGCGCGCCGATTGCCGCCTGCGCGTCGTCGCGCGGCACGGCGTCGGATACGACACCGTCGATGTTCCGGCGATGACCCGCGCCGGCGTGCTGGTCACCAATACACCCAGCTCGATGCCGCGGCCGGTCGCGACCACCGCGCTGACGTTCTTGCTGGCGCTCGCCGGCAAGCTGTTCCTCAAGGACCGGCTGACTCGCAGCGGGCGCTGGCACGAGCGGATGGACAACATGGGGCTGGGACTGACCGGCCGGTCGCTGGGGGTAATCGGCGCGGGACGCATCGGCCGCGAGCTGATGAGCATGGCGCGCACGTTCGATCTGAAGCTGCTGGCCAGCGATCCGCAGGTCGACGCGATCGAGCTGGCTTACCTCGGTGCGCGCAAGGTCACGCTGCAGGAGCTGCTGCGGCAATCCGACTTTGTCGTCGTCTGCTGCCTCCTCTCCCCGGCAACGCATCATCTGATCGATGCGGCGGCCCTGAGGGAAATGCGGCCGGAAGCGTATCTGATCAATGTCGCGCGCGGGCCTGTGATCGACGAGCCGGCGCTGATCGAGGCGCTCCAGGAGCGCCGCATCGCGGGTGCGGCGCTCGACGTATTCGAGCAGGAACCGGTCGATCCGGCCAACCCGCTGCTGGCCATGGACAACGTCATCGTCACGCCGCATTCGCTTTGCTGGACCGACGAATGCTTTCACAACATGGCGTCGACCGGGCTCACCAGCATCGTCGATGCGCTTGCCGGCCGCAGGCCGCAATTCGTCGTCAATCCCGAGGTCCTGAGCCACGCGCGCGTGCAAGCGTGGCTCACCCGCTGAGGCGTCGCGGCCGCTAGCGGACGCGCCAGCGACCCATCGTGCTGCGCCAGTAGCGCAGCATCACAAAGCCGCCGACCATGCCGCCGAGGTGCGCGAAGTGGGCGACGCCCTCTTGCGTGCCGGTGACGCCGAGGAACAGCTCGATCAGCGCATAGACGACGACGAACACCCGCGCCGGCATCGGAATCGGCGGAAACAGCAGCATGACCCGGTTGTTGGGAAAATACATGCCATAGGCGAGCAGGATGCCGAAGATGCCGCCCGAGGCGCCGACGGTCGGATAGATCTTGCCCGTGACCGCCGCGACGATCAGCTGCGCTACGGCGGCCGAAAGCACGCACACGGTATAAAACGTCAGATAGCGCCGTCCGCCGAACACCCGTTCCACCGCGCTGCCGAACATGTACAGCGCGAACATGTTGAACGCCAGGTGCGCGAGGCCGCCGTGCAGGAAAGCGTAGGTCAGCAGCTGCCAGGGCTCGAACGCCACGCCGGCGTTGAGACTGGACGCCGCCAGCGGCCAAAGGGCAAAGGGCACGACCATGCCCGGCGCGGCGCTCTGCAGCAGGAAAACCGCGATATTGGCGACAATCAGCGCGGTAGTGACCGGTGGCATGAGCGTTAGTTTGGGCCGGACCGCCCGGAGTCAACCCGCGGGATTCGATCCGGCCAGCGGCAGGACGCGCGACAATTGCCGCGACGGCGCCTTATGATGATGGCATAATGCGGCCTGTCCCGCCGTCGAAAGGAATACCATGCCGCATGTGTTTCGCGCCTTGATGGCCGCCGGGCTGACGCTCGCCTGCATCGTCCCGGCCGCTTCATCGCCGATACTGACTGTGCGTCCGATGTTTCCGCGCGACAACGTCTGGAATGTCGCCGTCGACACGCTGCCCGTCGACCTCAACTCCGCGGCCTACATAACGACGATAGGCAGCGCGAAGGCCGTGCATGCCGATTTCGGCACCGTCTACAACGGCGCGCCGAACGGCATACCCTTCGTCGTCGTTCCGGGCAGCCAGCCTCGCGTCGCGGTCAGCTTCGATTATGCCGACGAGAGCGATCCCGGCCCGTATCCGGTGCCGGCGGACGCGCCGATCGAAGGGGGCGCTGCGTCGACCGGCGATCGGCACGTCCTGATCGTCGACCGCGACGGCGGCAAGCTCTACGAGCTGTTCGCGGCGTATCCGAACCCCGACGGCAGCTGGCACGCCGGGTCGGGCGCGGTGTTCGACTTGAACGGAAACGCGCTGCGCCCGGCGGGATGGACCTCGGCTGATGCGGCCGGCCTGCCCATATTGCCTGGCCTCGTGCGCTACGAGGAAGTCGCTTCCGGCGAGATCCCGCACGCTCTGCGTTTCACCGCACCGCAGACGCGCAATGCCTTCATCTGGCCGGCGCGGCACAAGGCGTCGAGTCTCACCGGCACCAACTATCCGCCGATGGGGCAGCGGTTCCGGTTGAAGGCGAGCGTCGACATTACCGGCTTCGGGCCGAACGTGCAGGTGATACTGCAGGCGCTGAAGAAGTACGGCATGTTTCTGGCCGACAACGGCAGCAGCTGGTACTTGAGCGGCGCACCCGATGCGCGCTGGGACGACAACGAGTTGCATCAGCTCGGGCGGCTGACCGGCGCCGATTTCGAGGCGGTCGACGAGTCGGCCCTGATGGCCGATCCGAATTCGGGGCGCGTCTCGGCGGTCGCGCCGTCCCGCGTCGCCACCGAGGTCGAGGTGCTCGAATTCCGCCGCGACCCGAGCGACTACTTCCTGACCGTCGATCGCAACGAAATCGCCGCCCTCGACGCAGGCCTCATTCCCGGCTGGGCGCGGACCGGCGAGGCGTTCTTCGCTTTCGCGGCGGACAGCGCGGTCGAGCCGAACATGTCGCCGGTCTGCCGCTTTTTCGGCCGGGCCGACGCGGGGCAGCATTCGCATTTTTTCAGCGCCTACGCCGACGAATGCGCGGCCGTCGCAGCGTGGCTGCCGGACGAGTGGCTGCTCGAATCCTCGAATGTCTTCATGGTCGCGCTGCCGGACGCCGGCGACGGCTCCTGCGTGGCGGGCACCGTGCCGGTCTATCGTCTGTACAGCAATCAGCGCGGCGCAGTCGACCATCGCTACACGACCTCGCGCGCGATTCAGGCCCAGATGATCGCCGCCGGCTGGCTCGCCGAGGGATCCGGGCCCGGCGCGGTCGCGATGTGCGCGCCGGCTCCCTAGCGGGCCGCCTTGCCTGAAGCGTTGGCCGGGGCCGATAATGGCCCGCAGTTCCTGCGTTTCCCTTCGACTCCGCCGCGATCCCGATCGATGAGCCTACCGACACTGGCCCAAGGCACCGTGATCCGGCACGCGTTGGTGCAGCTCGACGATTTCCTTCCGGCCGATGAGATCGCATGGCTGATGGACCGGGTATTCGCCGCGGAACAACTGTTCGTGCCTTCCGGCGTCAGCGACAGCAAGGAGGACTACCGGCATTCGTTCGTCCTCAACCCGCCGGACGATCTCAGCCGGAAGATCGTCGGCCGGATTCGTGCCGTCATGCCCGAGGTCATCCCGCGCCTGCGCATGGCGCCGTTTCCGGTGACGCAGATCGAGTGCCAGATCACCGCGAATACCGACGGCAGCTTTTTTCGCGTGCATACCGACTCCGGGGTCAACGAGACGGTGCGGCGCCAGTTCACCTATGTCTACTACTTCAATCGCCAGCCCAAAGGATTCAACGGCGGCGACCTGCTGATCTACGACGACGTCATCCGCAACGGCAAGCTGGCGCGCACCGACAGCTATCAGCGAATCGAGCCTCGCCATAACAGCATCGTGTTCTTTCAGGCCGCAGTGATGCACGAGGTGACGAAGGTCGAGGTTCCATCCGGACAGTTTCGCGACGCCCGGTTCACCGTCAACGGCTGGATCCATCGCGGCTGACGCCGCACCGGATCGCCGATGCCGTTCTAGGGTGGTGCAGACCGCGCGGCGCCGGCCGGTTTCGCTTCGGCGTTGGCGCAGCGCAAGGTGTTGACCCAGTACCCGTTGGTCGCCCCGTAGAACGCGGCCAGTTTCGCTTCGATGGCAACACCCGCCCTGCCCGCCGCGCGCATATCCTTCAATCCGACGCAGTTCGCCTCCACCTCGTCGGTGGTCGGGACCTTCGCGTGCGCGCACTCGTGGAAGAACAGCAAGTCGTGCATCGCCGGTGGCAACGCGGCGAGCTTTGGCGCGTTCCAGACGATCTGATATCCCGAGCCCACCTTGACGGTCTTGCCCGTGAAGCTCATCACTTCGGTGCCTGGCGGGGGGGAGTACTCCGGCACCGTCTCGCCGCGGGCGACGCAGGTCGCGCTCGTGCCGTCGGAGAATGTGAATGCGCCCGCCTGCTGCGCAGCGGCCAGGCAACCGATGGCGATGACGAATTCAAGCCGACGACGCACGGTTCTCCCTTCGACCCGCATGCGGTTCGCCGCGCCGGCCGGCACAATCAGAGCGGCGGCACGAAACCGCGCAAGCCGACGTTAACCCGATTTGCGATGAGGGATTCGTCCGGCGCATGGGTAACAGACACGACGACGTGCGCACCGGGAACGATCTCTTTGCGGTCGGCGGCCTCGAGCATGGCGATCGGAATGCCTGCGGGAACGGT
>DATASF010000020.1:0-12591 GCA_036269335.1 Casimicrobiaceae bacterium
CGAGGCGATTCGCGAGGCGACTCGCGAGCTGGTTCGCGAGCCGGTTCGTCATTGCGACGCAGTTCCCGGCGGTCCGTTCCCCGCGGGAGCGGAGACGTTCAATTCCTTCTGCATCATGTCGATCACCCGGCAATCGGCGCACATCTTGAGCCGATCGAGCGAGCCCGCCGCGGCGAACATCGAGTGCCCGGCGAGCTTGGCCAGCATGTTGCCTATCATCTTGTCGGTGCCCAGCGCCTTGCCGCAGCGGATGCACTTGAAGATCGAAGCTTCGTTCAGCACCCGCGGCTGTTTCGCCTCGGGGAGAAGCGACAGGCGCGGGGTCAGGGCGATCGCGTCCTCCGGACAGGTCGCCTCGCACAGCCCGCATTGCACGCACTTGGACTCGATAAAGCGAAGCTGAGGCACTTCCGAGGCCGGATGATCGAGGATCGCGCCTTCCGGGCAGGCGCCGACGCAGGCGAGGCACAGCGTGCAGGTGTCGCGATTGACGGCGATGGTCCCGAACGGCGCGCCGGCCGCGAGCGCGATCACCGTTTGCGGCGTCGGCGCGTGCGCCTGCAAGTGCTCGATCGAGAGCGCAACCGTCGTGCGCTTGTCCGCCGACCAGTGAAACGTCGCCGGCGCGCGGACCGGCAGCGCCGGCTGGAGCGCCCAGACGGCGGCCTCGAGCGCCGCGGCGTCGGCAGCACGCAGCAGATGCAGGTGCCGGCCCTGGAAGCCCAGCGCCTGCGCGATCGCATCGGCGTAGCCCATCTGCCGCTCGATCGCTTCCGGGTATTGCGGCGCCTCGGCGCCGGTCGCGAGCACCGCGACGTCGCTCGCGCCGTAGGCGAGCGCGCCCAACCAGACGTCGATCCCGGCGGCGGCCATGTGATGGATCTCGACCGGAATCACCCGCGCCGGCAGGCCCTTGCCGCGCCGGCCGAGGCGATGGATCGTTTCCGCGCCGGCGGCGTCGTGGAACAGCAGGCAGGCGTCGCGCCCGCCCGCCTTGGCGTAGGTCGCGAGCAGCGTGCGCACCCGCGCCCCGAGGTCGGGGACGGCCGGATACGCGTAGCCCAGGGCGCCGGACGGGCACACGGTCGTGCACGCGCCGCAACCCATGCAAAGGTGCGGCTCGACGGCGATATGGTCGCCGTTGGCGCGGATCGCAGCCGTCGAGCAGACGTCGATGCATTGATTGCATCCGGGCTGCTGCGAGCGGCTGTGCGCGCAGATCGACGCCTTGTAGGTGAAATACTTCGGCTTCTCGAACTCGCCGACCGCGCCCAGCACGTCGACGATCACCCGGGCCTGCGCGGCCGGATCGGCGCCCGGATGCCAGTAGCCCTGCGGTGGCTGGTGCATCGCGAAAGCCGGCTCGGGCTGCAGATCGAGCACGAGGTCGAATGACTCCTCGCGCGCCGATTGCGCCGCGGTGCGGTCGAAGTCGATCGCGCCGATCGCGCCGCAGGCGATCACGCATTGGCGATGGTCGCGGCAGCGGTCGAGGTCGATCTGGTAGCTCGCGTCGATCGCCTGCTCGGGACAAATGCGGATGCACGCGTTGCACCGCGTGCAAAGATCGAGGTCGATCGGATTCTCCTGCACCCAGCGCGCGCTGAATTCACCGAGCCATCCCGACAACTGCGTGAGCCTGCCCGACCAGACCGCGTAGGCGTGCTCGGGCGGCAGCTCGTTGCCGACCGCCCGGCCGGTGATCAAGACGCTGACGTCGAGCCGGTCCTTCAGCGCCTCGGCCCAGGTCAAGGCCGAAGCCGCGGGACCGACGATCAGCAGCCGCCCCTCCGACTTGAATGCGACGCGCGGCACCGGCTGCGGCTCGGGCAGCGACGCCATCGCCAGCAAGGCCGCGATCTTGGGTGTCGCCGCGCGCGCTTCGGCCGACCAGCCGGCCGTCTCGCGAATGTTGACGAAACGTATGGTCTGCGTCTTGCCCGAGTCTTCGGCGACGTCGCCGAACAGCCGCGCTTCCTGTGTGCACGCGACCAGCAAGTCGCCTTCGGCATGGTCGGCAAAACGCGCGAGCTCCTTCTGGCAAAGCTCGGTGTGCAAGGGCAACGGTCCGGCTAGGTCGAGCGCGCGCGCCAGCGCCGCCGCGTCGAGCGGCATCGTGCCGTTGCAGCTGCAGACGTGGAGCGTCTTGTCGGCGGCGCTCATGGGCCCCCGACGCTTGCGGCTAGCGCCGCTGCGCTGCCCCCGTTGGGGGCGCAATTCGCGCCTTGGAGCGGTCCGGCGGCGCTCATGCGGGCGCGTCGCCGCTGCGGGGCCTGGCCGGGTCGCCTTCCGCATCGGGCGACGTTTCTTCCGCAGGCAACGCGGGCGCGGCTGGCGTCGCGGCCGCGGCGACCGTCGCGGCGTCCGCCGCCGGGGCGGCGACTTTGTCGATCACATGACCTTCTGCGTTCACCTCGGTCGCCGGCGGATCGAATATATGCCGCGTATGCAGCAGCTGCTTCATCATCTCCGGCGAGATCGGATCGGGCTGCGTGTAGTCGTCGATATAGACGTCGAGACCGTCCATGACGTTGAAGCGCGGATCGCGGAACAGCTGTTTCAGCGCCGCGCGCTTGGTTGCTTCGGCGACGTCGGGCTTGAAGAAGGCCGCGAACTCCGAATCGATGGTCAGCGACTCGATCGGCGGCAGCGGCGCGGCGGTGTTCTGAGCGACGCTGCCTGCCGCTTGCGCCGTCTCCGGGGGCCGCACTGCCGGAGCGAGCGGTTCCGCCGGAGCGTCTCGCGCCGGCGTGCCCGCCCGCGCGGCATCGAGCTTGCGCCGCGACCAGCGCGAAAGCGATAGCCGCTCGGGCGGCTGCGCGGCGTTGTCGGGCTTGTCGCTCATCGCTTAAGCCTTGGTCGGCGCGCCGGAAATCTTGCGCTCGCCTGCATCGCGATGCTGCTCGTCTCGCTCATAGAGCTCGTTGCGGCGTACCTTGCGCTTGGGCTCGGGCTTGTAGTTCGCCGCGACGAAAGGCTGCATCCACGCGAGCATTTCCGGGAACAGCGGCACCGCGTCGACCGTCTCGCCGCCATCCATCAGCCGCGCGGCCTCGTTGTAGCTGACGGTGACGAGCTCGGGCCGCGCCGACAATCCGTCGGCAGCAATGGTCTCGAGCATGCGCCACATGACGAAAATCTTGGGCTCGGGCGCCGTGATGTTCAGAAAATAGCCTTCGCTTTCGGAGGCATGAAGCTCGATCGCGAATCCGGTGAAACGCCAGCGCGTGCCGGTCGCATCGTCGGACAGCTTGACCGCGACTTGGAGCGGACTGTCGTCGCGCTCGACGGCGCCGATCTGCCATTTCTCGCTCGTCCAGCGATTGGCGAGCGGGATTCTTTCGACGACGACGGCGACGGGAAACCGCAACGCTGGCATGGCCTTTTTCCGGATCGCAGCACGATTTGCGCGAACGGCAATCATACCAGTGTGCACCGCCGCGCGCCGTCTGCTACCATCGTCGGTCGCAGTGCAGACATCCGTTTTCATGGCCAGAATCATTCCTCTCACCGACTTCCGCGTCCCCGGCGATGCGCTCGCGGCCGCGCGCAGCGCACCCGCGGTCACGCCGACGGGCATGGTTGCCGACATGCGCGGCCGGATGCTGCGCGACCTGCGAATTTCGGTGACCGACCGCTGCAATTTCCGCTGCGTCTATTGCATGCCAAAAGACGTCTACGGCCACGACTATCCGTTCCTGCCGCACGCCGATCTGCTGACGTTCGAGGAAATCGCGCGTCTTGCGCGCGTCTTCAAGGGCCACGGCGTCGAGAAGATCCGACTGACCGGCGGCGAGCCGCTGCTGCGCAAGCACCTCGAACGGCTGGTCGCGATGCTGGCCGACATCGGCGGCCTCGACCTGACGCTGACGACCAACGGCGCGCTGCTCGCCAGGAAAGCGCGCGATCTCAAGGCGGCCGGTCTCAACCGCGTCACCGTCAGCCTGGACGCGCTCGACGACGCTGTGTTCCGCGCGATGAACGACGTCGATTTTCCGGTCGCGCGCGTGCTCGACGGCATCGACGCCGCGGCCGCGGCCGGCCTCGCGCCGGTCAAGATCAACATGGTCGTCAAGCGCGGCACCAATGAGCAGGAGATCCTGCCGATGGCGCGGCATTTCCGCGGCAGCGGGCACATCCTGCGCTTTATCGAATACATGGACGTCGGCCACACCAACGGTTGGAGGATGGACGACGTCGTGCCGTCGGCCGAGGTGATCGGCATCATCGGCCGCGAGCTGCCGCTCGAGCCGGTCGACGCCAACTACGCCGGTGAAGTCGCCGCGCGCTGGCGCTACCGCGACGGCAGCGGCGAAATCGGCGTCATCTCGTCGGTCACGCAGGCCTTCTGCAGCGATTGCACGCGAGCGCGGCTCGCCACCGACGGCAAGCTCTACACCTGCCTGTTCGCGACCAGCGGTGTCGACTTTCGCGCGCTGCTCCGCGCCGGCAAAGCCAGCGACGACGAGATCGGCAACTATGTCGCGGCGATCTGGGGACAGCGGGCCGACCGTTACTCGGAAATGCGCTCGGAAAACACGCGCGCGCTGCCGAAGGTCGAGATGAGCTACATCGGCGGCTGAGCAAACCGGGAAGCCGAGCCGATCAGGCCGCGGCCTTCGAAATCGCAACACCCATGCATATCAAAGCGCTGATCGAATTCCTGCAAGGCCTCGAACAGAACAACAATCGTCCGTGGTTCGCCTGGAACAAGCCGGCGTACGACGTGCTGCGCGAGGAGTTCCAGGCGCTGGTCGGCGACGTCGCCGGGCGGGTCGCGAAATTCGACCGCGCGCTGGGACCGGTCGATCCGAAAAAAGCGATGTTCCGCATCTACCGCGACACGCGATTTTCCAAGGATCGCACGCCGTACAAGACCCACTTCAGCGCGGCGCTGAACGACCGCGCCAAACGCGGCCTGGCGCCCGGTTATTACTTTCATATCGATTACCAGGGAACACTTCTCGCCGGCGGCGGCATCTACCGGCCCCAGCCGGCGATGCTCGCCAACATTCGCCGCCATATCGCGGCCAAGCCCGCGAGCCTGACGCGGATGCTGAACGAGCCGCGCTTTGCCAGGACCTACGGCGGCCTTTCCGACGAAGACGCGCTGAAGCGGCCGCCGAAGGGATACGACGCCGATATGCGGCACATCGACGCGATCAAAATGAGGCACTATTTCGGCATGATCGAAGTCGATCTCAAAAAACGTCCGCCGAAGGACCTTGCCGCCGACTTGAGCGGCTACTTTCGCGATCTCCTGCCGCTGATGACGTGGCTGCGCACCGCCGTGAAACCGGAGCAGCGGTGAACGCGCCGAACGAGCCTTACCGGCCGCTCTTGTCCGATGCGGCACGTCCGTCGACGTTCAACGTTCCGGCGGTCGACGAAAACGGCGCGACCCGGGACACGCCGATCGCCGGCGAGCATCCGCTGACCCTGTACGTCGACAAGCGCGAGATCCTGACCTTGATGACCCTGGGCGCGGCGCCCGAGGCGCTGGCGATCGGCTACTTGCGCAACCAGCGGCTGCTCGAGCGCATCGAGGACATCGTTTCGGTGCAGGTCGACTGGGACGTCAACGCGGTCGTCATCAACACGCGAAGCGGTCTCAAGGACCTCGACGCAAAGCTCGGCAAGCGGACAACGACCAGCGGCTGCGGCCAGGGAACGGTGTTCGGCGACCTCATGGAAGAGATCGATTCGGTCAAGCTGCCCGGGAACGTGACGCTCGCGCGCAGCACGCTCTACGCGCTGCTCGACCGCGTGCGCGTGCACGAGACGATCTACAAGCAGGCGGGCGCCGTGCACGGCTGCGCGCTCGCGACCAACGGCGAGAGCGAAAGCGACATCCTTTATTTCGTCGAGGACGTCGGCCGGCACAACGCTGTCGACGCGATCGCCGGAATGATGTGGCTCGACCGGGTCGACGGCGGCGACAAGATTTTCTACACGACCGGGCGGCTCACGTCGGAGATGGTCATCAAGGCCGCGCAGATGGGGATCCCGTTCCTGGTCTCTCGCTCGGGCCTGACGCAGATGGGCTACGAGATCGCGCAAAAGGTCGGCATCACGATGATAGGCCGAGCGACCAACAAGCATTTCCTGCTGTTCACCGGCGGCGAGCGCTTTCGCGCCGAAGCCTAAGATGCACGCGTCGCACGCATCGACCGCGCGATCGGTCACCGGCCTGGTGCTCGCCGGCGGCCAGGGGCGGCGCATGGGCACCGTCGACAAGGGGCTGGTGCCGCTCGCCGGCCGGCCGATGGTCGCGCACGTCATCGAGCGGCTGGCGCCGCAAGTCGACGACATCCTGATCAATGCCAACCAGCACACGGACGAATACGCGGCGTTCGGCCACCGCGTCATCTCCGATTCGATCGGCGGCTTCGCCGGTCCGCTCGCCGGTCTGCAGGTCGGGCTCGCCAACGCGAGCCACGCACTAGTCGCGACCGTGCCCTGCGATTCGCCGTTCCTGCCCGCTGACCTGGTGTCGCGGCTCGCGGCCGCGCTCGAGGCGCAAGGATCGCAATTGGCCGTCGCGCGAACCTTCGATCAGCCGCACCCGGTGTTCGCGCTGGTGCGCCGCACGGTGCTGCCGCATCTGACCGCGTTCCTCGAAGGCGGCGGACGCAAGATCGACGCCTGGTATTCGGCGCTCTCGATCGTCGAGGTGCGATTCGACGACGAGGCCGACGCCTTCCGCAACATCAACACGACCGACGAGCTCCGACAAGCCGATGCCTGAAACGATGACCGCGACACCGAAGACGCTGCGCGACGCCTCGTGCGCCGACGACTACGATCCGAACTCGATGCCGGTGGCCAAGGCGCGCGAGCTGATCCGCACATTCCTGACGCCGATCGGCGCCGTCGAGCGCGTGCACGTGCGAAGCGCGCTCGGCCGCGTGCTCGCGGCGGACGTGGTCTCGCCCATCGCCGTGCCGGGCCACGACAATTCGGCGATGGACGGCTACGCGGTGCGTTTCGCCGACCTCAAGCCCGACGCCGAGACGGTGCTGAAGCGCGTCGGCGAATCGTTCGCCGGCAAGCCGTGGCCGGGCACGATCGGACCAAGCGAATGCGTGCGCATCTTCACCGGCGGCGTGATGCCGCAGGGCGCCGACTCGGTGGTCATGCAGGAGCGCACCAGCGAAGATGCGAGCGGCGTGCGCGTCGCGCCCGGGGCGCTCTCGAAGGCGGGGACCAACCGGCGCTTCGCCGGCGAAGACCTGAAGGCCGGTCAGCTGGTCTTTCGCGCCGGCCAGCGCGTCAATCCGGCCGAGCTCGGCATGATCGCCTCGCTCGGCATCGGCGAGGTCGGCGTCTACCGCAGGCTCCGGGTCGCGTTCTTCTCGACCGGCGACGAATTGAAATCGATCGGGACGCCGCTCGCCGCCGGGGAAATCTACGACAGTAACCGCTATACCTTGCACGGCATGCTGACGCGGCTGGGCTGCGAAGTCCTCGACATGGGCGTCGTCGAGGACGAGCCGAAAAAGCTGGAGAGCGCTTTTTCCGCCGCCGCGCAATCGGCCGATGTCGTCATCACGTCGGGCGGCGTGTCGGTCGGCGAAGCCGATTACGTCAAGCAGCTGCTCGACAAGCTCGGCGAAGTGCTGTTCTGGAAAATCGCGATGAAGCCGGGGCGGCCTCTCGCCTACGGCAAGCTCGGCGGCGCGCATTTTTTCGGCCTGCCGGGCAACCCGGTTTCGGTGATGGTCACCTTCTACCAGTTCGTGCGCGATGCGCTGCGCATCCTTCAGGGCGAGCGCGACGTCGAGCCTCTGCCGACCTTCCGCGTGCCGCTGTCGGCGCCGATAAAAAAGGCGCCGGGACGCACCGAATTCCAGCGCGGCATCCTGTCGCCCGACGACGCCGGCGGCTGGACGGTGCGAACCACCGGCGACCAGGGCTCGGGAATACTGTCATCGATGTCGCAGGCCAACTGCTTCATCATCCTCGGCACCGACACCGGCAACGTCGCCGCCGGCGAGCCGGTCGAGGTGCAGCTGCTCGAGGGCCTGATCTAGCTGCGGGCCGGCGATGCGCCAGTAGTGCGGGACGGCTAGCAGCGACCGTGCTCGAGCCAGCGCATCCGCTGCTCGAGCTCGACGATGTCGGCCGACTTGGCCAGGAACGCTTCGCGGTTCGCCAGCTCCTGCTTCCAGAACCAAGTGTCGAGCCGCTCGAACAGCCCCGGTCCGCGGACTGCGGGGTGAGCGGTTACTTGCCCGGCGCCTCTTCGAGCCGCGGGGCGATCCAAAATCCCGAAGGTCAGCGCCGCAAGGATTCCGACCCAGCTGCGGCGTACGTCATATCCCTTTGATTCCATTGCTATTGCTCCTTCGCCTCTCGTGGAGGCCGATGCGGGCAGCGCACGGTTTGTGCGCTGCACAATAGCAGTATGGGGTCGGGGGAGCAGCCGTTCAAATCACCATTTCGGATCGGCTCGATAGGCTGAGGCGATCGACCTGATGCTTTGAATAGACGCAGCTTAGCGCCGGTCGGCCGAAAGCACGCCGGCGACGTCCTGGACCAGCCCCAGCGCGTGCTTCAGCTGGTCGAGGCTTTTCACCTCCAGGGTGAACGACATCTTGGCCTGCAGGTTGCGGGTCAGGGTCTTGACCGCGGTGACGTTGATCTTCTCGCGCGAAAACACTTCGCTGACGTCGCGCAGCAACGCCTGTCGGTCCATCGCCTCGACGACGACGTCGACCGGGAAGACCTCGTCTCGCGGCGTGCCCCACTCGGCGGTGATCAGGCGTTCCGGGTGTCTTTCCTGCATGCGCGCGACATTGCTGCAATTGCGGCGGTGGATCGATATGCCCTTGCCGCGCGTGACAAAGCCGACGATGGGATCGGGCGGCGCGGCCTTGCAGCAGCGCGCGAGGCCGGTCAACAGTCGGTCGACACCGACGATCAGGATGCCGCTGCCCGCACCGGCAGACTTGCTCGCGCGCAACGCCACTGCTTCCTCCGCGGCAGCCGGCGCCGCGGTATCCCCAGGCCGGGCGACGACCTGGATCGCGTGTTGCAGCGCCCGCGTGTTGAGCTCGGCGCGCGACACCGCGGCAAAGAATTCGTCGAGCTTGTCGAATCCCGCCTGCGCCGCGACCGCGTCGAGCTTCAGCGCCGTCTTGCCCGCACGGTGCAGCTCGCGCTCGACCATTTCGCGGCCCTGCGCGATCGTCGCTTCGAGCTGCTGCGCCTTGAACCATTGCCGCACCTTGGCGCGCGCGCGATGGCTTTGTACATAGCCCAGGTCGGCGTTCAGCCAGTCGAGCGACGGTCCGCCCTGCTTCGCCGCGATGATCTCGATCCGCTGTCCGTTCTGCAGCGCGTAGTTGAGCGGCACCATCGCGCCGTCAACGCGCGCGCCGCGGCAGCGGTGACCGAGGCTCGTGTGCACCGCGTACGCGAAATCGACCGGCGTCGAGCCGCGCGGCAGGTCGACGACCTTGCCCTGCGGCGTCAGCACGTAGATCGTGTCGGTGAACAGCGTCGACTTGAACTGCTGCAGCCATTCGCCGGCGTCGGCGACCGCGTCCTTCCAGTCGAGGACCTGGCGCAGCCACGCGATCTTTTCGTCGTACCCGGGATCGCGCGGCATGCCGCCGCCTTCCTTGTACCGCCAGTGTGACGCGACGCCGTACTCGGAATGGCGGTGCATGTCGTGCGTGCGGATCTGCACTTCCAGCGGCTTGCCGTCGGGTCCGATCACCGCGGTGTGCAGCGAGCGATAGCGGTTGGCCTTGGGCTTGGCGATGTAGTCGTCGAATTCCTGCGGCAGCGGCGTCCATAGGTTGTGCACGACGCCGAGCGCCGTGTAGCAGTCTTTGACGTCGTCGACCAGGACGCGAACCGCACGGATGTCGTACAGCGCCTCGATGCCGACGCGCTTGCGGCGCATCTTGTTCCAGATGCTGGTGATGTGCTTCGGGCGCCCGGTCACCTCGGCCTTGACGCCGGCGGCCGCGAGCTCGCGGCGGATTTCGGCGACCGCCTGGTCGATGTAGCGCTGGCGATCGATGCGGCGCTCGTCGAGCGCGGCGACGATCCTGCGATACGCGTCGGGCTCGAGCGCGCGAAGGCTGAGATCCTCGAGCTCCCATTTCAGCTGCCAGACGCCGAGCCGGTTGGCGAGCGGCGCGAACAGGTCCTGCGTCTCGCGCGCCTGTGCGCTCTTCTGCGCCGCGCGGGTTGTGGCGTTGCCGCGCGCGTCGGGCGCGTCGGGAGGTGTGGCGACCAGGTAGCGCATCGCCTGCGTGCGCTCGGCAAGCTTCACCAGGACGACGCGGATGTCCTCGACCATCGCCAGCAGCATCTTGCGCAGATTCTCGGCCTGAGCGTCGCGCGCTTCCTTGTGCGCGCCGCCCTCGCCCAGCGACACCGTGCGGATCGCGCCCATGCGCGCGACGCCGATCACCAGCTTCGCGACTTCGTCGCCGGTTTCGGCGGCGAATTTCTGCTCGTCGAAGCCCGCCGTATCCGGCACGCCGATCAGCAGCGCGGCGCGCACCGATTCGGCATCGAGCTTGAGCTCGGCGACGATGGTCGCGGTGCCGGCGGCGCGGGCGAGCCAGGGTTCGCCTTCCGCGGTCGTCGCATCACCATAGCGGCTGCGCGCGAGCTCGAACGCTGCCTCGATCGCCGTGCGCTCGGCAGCAGGGTAACCGCTCGCCGCCTGCGCAACGCGCGTCGCATACAGATCGGACGACGCGGCGGACGACGCGGATTCGGGCGCGGCATGGATCAGCGCAACCATGCGTCGATTATACCGGCGCGTGCACGGCGTCTTAGCGCGGGAACTGCTGAGCTAAGCAGCCAAGGGAATGTCGCGCAGCCGGTCGGTCGGAGCTTCTTCAGCCGCCGCGTCGGTTACGCCGTTGCCACCAATGCCGCGGCAACGGCGTCGGCGATGCCGCGCGCGCAGCGATCGGCGGCGTCGGCTTCGCGCGCTTCGACCATCACGCGCAGCACCGGCTCGGTGCCCGAAGGCCGCAAAAGCACGCGGCCCAAGCCGTCGAGGCTCGCCAACGCTTCGCGCTCGGCGCGGCGGATCGGCTCGCTGCCGCGCCAGTCGAAGCCGCGGCGGATCGGCACGTTGATCAGCCGCTGCGGAAACAGCGGAGCGTCGGCGGTCGCGGCGGCGAGCGTGGTCCGCTGCTCGCGCAGCGCGCGCATCACCGCGAGCGCCGCGACGATCGCGTCACCGGTCGTGTGCTTGTCGAGGCAGATGATGTGTCCGGAGTTTTCGCCGCCGAGCAGCCATCCCTTGTCCTGCATCATTTCCAGCACGTAGCGATCGCCGACGGCGCTGCGCTTCAACGGGATGCCGCGGCGGTCGAGCGCCTGCTCGAATCCGAGGTTGCTCATCAATGTACCGACGACGCCCCCGGCGGTCGCGCCGCGCCGCCAGTAGTCGAGCGCGATCACGTACAGCAATTGATCGCCGTCGTAGATCCGTCCTTCGGCGTCGACCATCATCAGGCGATCGCCGTCGCCGTCGAGCGCCACGCCCAGGTCGGCGCCATGCTTCAGCACCGCGGCCTGCAGATGCTTCGGATGCGTCGCGCCGACGCCGGCGTTGATGTTGATGCCGTCCGGCTCATTGCCTACCGCGACGACCTCGGCGCCGAGCTCGTGGAAGACCGGCGGGGCGACGTGATAGCCGGCACCATGCGCGCAATCGACGACGATCTTCAAACCCTTGAGATCGAGATCGTTCGGGAACGTGCCCTTGCAGAATTCGATATAGCGTCCCGGTGCATCGCTCAATCGCCGCGCCTTGCCGAGCTTCGCCGATTCGACGCAGGTGATCGGCCCGTCGATGCCCTGCTCGATCGCATGCTCCACCGCATCGGGCAGCTTGGTGCCGGCGGCCGAGAAGAACTTGATGCCGTTGTCCTCGAACGGATTGTGCGACGCGCTGATGACGATGCCCGCCGACAGGCGCAGCGCGCGCGTCAGATAGGCCACGCCCGGCGTCGGCAGCGGGCCGGAGAGATAGACGTCGACGCCAGCCGCGGACAGTCCAGCCTCGAGCGCCGCTTCGAGCAGGTACCCGGAGATGCGCGTGTCCTTGCCGATCAGCACGGCGGGAGTCGTGCCGGGCCGGCCCGCGGACTCGGCCGCGAACACGCGGCCGGCGGCGTAGCCGAGCCGCAGGACGAGCTCGGGCGTGATCGGCGAGTCGCCAACCCGGCCGCGAACGCCGTCGGTGCCGAAGTAATTCTTGCTCATGGGTGGATGCTCACGGTCGTTATTATGAACTCACGGGCTTCCGCCGGCGCCGGCAACAGGTCGGCCGGTCTGCACCGCCTGCCAGACGTTGAGTGCATCGACCGTTTCGCGCACGTCGTGCACGCGCACCAGCGATGCGCCACGGGCGACCGCGGCGAGCGCCGCCGCCAGGCTGCCGGCACCGCGCTCTTCGACCGGGCGTCCGGCCAAGGTCCCGATCGTCGATTTGCGCGACAGCCCGGCGACCACCGGGTGGCCGAGCGCGACGATCTCTGGAAGCCGCCGCAAGAGCTCGAGATTATTGGCCAGCGTCTTGCCGAAGCCGAATCCAGGATCGACGGCGAT
>DATASF010000021.1:0-3101 GCA_036269335.1 Casimicrobiaceae bacterium
CTGATCGGAAACCCCGTCGCCCGAAGAGCTTAGAACAAAGGCGTTCCCGCGCCAAGCCGCTTCACGGGTCGGTGCGCGGCCGGTCGCGGCGCGGCCGGTTGACAGCGCTTGCCCGATGATCGCATTGTGTCGTTGATCGAACGCCCGGGCGGTGCGCCGGGCCGGCGAAGGAGTCACGAAAAATGCAACTGAACGCGCAGCAGATCGAGCGCTTCGAGCGCGACGGCTACCTGTTCTTCGATTCGCTGTTCACGCCGCGCGAGATCGCCGTGCTGCGGGACGAAGTGCCACGGCTGTACGCGCAGCGACGAATCGAGAACGTACGGGAAAAAGGCAGCGATGCGGTGCGCACCAACTTCGCCGCGCACCTGTACAGCGCGCCGTTCGCGCGCCTCGCCCGCCATCCCCGGATGATCGAGCCGGTCGTCGCGCTGTTCGGCGAGCCCGTTTACATGCACCAGTTCAAGATCAACGGCAAGATGGCTTTCGACGGCGACGTCTGGCAGTGGCACCAGGACTTCGGGACCTGGAAGAACGACGACGACATGCCCGAGCCGCGGGCGTTGAACATCGCGATATTTCTCGACGAGGTCAACGAGTTCAACGGTCCGTTGATGTTCATTCCCGGAAGCCACAAGCTCGGCGTCATCGATGCCGAGCACGATACCTCGACGACCAGCTACCCGCTGTGGACGATCAACCACGCGACGATCGCGAGCCTGGTCGAGCGCGGCGGCATCGTCGCGCCGAAGGGACCGGCGGGATCGATGCTGCTGTTCCACTCCTGCCTGGTGCACGCGTCGACGTCGAATCTGTCGCCGTGGAATCGCGTCAGCGTGTACCTGAGCCTGTGCGCGGTGTCCAACCATATCCGGCGCTTCAAGCGCCCCGAATACATCGCGCACCGCGACTTCACGCCGATCGAATGCCTGCCCGACGATTGCCTGCTTCGCGATTACCCGGTCGCTCTGCCGTGGCGCGACGGCACGCCGGAAGCCGCGCTGCAGCCGGCGCTGGCCGGCTGAGCGCGGTGCCGGCTTGAGCCTCCACGCCAAACTGGCCGAGCGCGCCGCGCAAGGCAGGCCGCTGACGGTCGGCATGATAGGCGCCGGCAAGTTCGGCGCGATGTACCTGGCGCAGGTGCCGAAGACGCCGGGCGTACACGTCGTCGCCGTCGCCGATCTCGATCCCGCGGCCGCGCGGGCGAATCTCGCCCGCGTCGGCTGGCTTCCCGAGCGCAGCGCCGCGCCGTCGATCGATGCCGCGGTCGTGAAGGGAACGACGCACGTCGGCGACGATTGGCAGGCGCTGGTGCGCCATCCGAAAATCGACATCGTCGTCGAATGCACCGGCAACCCGATCGCGGCGGTCGAGCATTGTCTCGAAGCTTTCGCCCAGCGCAAACACGTCGTGAATGTGACCGTCGAGGCCGATGCCTTGTGCGGCGCCCTGCTCGCCCGGAAGGCAGCCGAGGCCGGCGTCGTCTACAGCCTGGCGTTCGGCGACCAGCCGGCGCTGATCTGTGACCTGGTCGACTGGGCGCGCACAGCGGGCTTCGGCGTCGTGGCGGCGGGGCGCGGCCACAAGTGGCTGCCGCACTTCGCGCAATCGACGCCGGAGACCGTGTGGGGCCATTACGGACTCACGCCGGAGCAGGCGAAGATCGGCGGCCTGAACGCCAAGATGTTCAACTCGTTCCTGGACGGCTCGAAACCGGCGATCGAGTGCACCGCCGTGTGCAACGCCACCGGGCTGTCGGCGCCTCCGGACGGCTTGACTTATCCGCCGGCGTCGATCGATCAGATCCCGAACGTGTGCCGTCCGATCGACGAAGGCGGGGTGCTGCACGGCAAAGGCCAGGTCGAGGTGATCTCGTCGGTCGAGCGCGACGGCCGCGCTATCGACTACGACATCCGGTTCGGCGTTTTCGTCGTGTTCGAAGGCGACACCGAATACCTGCGCAACTGCTTTCGCGAATACATGGTGCGGACCGACGACAGCGGCCGTTACGCCTGCCTTTACAAGCGCTGGCACCTGATCGGGCTCGAAGTAGGTATCTCGGTCGCGTCGGTCGGCTTGCGCGGCGAGGCCACCGGCGGCGCGATCGGCTTCAACGCCGACGCTGCCGCTACCGCCAAACGAGACCTGAAGGCCGGCGAGACGCTCGACGGCGAAGGCGGCTACACGGTGTGGGGAAAGCTGCTGCCTGCGGCTGTGTCGCTCGCCGGCGGCGCGCTGCCGCTGGGCCTCGCGCACGGTGTGCGCCTGCTGCGCGCCATCAGGCAGGGCGACGTGCTCCGCTGGTCGGATGTGGCAATCGACGAAACGCTCACCGCGTACCGCGCGCGCCGCGAAATGGAGCACCTGTTCGGCCGCGTAACTCCGCGTCAACGCGTCGCCTAGACGTACCAACAACTACCGTCAATCGGCGCGCCAGCAACTAGTGCCGTCCTCGCGCCCGGCACCCGCCCAACAGGAGGATGAGGCAAGCGAGGAGCCAAAGCGCACGGCGGTCGTCGATCGGTATCGGCTGCGCCTGCGCGCTGCTGCTGCCGAGAACGTCGGTATGGGATGCAGTTGCGACGCTTGCTGCTGCGGGCGCGCTGGCGGTCGCCGTATTGGTGATCTGCGCTGCTTTCAGGCCGGCAGAAAAACGCACCGGGAGCGAGTAGACCAGGCGGTTGCCGGCGCCTGCTGCGATCGTCGCGCCCGTTGCAGTAAAGCTCGTGCCGCCGGCGATTCCGCTGATGCTCCCGCAGCTCGCCGACCCGGTCGCGATACAGGTCGCAGCGGCCGTGAGCGTCATGCCCGAAGGCAGATTGTCGGTGACGCTCACGCTGATTGCGTTCGACGGGCCGCTGTTGGTCACGGTAAGCGAGTACGTCGCGATGCCGCCCGGCGTGTAGGTCGTGTTGCCGTCGGTCTTGGCAAGCGCGAGGTTCGCCACCACGGCAACGGTGTCGGTATCGGTGGCGCTGTTGTTGCCCGGGGTCGGATCGGTGACCCCGGCCGGCGTCGCAATCGTCGCCGTGTTGGCGATCGAGCCGGTGGCGTTGCTGGCCACGGTCGCGTTGACCGTGAAGGTCGCCGTGCCGGCGTTG
>DATASF010000022.1:0-2855 GCA_036269335.1 Casimicrobiaceae bacterium
GACGGAGGCCAGCTTCTACCTCGACACGTCGGGCGAGCCGCTGTTCAAGCGCGGCTATCGGCGCGAGACCGCTGACGCGCCGCTGCGCGAGAATCTCGCCGCGGGCCTGCTGCGCCTGGCCGGCTGGCAGCCGGGAACGCCACTGCTCGATCCAATGTGCGGTAGCGGCACCATCGCCATCGAAGCCGCGATGATCGCGCTGGACATGGCGCCCGGACTCAAGCGGACGTTCGGCTTCCAGAGGCTCGCCTGGTACGACGGTCCGGCGTGGCAGCGCATCAAGCAGGCGGCCCAGCGCCGCGCGAGGACGCCGGCGCCGCTGCCGATCTGGGCGAGCGACGACGACGCGACCGCCATACACCAATGCAGCGAGAACATCGCCACCGCCGGCGTCGACGGCACGATTATCGTCGAGCGCGCCGACGTGCTGATACGCCCCAAGCCCGCGCCCTCCGGCGTCATCGTCAGCAATCCGCCATATGGCGTGCGCCTCGCCGACTCTGGCGCACTGGCCGCGTTCTATCCGCAGCTCGGCGACGCGTTCAAGCAACGATACGACGGGTGGACCGCCTATCTGATGAGCGGCGATACGCGACTGCCGAAATTGATCGGCCTCAAAGCGAGCCGCCGCACGCCGCTGTTCAACGGCGCCCTCGAATGCAGGCTCTACGAATATCGCCTGATCGCCGGATCGATGCGGACGCCGGCAGCCGAACGCGTCGAATGATAGAATGGCTTGTCGCTGTCCAATCGCCCGCCCGCCGGAAGTCCGTCATGATGCTGCCCAGCCGCCATTACGAATCGGAACACACCAGGTTCATGCGCGAGCTGCTGCAGAAACGGCCCGATCTGATCGACAAGCAACGCGAAGCCCGCGCGATCTGGTGGGACAAGCGCCCGAAGGAATTGGCCGAAGAGCGGGTCATGGACGCGAGCCGCGTCGCTCAGTCTCCGTACGTGTACGACGCGGATTCCTGAGCTTGACATGTCATCCCGGCGAAGGCCGGGATTGAAGGCGCGGTACTGGCTTTCTCGGCAGCGCTGCTTGGGCCCGGCCTTCGCCGGGGCGACGTATCGGTGGGGCCGCATCGTTTCGCTGCCCAGACCCCCGTCCTACACCAGCGTGACTTCGCCGTAGATGAAGTAGCGCGGCGTCTGCGCAAGGTCGGCGTCCCAACCGAGCGGTTCGAGCTTCGCGGTCAACGCCGGGGGCTCGTAGAACACCTTGACGATCCTGAACTCGCGCCCGTCGTTCAGCTTGCGAGTGACGATTCCGTGGTCGCGGCCGGGCAGCACGTGGTCCTTCGCCGTCGACGTCGGGTCGAACGCCGAGTCGATCAGATAGACAGCGCCGCCCGGCGCGAGCGCCGCGGCGACCAGCTCCCAGAACTCGGCGAAGCGCTGCTCGGGCACGTGCGATAGCCAGAAGCTGAAAAATATCGCGTCGAAGCGCTGCACCGGCCGCCACGCGAAGAGGTCGGCCTGGACGTAGTCGACATTATCGGCCCCGACGCGCGCACGATTGATCTCGATGACCTCGCTGGATGCGTCGACCGCGGCGAGCCGCGCGACGCGCGGCGCGATCAGCCGGGTGAAGAGGCCGGTGCCACACGCCAGCTCGAGCACCTGCGCCGGCCGCCTGGCCGCGAGCCAGGACACCAGCGCGGCTTCGACCGCTGCCGTTTCGGCGTGCCACTGCGCGTTGAAATCCGCGCCGCGATCGTAGCGCCCGGCGCGAAACCACCACTCGTCGTACTCGCCGGCGCGGGCACGGTAGTAGGCGATCTGGTCATCGAGAATGTCGCGCACGGCCACCGCACCGATGATAAATCAGGCGAGACCGCTTTGCCACCGCGATGCGGGGGCTTCTCCGCATCCGCCTTCGCTGCGCGCTGAGCTCACCGGCCGGCTCCGGTCCCGGCTGGCTGCATCCAACCAGGCAGCGGTTCCGTAAATGTGTCGACGGCCCCGATTCACGCCAGGTGTGCGTGGAGGTTGGCTGCCGGCACGCTCCGGCGCCCAGGCGCGCCGGAATCGCAACGCTCATCGAGGAGTCACTGCAATGCTTACAAGCCCATCGAACAGACGTCGGCTCAGCGTATTGGCCGCAAGCCTGGCCATCATGACGCTGGCGACAAGCGCGAGCCCGCCGGTCCTCGCGTCCAGCCATCGCGAAGCGCCCTTCATCGCGTCGATGCCGCAAGTGGACGGAACCGACTTCTACATGTTCCGCAGCTACGAGCCCGGCCGCGACGCCTATGTCACGCTGGTGGCCAATTACCTGCCCTTGCAGGATCCGTACGGCGGCCCCAATTACTTCAAGCTGGATGCGACGGCGCTGTATGAAATCCATATCGTCAACGACGGTGGCGCGGTCGAGAACATCACGTTCCAGTTCAAGTTTCAGAACACGCTCGACGACAATCAACTAACCATCGGCACCAAGAAGGTATCGATTCCGCTCGTGCAGAACGGATCCGGAGATGTCGCGACGCCAGGATCGCCGGCCCTGAACACGCACGAAACGTTCACACTGAGCGTGATCCACGGTCCGCGCCGACAGGGCACTCCAATGCCAGTAACTAACCTGAACACGGGCGGGACGACGTTCGCCAAGCCAGTCGACTACATCGGCGCCAAGACGATCTCCAACTATATTGCTTACGCGAACAAGCATCTTTGGGACGTTTCCATCCCTGGGTGCGCAGGCAATGGACGTGTATTTGTTGGACAACGGAAAGATCCCTTCGTGGTCAACCTCGGCGAAACCTTTGACTTGGTCAACATCAAGTACCCGGCGACAGAGTTGAACCCGCTGGCCGAATTCGCTACCGAAGACACTCTGTCGGATGCCA
>DATASF010000023.1:0-17785 GCA_036269335.1 Casimicrobiaceae bacterium
GCATGCGGCGGGGATCGAAGTCCTGCTCGACGTCGTCTACAACCACACGGCCGAAGGCAATCAATTCGGCCCAACGCTGTCGTTTCGCGGCATCGACAATCGCGTCTACTATCGTCTCGACGCCGAAAATCCGCGTCATTACGTCGACTACACCGGCACCGGAAACACGCTCAATACCGTGCATCCGGCGACGCTGCAGCTGGTGATGGACAGCCTTCGTTACTGGGTTACGGAAATGCATGTCGACGGTTTCCGCTTCGACCTCGCAGCGACGCTCGGCAGGACCGATCGCCTGGTCGATCAGCAGAGCGGTTTTTTCCATTGCGTGCGCCAGGACCCGGAGCTCGCGCATGTCAAGCTGATCGCAGAGCCGTGGGATCTCGGCGAGGGCGGCTACCAGGTCGGCAATTTTCCTCCCGGCTGGTCGGAATGGAACGGCAAGTATCGCGACGCCGTGCGCTCCTACTGGAAGGGCGACGGCGGCGTCATCGGCGAGCTCGCCTCGCGCCTGTCGGGATCGAGCGATTTGTTCCAGGGTCGCGGCCGGGGCCCGACGGCAAGCGTCAATTTCGTCACCGCGCACGACGGATTCACGCTGCACGATCTCGTCAGCTACAACGAAAAGCACAACGAGGCCAACGGCGAAAACGGGCGCGACGGCGAAAACGACAACCGGAGCTGGAATTGCGGCGTCGAGGGACCGACCGACGATCCGGCGATCCGGGCGCTGCGCGAGCAGCAAAAGCGGAATTTCCTCACTACCCTGCTGCTCTCACAGGGCGTTCCGATGCTCCTCGGCGGAGACGAAATGGGCCGCACGCAGCAGGGCAACAACAACGCCTATTGCCAGGACTCGGAGCTGTCGTGGGTCGACTGGAACCTCTCGCCCGAGGCGCAGAACCTGATCGACTTCACCCATCGCCTGGTCGCGCTGCGCAATGGCCATCCGCTGTTCCGCCGCCGCACGTTCTTTCATGGCCGCTCTATCGTCGCCGCGGACGCCAAGGACATCGCCTGGCTCAATCCCGATGGTCAGGAGATCACCGGAGACGACTGGAACCAGGGCTTCGCGCGCTGCCTCGGCGTTTTCCTCTCCGGACACGGCCTGGCCGAAAGCGACGCCCACGGCGATGCGCTCGACGACGACGACCTGCTGCTTCTGCTGAACGCCGATCACGAAGCGATCACTTTTGTGCTGCCCAAGCCGCGGCTGACGCATTGGTGCGTGCTCCTCGATACCGCCATCGCCACCGACGCACCATCCCCCGAGCCGCTGCCGTTCGGCGCGCCTTATCCGTTGCAAGGCCGCTCGATGGCGGTGTTGTGCAGCACGCCAGGCGGCGATGAAGCGCCGGCATGAGATGGACTTCGGGGCGATGGTCCTCGACGACGGCGCCGTGCGCTTCCGCCTCTGGGCACCGGCCGCGCGCCGGGTCGGCCTGTGCCTCGACGGTGCATCGCATCCATTGCCGCTGGCCGCCGACTCAGGCGGATGGTTCGAGCTCACGACGCGCAAAGCCTCACATGGCACGCGTTACCACTACCGGATCGACGACGAATTGTCGGTGCCCGATCCGGCGTCGCGGCACAACCCGCAGGACGTCGATGGACCGAGCGCCGTCGTCGATCCGTTCGCCTTCGACTGGGACGACGAAGACTGGCTGGGGCGGCGCTGGGAAGAGGCGGTCGTCTACGAGTTGCATGTCGGCACGTTCACCCGCGAAGGCACGTTCGCCGCGATCGAGGCGAAGCTCGACCACCTGACCGAGCTCGGTGTGACCGCGCTCGAGCTGATGCCGATCGGCGATTTCAGCGGCGCGCGCGGCTGGGGTTACGACGGCGTCCTGCCATTCGCCCCCGATGCGAGCTACGGCGAGCCCGCCGCGCTGAAGCAACTGGTGCTCGCGGCGCACCGCCGCGGACTGATGGCGTTCCTCGACGTCGTCTACAACCACTTCGGTCCGGTCGGCAACTATTTGCATCGCTACGCGCCGCAGTTTTTCACCTCGCGCCATCACACGCCGTGGGGTCATGGGATCAATTTCGACGGCGAGGACGGCCGCGTGGTGCGCGACTTCTTCATCGACAACGCGCTGTACTGGCTTGACGAGTTTCACTTCGACGGCTTGCGGCTCGACGCCGTGCACGCGATTCGCGACGATTCGACGCCGCATTTCCTCGACGAGCTGGCCGCGACGGTGCGACAGCGGTGCGGGGACAGGCACGTCCACCTGATCCTGGAGAATGACGACAACGCCGCGGCGTTTCTTGCGCGCGACGGCGACGGCGCTGCCCGGCTGTACACCGCGCAATGGAACGACGACATCCATCACAGCCTGCACACGACTCTGACCGGCGAGCGTGACGGCTACTACGTCGACTACGCCGATGCGCCGCTCGAGCACCTGGGCCGCTGCCTGACCACCGGCTTCGCCTACCAGGGTGAGGATTCTTCGCTGCGCGGGCGTCCGCGCGGCAGCTCGACCGCCGGGCTGCCGCTGACGGCGTTCGTCTCGTTTCTGCAGAACCACGACCAGATCGGCAATCGCGCCTTCGGCGAACGGCTGACGGTGCTCACCGAGCCGGCAGCGCTCGCCGCGGGGGTCGCGATCGTTTTGCTGGCGCCTTCGCCGCCGCTGCTGTTCATGGGCGAGGAATTCGGCGCGACGACGCCGTTTCTGTATTTCTGCGACTTCGATCCGAACCTTGCCGCGGCCGTGCGCGCCGGTAGGCTCAAGGAGTTCGCGCGTTTCGCGCGCTTCGCCGATGCCGCCTCCGCGGCCGCGATTCCCGATCCGCAGGCGCCGGCGACGTTCGCCCAGAGCAGGCTCGACTGGGACTCGATCACACACCCCGAACACGCGAGCTGGCTCGATCGCTATCACGATCTTCTGCGCATCAGGCGTGACGTCGTGGTACCGCTGCTTTCGAAGCTCGATCCGCGGCGCTGCGGTTTCGCCGTCACCGGTGCGCATAGCCTCGCCGCGCATTGGGCGACCGGCGATGGCGACCGCCTGCTGCTGTTCGCCAACCTGGGCGGCGCACCCGATGGAGAGGCAGCGCTGCCGCCGGGAAATCTCGTCTACACCACCGGCGAGTCGGCCGCGCTGGCGCTCGCCTCGCCGTGGTCGTCGACCTGGCTCCGGGTCGCGGGCGCAACCGAGGCCGCCGCCGATGCCTGAGCGCGCCACGCTCGAGGACTTGTGCGAGCGCTACGGCATCGCGGCAGGTTACGAGGACGCGTGGGGCGCGTCTCGCCGGACGCCGGATGACACCAAGCTTGCCCTGTTGCGCGCGATGGGGATCGACGTCGCGGCAGCTGCCGGCGAGGCATCGAGCGCCGGGACGGATGACGGCGCCAGCGTCGCGCCGACGGCGGTCATCGTCGGCGACGAACGCGCGGGCCGTGTCGCGCTGCGACTCGCATCGTCGAGTGCTACCCCTGTGCCGGTCGACTGGCGGATCGACCTGGAAACCGGCGAAAGCCTGCAAGGCACGGCGATGCCGGACGCGGTGCCCGGCGGCGACGAAGCGCAGGTCCTGCAGATCCCGCTGCCGCAAGCCACCGGATACCATGCGCTGACGGTGCGCGGCGCAACGACGCAGGCGCCGCTTGCATCGGCGCGCTTGATCGTCACGCCTTCGCGCTGCTACACCCCGCCGTTGCTCGCCGGCGGCTCGCGTATCTGGGGGCTGGCGCTGCAGCTTTACGCGCTGCGCTCGCATCGCAACTGGGGCATCGGCGACTTTACCGACTTGCGCAACGCCGTCGCGACCGCGGGTGCGGCAGGTGCCGACTTCGTCGGAACCAATCCACTGCACGCGCTGTTTCCGGCGCGGCCTGACGCGGCGAGCCCGTACAGCCCATCGAATCGCGCCGCGCTGAACGTGCTCTATATCGACGTCGAGGCGGTCGGCGATTTCACCGGCTGCAAGGCGGCACGCGCGCGCGTCTACAGTCCGGCGTTCCAGAGCGCGCTGGCCCGCCTGCGCGCGTTCGACCACGTCGACTACGAGGCGGTCGCACGATTGAAATTCGAAATACTCGCGCTGCTGTACGATCACTTCCGCGAGCATCAGCTCGGTGCAAGTCCGGGCGAGCGCGGCCGCGCATTCCGCGATTTCCAGCGCGAGCGCGGCCCGGCGCTCAAGCTGCACGGGCTGTTCGACGCGCTGCACGAGCACGTCGCGGCGACCACCGGCGATCGCGGCGGCTGGCGGACCTGGCCGGCCGAGTACCGCCCGCCGTCGGCAACTGCCGACGACGAGCTGTATCGCCGCCACGCCGATCGCGCCGAATATTTCCAGTACCTGCAGTGGCAGGCGGAACTGCAACTGGGCGCCGCGAGCGAGCAAGCGCGCGCCTGCGGCATGGCGATCGGACTGTACGGCGATTTCGCCGTCGGCGCGGACGCGGGGGGAGCGGAGACCTGGAGCCAGTCCGCCGTCTATGCGCCGGACATGCACATCGGCGCGCCGCCGGACGACTTCAACCTGCGCGGGCAGGACTGGGGCCTTCCCCCGATGCTGCCGCAGCGCCTCAAGGCGGCAGGCTATGCGCCGTTCGTCACCGTCTTGCGCGCGGCGATGCGCCATGCCGGCGCGCTGCGCATCGATCACGTGATGGCGCTGATGCGCCTATTCTGGGTGCCCGAAGGCGCGGCGGCTGTCGACGGCGCCTACGTCGCGTATCCATTCTCCGAATTGCTGGGCATCGTCGCGCTCGAAAGCAGGCGCAACCGGTGCCTGGTCATCGGCGAGGATCTGGGAACGATAGGACCCGGCGTACGCGCCGCACTCGGCGCCGCGGGGGTACTCTCATATCGGCCGCTGTATTTCGAACGGACCAATGATGCCGAATTCGCGCCACCCGAACGCTACCCGGCGCAGGCGCTGGTCACCGTCGGCACGCATGACCTGCCGACGCTGTCCGGATTCTGGACCGGACGCGACATCACGGTGCGCAAAAGGCTGCGCTTCTATTCGGACGACGATGCCTATGCGCAGCAGCTGGCCGCGCGGTCGCGCGATCGGGGAAAGCTGCGCGATGCGCTCGAGCGCGCCGGCGTTCTCGATGCCGCCGACGCGCCGCGGCGCATGACCGTCGACCTGATGATAGCCGTGCATCGTTTTCTCGCCCGCACACCGTCGTCGGTCATGGCTGTCCAGCTGGAAGACGTCTTCGGCCAGGATGCGCAGGTGAATCTGCCCAGCACCACCGAAGACCAGTATCCGAACTGGCGGCGCAAGCTGGGCGTTCCGCTCGAATCCTGGGCGTCGAACCGGCGCTTCGCCGCGCTGACCCGGATGCTGCGCAAGGAAAGGCCACGGCAGCATGACCCGCAGCGCGTCACCGGCGACGGCCGGCCGCTCGCCGCCGACCCGGGATGAACATTCCGCGAGCGACCTATCGGGTGCAGCTGCACCGCGATTTCGGATTCGCCGACGCCGCCGCACTGGTCCCGTATCTCGCCGAACTGGGCATCAGCCACGTCTACCTTTCGCCGTGGCTCAAGGCGCGGCCCGGAAGCACGCACGGCTACGATATCGTCGATCACGGGCAGCTCAATCCCGAGCTCGGCAGCGACGACGACTTCGCGGCGCTCGCCGCAGCGCTGGCGGCGCACGGCATGGGGCAGATGGCCGACATCGTGCCGAATCACATGGGCGTCATGGGCAGCGACAACGCGTGGTGGCTCGATGTGCTCGAGAACGGCCGCGCCTCGCAGTACGCCGGATATTTCGACATCGACTGGACCCCGCCGCTGGCCGCGCTTTCGGGCAAGGTCCTGGTTCCGGTGCTGGCCGACAACTACGGCGAGGTCCTGCTCCGGGGCGAGCTGCAGCTGGGATTCGATCAGCAAGCCGGTGAGTTCAGCGTTCGCTATTTCCAGCATCGCTTCCCGATCGTTCCGCGCTCGTACGCAGGCCTGCTGCGCGGCGCCGCGGCGCCGGACGCCGGCGCCGGCGATGCGGCCGCGCATCGGCTGCTCGATCTGGCGAACGCCTTCGCGGCGCTGCCCACGCATGACCGCGCCACCCCGCGCAGCATCGCCCGGCGATGGCGCGACAAGGAGCGGCTGAAGCGGGAGCTGGCGGCGCTGGTCGCGGAGACGGCGGAAATCGGCCAGCGCATCGGCGACGCGGTGGCGCGTCTCAATGGGCGGCCGGGCGATGCAGCCAGCTTCGACGCCCTGCACGCGCTCCTCGAGGGCCAGGCCTTTCGGCTGACCAGTTGGCGGGTCGCGGCGGACGACATCAACTACCGTCGATTCTTCGACATCAACGAGCTCGCCGCGCTGCGCGCCGAGGATCCGCAGGTCTTCGCCGACTCGCACCGGTTGGTGCTGCGCCTGGTGGCCGAGCGCAAGATCGATGCGCTGCGCGTCGATCATCCCGATGGCCTGTACGACCCGAAGGCGTACTTCGAACGGCTGCAGGCCGCCGTTGGCGCCGCGCTGCTGCGCAGCGGAACCAGGCGCGCGCAGCGCGGAAGCCCCGCGCCTGCGACCGCCCTCTATACCACCGTCGAGAAAATCCTGGCCGAGCACGAGACCTTGCCGGCGGACTGGCCGGTACAGGGGACGACCGGCTACCGCTTCGCCAATCTCGTGGGCGGACTGTGGGTCGACGGCGCGGCGAAGTCGCGGTTCGATCGCGTCTACGCGGCTTTCATCGGCGGATGGGTCGATTTCGATCGAATCCTGCGTGAAGCGAAGTTGCTGATCATGTCCGGCGCGCTCGCGTCGGACCTCAACCTGCTCGCGCACGCGCTGACCCGCATCGCCGAAGCCGACCGCAACACCCGCGACCTGACGTTCAACGTCCTGCGCCGCACGCTGATGCTCTACACCGCGGCGCTGCCGGTCTACCGCACCTACATCGACGGCCGCGGCCCCGGCGCGTCCGACCTTCGCTACATCGACTGGGCGATCGGTGTCGCCCGGCAATGGCGGCCCGCTCCGGACCGGATCGCTTTCGACTTCCTGCGCCAGGTGCTCGCCGGCCCGCACGCCGACGCGGCAGCGCCGCTGCGCACCGACATCGATCGCTTCGCGCGCCGTCTGCAGCAATTCACCGGCCCGGTCATGGCGAAGGCGATGGAAGACACGAGCTTCTATGTCTACAACCGGCTGGTCGCGCTGAACGAGGTCGGCGGCGATCCGCGGCGATTCGGCGTCAGCGTCGCCGCCTTCCACGCCGCGGCGCACGAACGCCAGCGCGACTGGCCCGGGGAAATGCTGGCGACATCGACCCACGACAACAAGCGATCGGAGGACGTGCGCGCGCGGATCGCGGTGTTGAGCGAAATGCCCGCCGCGTGGCGGCTCGCACTGCGCCGGTGGGTGCGTCTGAACCAGCGGCACGAGACGCGGCTGTACGATCTCCCGGCGCCCGACCGCAACGACCAGTATCTGCTCTATCAGACCTTGCTCGGCATCTGGCCGTCGGTTCAGCCGAACGCCGGGGAGCTCGACGTGCTGCGCCAGCGCGTCCAGGCGTACATGCGCAAGGCCATACGCGAGGCCAAGGTCCACAGCAGCTGGGCCAGTCCCGACGACGCCTACGAAACGGCGCTGGCCTCGTTCATCGACGGCCTGCTCGGACGCCTCGAGCCGAACCCGTTCCTGCACGAATTCCACGCGCTGCACGCGCTGGTCGCGCGCTGCGGCCTGTACAACAGCCTGGCGCAAACCGTGCTCAAGCTCACCTCACCCGGCGTTCCCGACATCTATCAGGGCAACGAGCTGTGGGACTATAGCCTCGTCGACCCCGACAACCGGCGCCCGGTCGATTACGCCAGACGGCGCGCGTTGCTGCAAGAGATCAAGCGCTCGTTCGGATCCGACGGCCCGCATCAAGCTCAGGCGCGCGAGATGTTCGGAGCGATCGATGACGGGCGTCTCAAGCTCTACGCTACCTGGCGGGCGCTGGCGCTGCGCATGCGTCGTCCGGAGCTGTTCGAGCGCGGACGCTACGTTGCGCTGCCGGTTGCCGGAGCCCACGCCGCGCATATCTGCGCGTTCGCTCGCGTGCATGAGGGCGGAAGCACGCTGACGGTCGTGCCAAGGCTGCTGCTGGACTTGACGGCGCGGACCGCGCGTCCTCCGCTCGGCGCGATCTGGGCCGATACCCGCATCGTGCTGCCATCGCGAACTACATACCGCGACGTGCTGACCGGCGCGATCCGGCAGAGCTCCCCGGCGGCCAAAGGGGCGCGTCTGGCGGTCGCCGCATTGTTCGAAACCTTGCCGGTGGCCCTGCTCGAGAGCACGCCGGCGCCCGATGCCGTCAAGCGCTCCCAGGCTGGCACGCGGCATGCTTCGGCTCAACGATGAACGGAGGGTTCGCGCCGTTCGCAGTCGCGTAACGCGCGAGGAGCGGGAAGTTCCGGCGAGGTGGCACCACGACGTCACGACGGAAAAGACAGCATCGCTGCTGAAAAGCGATCAACCCAACGAGGGGACAAGCCATGCGTACGATATTGCTGATCCTGGTCATTATCCTTTTGATCGGCGCACTGCCTACCTGGCCGTATAGCACCGGCTGGGGCTACTACCCCAGCGGCGGTCTCGGCCTGGTGTTGCTGATCCTTATCATCCTGGCGTTGATGGGTCGAATATAGATCGGCGCGCCGACGTCGTTTCGGCCGGCGAGTCGCATGCCGATCCGCCGATCGTGGCTGGCGGGACGAACGAACGCGGCACGATGGCGTGCGGGCGCACGCACGGCCGGCGCCTGTTCTACAATCGAGCGTAACTTTTGCAAGGCGATCGCGGCAATCCGCTGATCGGGAACCGCGCGACGATCGTGCTAACTCGCTTCCCGTTCACATAGGGCGATGTGCACTTCGGTCGCCGCCTGGAATGCGCGAATGACCTCGTCGTCTTCATTCAATGCGCGCATACGCTCGATCTCGATGGCAACGGCCTGCTCCACCGCCGCGCGGACCGCGCCCGGCTTGGCGGCGCACCGGGCCTCGCGTAGGACGCAGTCCGCGCGCTTTCGCGCGTTCAGCTTGATCGGCTGCAGCAGCTTCTGCCAGCGTCTGTGAGTTCGCTTTCTTGTGGGCGTCGCCATCGCATAAACTCTTTGCTCGTCGTCAGCGCCGGGGATTCGTCGCCGGAGAGAATATCCCGGATTCGACACAGGGGTCGCAATCGGACGGCGACTGATTCTGTTGTAAGACGCCGCCTACTCGATTCACGGCCCGCAACGCGCGGACACTTGCGATGACAAGAAAAATCAGCGCCGGCATTGTTCTCTACCGCGTGATAGATCACGCGCTCGAAGTGTTTCTCGTGCATCCCGGAGGCCCGTACTGGGCGCGCAAGGACGATGGCGCCTGGTCGATTCCCAAGGGCGAAGCGGCGGAAGGCGCCGACCTGCTCGCGACGGCGTACACCGAATTCCTCGAGGAGACGGGTTCGCGCTTGGAAGGCCAGCCGGTACCGCTGGCGCCGCTGAAGCAGCCCGGCGGCAAGCTCGTCCACGCGTGGGCCGTGCAAGGCGACATCGACGCCGCGTCGATTCGCAGCAACATGTTTGCGATCGAATGGCCGCCGCGCTCGGGCAAGACCCGGGAATTTCCCGAGGTCGATCGAGGCGACTGGTTCGATGTTCCGACCGCGCGTCGCAAGCTGCTGGCAGGACAGCGCGGATTCCTCGATCAGCTGCTCGATCATCTCCAAACGCCTCCTACGGTCGAATCAGACGGCGTCCGATAGGAACGAATCGGCGATGCACTGAAAATGTCGCTACAGGCGGAAGGCCACCGATCGTGCGATCGGCGCCGGGTGCCCAGTGCTGTACCGAAACGCAAACCATGGAGAACCACGATGGCAAGAACCACCGCAGCTCGTACGACGGGCCGTGCGCAGACCGCGCTCGACCTGCTGAAGGCAGACCACGCCGAAGCCAAGAAGCTGTTCCGGCAGTTCGAAAAGTTCAAGAAGAGCGAGGACACCGACGGCATGCAACAAGTCGCGCAGACGGTGTGCGACGCGCTGCGAATTCACGCGCAGATCGAGGAAGAAATATTCTATCCGGCGCTGCGGGAGGCCGGCGACGCCGACGACGCGCTCGATGAAGCCGACGTCGAGCACGCCCACGTCAAGGAGCTGGTCGAGCAAATCGCGAGCAGCGACCCCGGCGACGAACATTTCGAAGCGCGGGTCAAGGTGCTTTCCGAATATGTCGAGCACCACGTCCAGGAAGAGGAGTCGACGATCTTTTCCAAGGCGAGGAAGGCGGACTTCGATCTGGTGGCGCTGGGCCAGCAGCTCGAGGCGAGGAAGGCCGAGCTTGCCGGCGAGGAACCGCCGATCGATGTCGCCGCGCTAGCCGGCAGACAGCAGGCGACGCAAAAGCGCAACGGGCAGCGCGCCAAGCGCCAACCGTAGCGATCGAGTATCTACGACGTACTTCTCGGAAGCTTACGGGTTCTCGAGGTACGGCGCGAGAGACTGACCGGCGGCCGCGATTCGGGAATCGCGAGCCGCCGGAAGTCTGTCAACGAATTTTACGGTCCCCCGCCAAAAGCACCGAGCTCGAAGACTAAGTGCTTGATACCGTAGCTCCACGGCCAAGTGGAACGGGTCTTGCAAGTCAGGCGGCCGATGTGTCCTTACCCCTTTCGACGGCCTTGCCACGGGCCCCGAAGGCGGGCGGCCAGCCGAAGGAACCGGTTCGAACCGTAATGCCGCCAGGCCATGCCACCGGCTGATCGAGGCGGAGGGATGCTTTATGCTCGAATTCGAGGACGATGGATTGATCATGTCGCAAATACGCGGCGCCGACTATGCCCGGATGAGCACGTCCAAGCAACTCTCGCTTTGGGCGATACTCCGCGCCCAGACGAGCAGCAAACAGCACCTCGCGGCGAATGCCCCGCCCCCGGCGCAAAAAACAGCTCCCGCGCCGCGCGCCGGTTAACGGCGCCAGACATCGTGCGCTGCCCGCGGGCTGGCGGCAGCGCACGATCAGTACGTCCTAACGCGCGAACAATGCGATCAGGATGATGATCGGTATCGGCACGCCGAGCAGCCACAACAGAATCGAGCGCATGAGATGGATCTCCTAGTCGGGTTGATAATCCCGCCGCGGCGTCCGGCCGCCGGCGGTCGTTGAGCTTGCCTGCTCGTCCCTACGCATAGACGCCATCGCGCAGCCGGCCGCCGAGAGTCGCGGCGAAGGTTGCGGCGAACGCGCCGACCAGCAGGGCGATGAACATCCACAGCGACGTATAGCTCGCCGCCTTCCGCGCGGCGTCGGCGGCTTCACGCGCCTTGGCTTCGGCATCGGCAGCAGCGGCTTTCGCTCGCGTGTACGCGTCGTTGACTCGCTTGTCGGCTTCTTCCTGGCTCAAGCCGGTACGTGCCGCCACCAGTTGTCCAAGATAGCTGCGATCCGCCGGCGAGAGGTCGCCGCCGCGCAAGCCGTTGGCAAAAATGCGGCCGACTTCGGCGCGCGTCGCGCTATCGTCCGAGCCGGACGCGTCTGCGGGCTTGTCGCTGCGAAAGAGGCTGTCGACGTAATACGCGTTCGGATCCGCGGCCTCGACCGCACGGCCCGGCACCACGGCGTTCGATGCCGCCGTGCCGGCAGCACCGGCTCCGGCGACGGCAGCGCCGGCGCCCGCCGCAGCGACCTTGGCCGTCCCGCCGACCAGCGCTCCGGCGGCGGAAGTAAGGACCGCAGCCGTGATCACCGTACCGACCGCCCAGGCGAGAAATCCGTGCGCGGTATCACGAAAGAAAACCTCGTCGCCGTGGACGTCGACCCAGCGGGTGCGCAAGCGGCCGGCGAGATAGCCGCCGATCCCCGAAGCGATCGCCGACATCAGCAGCAGCCAGATCGCGCCGGCGATAGTCATCGTCGTCGCCGATGCGCCGGAGTTCGACCAGGGCGACACGGCGGCGAAGCCGAGGCCCGTGCCCAGCGCAACCAATATCAGCCCCATCGCCGCGGCCGCGAATGCGCCGCCGATGATGGCGGCCCAGGAGATCGCGGACTTGGTCGATTCGTTACCTGCGGTGCCCGTCGCGATGACGGCCGTTTCCGGCCGGTAGATCGCGGCTTGCGGAGATGTACCTTGCATGACGCCTCCTCTTTAGTGGGTTGCGGCGATCGCCGCGTGCACCAATGCGATGCAAGTCGCGTGCCACGCGAAATTCTCGTTTCCCGGGGCATGGAGACGCAGTTCGCGGCGCCTGCGCTGTACGAATTACGCGGGCGCGAACAAACGTACCGGCAACAGTAACAAACGCGCGACGGAACGGCTTGAGCGTTCTCAGGCCGCGGCGCGCAGCAATTCGGACGGCTCGAGGCGTTTGGGCTTGATGCGCCGCGGCCGCGGCGATGATTTGAGCGAGCGCAGCGAGGGCGCCGATGCCCGCTTGGCATTTCGCGCCTGGCGCCGCAGAAACGCCGGAACCAGGCGCTCCGCCCGCCGCGGCGCACCCGCGATCTTCTCTCCGATGCCCTTGTGCAGCGCGCCGCTGCGCCAGGCATCGAACACCAGCGGATTGATGTAGGACTTGCGGCAGACGGTCGGCGTATTGCGCAAGTCGCTTGCCACCTGCTTGACCGCGTCGACGATGCACGCCTTGAACGCCCGCTCGCTGGCTGGCTCCGGCAGCGGCGTGCCGTGCATAATCGCGATCGCCCGCAAGGTCGCGCCCCAGGTGCGAAAGTCCTTGGCGGTGAAATCGTCGCCCATCGCTTCCTTCAGGTACAGGTTGACCTGGTCGGAATCGATCGGCCGCCGCTCGCCGGTCTCGTCGACGTACTGGAAGAGGCGCTGCCCCGGGAGCTCATGGCAACGGCGCACCAGCCGGGCGAGTCGCTTGTCGTCGACCGCGATCTCGTGCTCGGCGCCGCCCTTACCGCGGAACCGGAACAGCAAGCGGCCGTCGCGGACGAACTGCACGTGGCGGTTGCGCAAGGTCGTGAGGCCGTAGCTGTCGTTGTCGCGCGCGTATTCGGCGTTCCCGATGCGCACGCGCGTCGCGTCGAGCAGGCTGACGATAACCGCGAGCACTTTTTCCCTGGGCAGTCCGGGGAGCGCCAGGTCGCGGCGCAAGCGCCGGCGCAGCCGCGGCAGGGCTTCGCCGAATGCCGGCATGCGCTCGAACTTGGCGCCGTCGCGCAGCAGCCGCCATTTCGGATGGTAGCGGTACTGCTTCCGCCCGCGCGCGTCGCGTCCAGTCGCCTGCAGATGCCCGTTCGGCTTGCGGCAAATCCAGACGTCTTCGTAAGCGGGCGGGATCGCGAGGCTCGCGATGCGCTTGAGCTCGGCCTCATCGGTCAGCTGCTCGTCGCCCAGCATGTAGGCGAACTTGTCGCCTTGGCGAATGCGCCGGATGCCCGGACTCGTGTCCGACACGTAGACCAGCCCGGCCGCGGCCAGGATCGCTTTGGACTCTGCGGTGCGTTCGCTCAGGTCGTCCACCACACTACCCCTCGTAGCGAACGCGCCTGAACATCGCGCGTGTCACCGTTTGGCGGACGTCGCCGATCGACGCCCACGGATCCTTGCGCAATCCGCGCAGGCGCTCGGGAATGTTACGGACGTTGAAGTGATCGAACCGCACATCGGCGTCGAGCTCCTTCCAGCCGATCGGCGTCGACACCGGCGCCTTGGCGCGGGCGCGGATCGCGTACGGCGCGATGGCCGTCGCGCCTTCGGCGTTGCGCAGGTAGTCGATGAAGATCTTGCCCTTGCGCTGCGCCTTGGATAGCGTCGCGATAAAGCGGTCGGGAAACGTTTCTACCAGGAGGTCGGCGACCGCCTTGGTGAAGCCTTTGGCCTGCGTCCATTCGAGCGTCGGACGAATCGGCACGACGACGTGCAGGCCCTTGCCGCCGGTGGTCTTCAGAAAGCCTTCCAGACCCAGGTCGTCGAGCAGCGTGCGCAACACGCCGACCGCTTCGACAATCTGCTTCCAGCCGACGCCGTCGTCCGGATCGAAGTCGAAGATCAGCCGGTCGGGCCGATCGAGCTTCGGCGTCCTCGAGCCCCACGGATGCAGCTCGACAACGCCCCATTGCACCAGCGCGACCAGCGCGGGAAGGGAATTGGCGGCAAAATAAGTGGCCGTGCCGTCGCTCTCCGGCACCTGGACCCGTGTCACCGCGGCGTTGACGCTTTTGTCGGCGTGCTTCTGGAAAAAGCACTGCTTGCTCCAGCCGTCGGGACAGCGCACCAGAGCCAGCGGACGGTCGCGCAAGTGCGGCAGGATCGAGTCGGCGATCGCGTCGTAGTACAGCGCCAGGTCACGCTTGACCAGCTTGGCCTCGGGGAAAAGCGCCTTGTCCGGATGCGACAGCTTGATGCCGGCGACGGTGTCGGCTGCGGCTCCCGACGCCTCCGCGGTGTTGGCGATGGACTTTGCGCGGCTCGACGTTGCCCGAGTCGACGTCGCGCGACTCGCCGTTGCGCGACTCGACGTCGCCCGAGTGGACGTCGCCCGAGCGGCGGCCGCGCGCGCGGGCTTCCGTTTGGACGCGGGCGGGTCGGCGTCGCCATCGGTTGTTCGCACCGGGCCCGCTTGCTCGCGTACGACGTCGATCGCCTTCTTGTCTTCGCGCAGGCCCTGGAACGACGGATGGCGCAGCGCGCCGTCGTTGCTCCACTCGGTGAACGCGATTTCGGCCACCAGCTGCGGCTTGACCCAATGCGCGCCCTTGGCCTCGAAGCCGCGCGGCGGATTGACGAACGGCGCCTCCTTTTGCTCGAGCTTGCCCAGGATCGGCCGGAGCTTGGTCAGCGTCTTGTCGTCGAATCCGGTGCCGACCTTGCCGGCGTAGCGGAGCTTGCCGCCTTCGTAGATTCCCAGCAGCAGCGCGCCGAAGCCGCTGCGGCTTCCCTGCGGATCGGTGAAGCCGCCGATCACCATTTCCTGGCGGTGGCCGCACTTGACCTTCACCCAGTCGCGCGTGCGCACGCCCTCCCGATACACCGAATCGGCGCGCTTCGACACGGCGCCCTCGAGCTTCAGCTTGCAGGCCTGCTCGAAGAATTCGGCGCCCGAGCCCTGCACGTCGATGCTGTAGCGCAGCGCCGCGTCCGACTTCCCCACCAGCGCCCGCAACAATCGCTTGCGCTCGGTCAACGCGACACCGCGAAGATCGTATCCGTCCTGGTACAACAGATCGAAGACGAAGTAGCTGATGTTTTTCGCGCGCGGGTCGGACAGCGCGTTTTGCAGCTGCTGGAAGCTAGTCAGCCCTTGCGCGTCGGCGACGGCGATCTCGCCGTCGAGCCAAGCCTGGTCGACGTCGAGGCGCTGCAGCGAGGCGACGACCGACGGCAGCGCGGCCGTCCATTCCTTGCCGTTGCGCGAATAGACGTGCACGTCGCCGTGGTCGATCCTGCTGACCATCCGGTAGCCGTCGAACTTGACTTCGTGAATCCAGTCGTCGCCGGTCGGCGCGCTGTCGACCAGGGTGGCCAGCGTCGGCGACAGCGACGCTGGCATCCTGGCCTTCTTCGCGCCGGCCGCCGACGCCGGAGACAGCTGCGCTGCCTTGTTTTTCCCATTGGCACTGGCGGCGCTCACTGAGCGCGACGCCTTGCCGGCCGACGGTTTCGCGGGTTTGCGCGATTTGGACGAGGCGACATCAGCCAGGGCACCGCTGCGCACGTTCGCCGCGACCGAACGGTTCGAATGCCATTCGTTCGCCTTCTCGTGCGCGATCTCTTCCAGGCTGCGGCCCGAGACGACGCTGTCGGGCTCGTCGTCGACGATGCGCGCCGCGCTGCCTTCCTTAGCGTACTCGTCCCTCTCCTTGATCAGCAGCCACGCCTGCTTGCCCGACTTGCCGCCGTACTTGCTGCCATGCGTGCGGATCAGGTCCCACCCGCCCTTGAGCTTTTCGCCGTCGAGCTCGAACTTGAGATGCCCCTTTTGATATCCAGCTACCGGATCGCCGATCGGATGCCAGGTGCCGCGATCCCACAACATCACCGTGCCCGATCCGTACTGGCGCGGCGGAATGATGCCTTCGAAGCCGCCGTATTCGAGCGGATGGTCTTCGACGTGCATCGCCAGCCGCTTGTCGTCCGGGTCGAGGCTCGGACCCTTGGGCACCGCCCAGCTCAGCAGGACGCCGTTCAGCTCGAGCCGGAAATCGTAGTGCAGATGGCTCGCGGCATGTTTCTGGATGACGAAGCTCAACTCCTTCGCCTTGCCGCGAGCGACGCGGCCGCGCGGCTCGGGCGTTGCCCGAAAATTGCGCTTCTCGCGGTAGCGTTCCAGGCCCATGGGTCTCGGAGCGGGGGTCAGGCCCGCTTGCGCTTGGCGGGCGACCGGCCCGATCCGCGCGACGCGGCGACCACGCGCAGCGCCGGCTTGCCTGCCGGGGCTTTCGAGCGGCGGGCGTCGGCCGGTTTGCCACGGGCCCCGCCCTTGTCGAGGCTCTGCTTCAGCAAGGCGGCGAGATCGATGATCTTGGCCGAGCGCGGCTCGTCGCCTTCGTCGCCGCTCGGCTTGGTGATCTCCTTGGTTTCCCCGGCCTTGATCTTTTCGTGGATGCGACGCATCAGGTCTTCGTGGTACGTATCCTTGAACTCGTCCGGCTTCCAGTGCTCGGTCATGTCGTCGACCAGACGCTTGGCGAGATCGACTTCCTTGGTGCTGACGCCGGCGCTCTTCAACCCTTCCGCCGGCAACTCGAACCCGCTCGCGCCGCGGATCTCGTCGGCATGGCGCATCGTGACCAGCATCAGGGCGCGCCCTTGCGGCACGACGGCGGCCAGATGCTCGGTCGTGCGGATGACGACCTGCGCCACAGCGACGCGGCCGGTGGCGCGCAAAGTCTCGCGGAGCAGCGCGTAGACCTTTTCGCCGCGATCGGCGGGTGCCAAGTAGTAAGGCGTCTCGTAATACTGCGGCGGGATTTCCGCGGCGGGCACGAACGCCTTGATGTCGATCGTGCGCGACGCCTTGACGTTGGCGCGTCGGAAATCCTCATCCGACAGGACGACGTACTGGTCTTTTTCGTATTCGTAGCCTTTGACGATGTTCGCCCACTCGACTTCCTTGCCGCTCTTCTTGCTGTAGCGCTTGTACCCGACGGGCGAAAGGTCCCGCTTGTCCAGCATCGAGAACTGGAATCCCTTGCGCTCTTCCGCGGGGAACAGCTCGACCGGTATGTTGACCAGTCCGAACGAGATCGCACCCTTCCAAAGCGAGCGAGCCATGATCTACCCTTTCTCCTGCTCGGCGAAGTGGACCGTTATGCAATCGACGCACAGGCCGTGCGCCACCGGACGGATGATCAAGACGCCGCAACTGACGCATTGCAGCAACGGTTTTTCGCCCGAGAGCTCGCACGCGCTCTTGCAACCGGCACGGTCGCACCAGTGCATATCGTACGGGCAAACGAGCATCGTCTCTCCTGGCGTCGAGCACCGCATTCTGGCTGGGTCCGCCTGGCCTTCGCCATCGGCGGGCGTCTTGTTCTGGCGTCGGCGTATCGCAGGGCCGATGTAGGAGCGCGTCTTACCCGGGCGTCTCCTACAGAAATCTAGGACTCTGGCCTACAAAATCGCCTTGTGATCCACGGCACCCAGCCGATACCATTGCGGGCCGGTCTACGCCGAACAAGAGACAGTCATGGATTCTCAATCCGCTCCTCGCACCGGCGCACTGCGCCTCGCGTCCAGCTCATCGCGCGGGCTTGCTGAATTCCGTCGCCTGCTCGATCGCCTGCCCGCTGCCGCGTACATGTGCGACAACGACGGCCTGATCACGTATTTCAACACCCACGCCGTGCGTGT
>DATASF010000024.1:0-51030 GCA_036269335.1 Casimicrobiaceae bacterium
GGTCTCGGACTGGAAGGCATCGACGACGACCACAAACGGTATCGCGTACTCGCCGTGCGCTGCCGTGCGCGCCAGCATCTCCCGCACGTCGCCGGTATTCATCGACGAATTCCACGCCATGTTCGCCATGAACAGCAGCAGCGTGTCGATCGGGTACGGATCGTGGTTGGCGGCGTTGGTGATCACCATGTGCATCATGCCGTGCGCCGCCAGCGGCGATTCCCACGAGTACGCGCGGTCGATGCGCAAGGGCTTGCCGTCCTTGTCGATCACCAGGTCCTCGGGCCGCGTCGGATTGCCGTTGGGCATGCGCTTGAGCGGCGTGTCCGGCGCGAAAATCACCGTCGGGTCGTTCTCCGGCAGCGTGCGCATCGGGATGCGCCGCGGATACGGCGCGCGGGCGCGGAAGTTGCCCGGACCTTCGAGCGCGCCCAGCAGCATCTGCAGCAGGTGCAGCGCGCGACAGGTCTGGAACCCGTTGGAATGCGCGGATATGCCCCGCATTGCGTGCATCGCGACCGGCCGGCCGATGACCTTGTCGTGCGTGCGCCCGTGCATGTCGGTCCACCGGATCGGCAGCTCGACCGCCTCGTTGAACGCGACGTGCGCGATCTCGTGCGCGATGCGGGTAATCGTCGCGGCGGCGATTCCGCACTCGGCCGCGACTTGTTCCGGCGCGTAGCGCTCGTCCAGATAGCGCTCGCTGATCAGCGAGAACACCGTCTTGGCGCGGCGTCCGTCCGGCAACTCGACGCTGGCAAGCAGCGCCGGCGCGATGTCGGGAAGATGGCCGTTGGTGAGCACTTGCGCGACATGGTCCCAGACCAGCGGATTGTCGTCCTGGTCGCGCGCGAACAGGCCGTCTCCCGGCATGCCCGGCGTCTGCACGACCAGCCACGGCGCATTCGTGTAGCGGATCAGAAACTCCCAGTCGATCGCGCCGCGCTTGAGCAGCACGTGGACCAGCGCCAGCGCGAGCAGCCCGTCGGTCCCGGGGCGGATCGGCAGCCACTCGTCCGCGATCGCCGAGTATCCGGTGCGCACCGGGTTGATCGACACGAATTTGGCGCCGCGCTTTTTCAGCTTGTCGAGCCCGATCTTGAGCGGGTTCGACGAATGATCTTCGGCCACGCCCCAGAGCAGGAAGTATTTGGCGTGATCCCAATCGGGCGCCCCGAACTCCCAGAACGAATAGCCTATCGTGTACAGGCCGGCGACCGCCATGTTGACCGAGCAGAAGCCGCCATGCGCCGCCCAGTTCGGCGTGCCGAATTGCTGCGCCCACATCCCCGACAGGCCCTGCATCTGGTCGCGCCCGGTGAAAAACGCGAGCTTGGTCGGATCGCTGCCGCGGATCTCCTTGAGCCGCGCCGTCAGGATGTCGAGCGCCTCGTCCCACTCGATCTCGACGAAGTCGCCGGTGCCGCGCCGGGCGCCGTGGCGCCGCATCAGCGGCTTGGTGAGCTTCGCCGCCGAATACTGCTTCATGATGCCGGCCGATCCCTTGGCGCAGAGGACGCCCTTGTTGACCGGGTGATTCGGATTGCCCTGGATGAAACGCACGCGATCGTTTTCGACGGTCACCTTGATGCCGCAGCGGCACGCGCACATGTAGCAGGTGCTGAAATGCGTCTGCTGGCGGGAACGGTCGTCGAATGCGATCTGGCGGGTCATGAACGGGGGGTGCGTCGGTAGCGCGATGCGCGGACGGCGCTGGCGCTCCGAGCTAAGTATGACTCAAGATTTTGCACGGTGTCAGAAAAACGCGAACAGCGCGCGGACGAGGCCCAGCCCGGCGACCGCGGCAAGCACATTCAGGACCGCGCGCCGGAACTGGGCTTCGGCCGCGCGGGCAAAGAAACGGTGGCCGATGAAGATCCCGATCAGCATGGGGACGAAAAGCCACGCCGCCCACAGGACCGTAGCCTCGGTGGCAAGCCCCTGCTGCGCCGCCCAGGCAAGTCCGTACCACGCGCTGAGGAAGAACAGCGCGATCAGGGTCGCGCGCAATCTCGCGGCAGGCAGCGTCGTCGTGAACAGCATCGTCGCGGCGAACATGCCGCCGATCGACGATAGTCCCGAAAGGAACCCCGACCCCAGGCCGGTGCCGAGGCGCAACGCGATCGTGTCGCGCCACTGCGGATGCCAGCCCCGCAGCATCATCAGCGCGGCGGCGAATATCACGACCGAGACCGCGGCGCGTAACGGCGCCTCCGGCAAAGTGGCAAGGCACCAAACGCCCAGCGGCACCGCGACCGCGTAGCCCGCGAGGAGCGGACCGATCCAGTGCCAGGCCACGTCGCGCCAGACCGAACGCAGCAGCGACAAGCTGGCCAGGATCTCCAGCATCATCGCCGCCGGAACGATCTGCTGCGGCGAGAGTGCCAGCGACATGCCGGCGACGATGAACGCCGACAGGCCGAAGCCGGCGAAACCGCGCACGATGCCGGCGAACAGCGCGACGCCCGCGCCCCAGGCGACGTAGGCGAGTGGGGCGGGGAGCGGCGGCGCGATCAACGCGGCGCCTTACGTCGCGCCGGGCGCGGCCGAAGCGTTCTTGTCAGCGCCGCACGGCGGCATCGTTCAGGGTGCCGCGGTCGACTTGTACTTGTCCAGATGACGCACCGGCATCGCCAGCGCATCGCGCCGGAACGGGTCGCCCAGCTCGCGAGTCACCATCATTTCCAGGACCGTCGTCTTGCCTTCGTTCTGCGCATCGGCCGCCGCGCGCAAAGCCGGACCGACGTCGGACAGTTTTTCGATGCGGATTCCGTCGGCGCCCATCGCCTTCGCCACCGCCGCCCACGACGGCTGCCGGTCGAGATTGACACCGACGAAACGGTTGGCATAGAAGTCGACGTGATTTTTCTTTTCGGCGCCCCACTGGCCGTTGTTGAACACGACGGCGGTGACCGGAATCCCCTCGCGCACACAGGTCTGGATTTCGCCGAAGCTCATTCCCCACGCGCCGTCGCCGACGTAGGCGATCGCCGGCCGGCCTGGGGCGGCGACCTTGGCGCCGATGATCGTCGGAAACGCATAGCCGCAATTGCCGAAGCTCATCGCGGCTAACATGCTGCGCGGCGACTTGAAGCGCAGGTACGAATTCGACACCGAGCAGATGTTGCCGATGTCGGTCGAGACCATCGCATCGTCGGGCATCGCCTTTTCGAGCTCGCGCAGCATCTGCCGCGGATGCATGGCCGACGAGCCTTTGGCGACCTCGAGCGACCAGCGATCCTTCTCGTGCGACCATTGCTCGAGCTCCGATTCCCACGCCGAGCGCTCGGACGCGATCTCTCCGCGCCGCTGCTCGCGGTTGTCGTGGCAGGCGAGCGAGCGTCCCGAAAGGCGGGCGGTCAGCGCCAGCGCCGCGGCCTTGGCATCGCCGCAGATGCCGACCGAGATCGGCTTGACCAGGCCCAGCATCCGCGGATCGGCGTCGATCTGGATCACCTTCGCCGCGGCCGGCCAGTAGTCGAGACCGTGCTGCGGCAGCGTTCCGAACGGCCCCAGACGCGTCCCCAGCGCCAGCACGACGTCGGCTTTCGCGAGCAGCTTCATCGCCGCCTTCGAGCCCTGGTAGCCGAGCGGCCCGCACCACAGCGGGTGATCGGCGGGAAACGAGTCGTTGTGCAGATAGCTGTTGGCGACCGGCGCCTGCAGAAGCTCGGCCAGCGCGATCGCTTCGGCCTGGGCATCGGCCATCACCACTCCGCCGCCGCAGACGAGCACCGGGAATTTCGCCTCGGCGAGCAGCGCGGCCGCGTCGTGGAGGCTCTGCTCGCCGCCGGCGCCGCGCTCGATCGACAGCGGACGCGGAATCTCGCATTCGATATCGCCGTAGAAATAGTCGCGCGGAATATTGAGCTGCGTCGGACCCAGTTCGAGCAGCGCGCGATCGAACGCGCGCGAGGTGAGCTCGGCCATGCGCGCCCGGTTGTTCACGTGCGCCTGGTATTTCGTTATCCTGGAGAAGATCGGCAGCTGCTCGGTTTCCTGGAAGCCGCCGAGCCCCAGCGTCATCGAGCCGGTCTCCGGCGTCACGACCACGACCGGCGAATGCGCCCAGTACGCGGCCGCGACCGCGGTCACGAAATTGGTGATGCCCGGCCCGTTCTGCGCGATGCACACGCCGTGGCGCCCCGACACGCGCGAGTAGCCGTCGGCCATGTGCCCGGCGCCCTGCTCGTGCGCGACCGAAATGAACCGTATGCCGGCGAGCGGAAAAAGATCGAGCGCATCCATGTAAGCCGAGCCGACGATGCCGAACACGTCGGTCACGCCGTGCGCGACCAGGGTTTCGACAAAAGCCTCGGACGGCGTCATTTTCTGCCGGCCGCGCACCGCGCTTCGCACCGGCAGCGCGCCGGAATCGGTCATCGAGTTCATTGCCGCTCCCCCGCTTGTGCGCGCCGACTACGCCAGCGCGGCCGCCGGTTCGGTGTAGTCGTAACCCAGCGCCTCGGCGACCGGGCGGCAGGTCACCTTGCCGAAGGCGACGTTCAGGCCGTTGGCCAGATGCGGGTCGTCGGCGAGCGCGGCCCGGTATCCTTTGTCGGCCAGCGCCAGAACAAACGGCAAGGTCGCGTTGTTCAGCGCGAACGTCGATGTGCGCGGGACGCCACCCGGCATGTTCGCCACGCAATAGTGGATCACGCCGTCGACGACATAGGTCGGATCGGCGTGCGTCGTCGGGCGCGACGTCTCGAAGCAGCCGCCTTGGTCGATCGCCACGTCGACGATCACCGAGCCTGTTTTCATCTGCTTGACCAGCGCAGCCGACACCAGCTTCGGCGCCGACGCGCCGGGAATCAGCACGCCGCCGACGACCAGATCGCCGCTGATGACGTGGCGCTCGATCGCATCGTGGGTCGAGAACACGGTGTTCAGCGGACGGCCGAACTGCCGCCACAGCGCGCGCAGCACGTCGGTGTTGCGGTCGAGCACCCAGACTTCCGCGCCCATGCCCAGCGCGATATGACAGGCGTGCGAGCCGACGACGCCGCCGCCGAGGATCACGACCTTGGCCGGATCGACGCCGGGCACGCCGCCGAGGAGCACGCCCAGGCCGCCGTGCGCCTTTTCGAGAAAGTAGGCGCCGGCCTGGATCGACATGCGACCGGCGACCTCCGACATCGGCGCGAGCAGCGGCAGGCCGCCGCTCTTCGACGTCACCGTCTCGTAGGCGATGCAGACGGCGCCGCTGGCGACGAGATCCGCCGCCTGCTCGGGATCGGGCGCGAGATGCAGATAGGTGAACAGCAGCTGGCCGCGTCGCAGCATCGCACGCTCGACGGCTTGCGGCTCCTTGACCTTGACGATCATGTCGGCGTGCACGAACACCTCCGGCGCCGTTGCGGCGATCGTGGCGCCGGCACGGCGATAGGCGTCGTCGTCCATGCCGATCCCCTGGCCGGCGCGCGTCTCGACGATCACGTCGTGGCCGTGCGTGCACGCCTCGCGCACACTCTCCGGCGTCAGACCGACGCGGTGCTCGAGGACCTTGATTTCCTTGGGAACGCCGATGTGCATCGTGGGAGCGTGCCTTGCCCGAGCGCGGTTCGACCACTGCGCGACGACTGCGCGGTGCGTCGCCGCTCAACACTCCAGCCCGCAAGCTGGCGTAGAATCCTAACACAGCCGCAACGGGCCGATGGCGAGAAGCCGGGGCGCCGGTTTCGCGGGCGATGAGGAGAAATGCATGGACCACGCCGAAACCCATCTGCGCGACCCAGCGGCGCGCTCCCAGGTCTCGCTCGACGAGTACTGGATGCCGTTCACCCCGAACCGCGAATTCAAGTCCGACCCGAAGATCGTCGTTCGCGCCGAAGGCATGTATTACTGGAGCGACCGCGGGCAGAAGATCATCGACGCCAGCTCGGGCCTGTTCTGCTGCGCGGCCGGGCATGGCCGCAAGGAGATCGCCGACGCGGTAGGCAACCAGCTGCGCGAGCTCGATTTCATCGCGCCGTTCCTGCGCGGCCACGTCAAGTCGTTCGAGCTCGCCGCGCGCGTGGCGGAGCTCACGCCGGGCGACTTGAACCGCATCTTCTTCGTCAATTCGGGCTCGGAAGCGGTCGATACCGCGATGAAGGTCGCGCTCGCCTACCACCAGGCGCGCGGCCAGGGCGGCCGCAACATGTTCGTCTCGCGCGAACGCGCGTACCACGGCGTCAATTTCGGCGGCGTATCGCTCGCCGGCATGGTCAACAACCGGCGCCGCTTCGGCCCGACCTTGCCCGGTGTCGTGCACATGCGCCACACGCATCTGAAGGAGAACCTGTTCGTCCGCGGCGAAGGCGCGCACGGCGCCGAGCTGGCCGACGACCTGGTGCGATTCGTCAACCTCTACGGCCCCGAGAACATCGCCGCCTGCTTTGTCGAGCCGATCGCCGGTTCGACCGGCGTGCTGGTGCCGCCGAAGGGCTACCTGAAGCGGCTGCGCGAAATCTGCGACGCGCACGGCATCCTGCTGGTGTTCGACGAAGTAATCTGCGGCTTCGGCCGCACCGGCAAGGCGTTCGCCGCGCAAAGCTTCGGCGTGACGCCGGACCTGATGACGATGGCCAAGGGCATCACCAACGGCGCGCAGCCGATGGGCGCGGTGGCGATCAGCGAGCGCGTACACGACACGATCGTCGGCGCCGCCGCCGAAGGGGCGATCGAATTCTTCCACGGCTATACGTACTCGGCGCACCCGGCGCCGTGCGCGGCGGGCCTCGCGACGCTGGACATCTACCGGAAGGAGAATCTGTTCGAGCGCGGCGCCGAGCTGTCGCCGTATTTCCTCGACGCCATCTGGTCGCTGAAGGATTTGCCTGTGGTCGCCGACATCCGCGGTTACGGCATGCTGGCGGCGTTCGACGTTCATCCGGACGGCGCGCCGGGAAGACGCGGACACACCCTGCAGAAGAAGCTGTTCGACAACGGCCTGCATCTGAAGACGACCGGCGACTGCGCGATCGTCGCGCCGCCGCTGATCGCGGAGAAGAAGGATGTCGACATCATCGTCGACTGTTTGCGCAAGACGCTGGCGACGATCTGACTGGCGGCTCGTTTCACCATCCAAGGGGACGGAGGACACATGAAAAACTGGTTGGCTGGATTCCTGTTCGCCGCCGCGGCCGTCGTCGCGATGCCGGCAATGGCGCAGAAAGCGGTTACCTTCGCCTATCAGGACATGATGAATCCATGGCGCTGGGTACAGCAGAGCCAGGAGATCGAAAAGGCGACCGGCTTCAAGATCAACTGGCGCCAGTTCGGCGGCGGCGGCGACGTGATCCGCGCGATGGCTTCCGGCGACGTGCAGCTGGGCGAAGTCGGGTCGACCGGCATCGCGACCGCCATCAGCCAGGGCATGGACGTCGAGCTCTTCTGGATTCTCGAGGACATCGCAGCCGCGGAAGCGCTGGTCGCGCGCAACGGCAGCGGCATCAACACCGTCGCCGACCTCAAGGGCAAGAAGATCGGAACGCCGTTCGTGTCGACTTCGCACTTCCAGCTGCTTTACGCGATGCAGAAGGCCGGCCTCAAGGCCACCGACGCGCAGGTGCTCAACATGCGGCCGCCGGAAATCGCCGCCGCGTGGGAGCGCGGCGACATCGACGCGACGTTCATCTGGGACCCGGTGCTGACCAACGTCAAGAAGAACGGCAAGGTGCTGACGACCTCGGGCGACATCTGCAAGGATGGCGCGTGCACGTTCGACGGCCTGATCGTGACGCGAAAATTCGCCAGGGAGAATCCCGAGTTCATGGTCGCACTGGTCAAGGCGGTGGCCAAAGCCGACGCCGACTATCGAGCCAACGCCAAGGCCTGGACCGGCGATCCGGCCAAGGTCGCGGCGGTCGCCAAGTGGTCGGGCGGCAAACCTGAGGACGTCGCGGCGTCGATGGCCTTGTACGGGTTTCCCAGCGCCAAGGAGCAGGCATCGCCGACCTGGCTGGGCGGCGGCGCGAACGGCGCGGCGGCCAAGGCGCTGACGCAGCAAGCCAACTTCCTCAAGGATCAAGGAAGGCTGCAGACGGTGGCTCCCGACTACAGCAAGAACGTGACCGTCGAGTGGGTGACCAAGGCGATGTAAGTATCCGCAGGATTCATTGCATCGAGACGGCGGCGCCTGATGCGCCGCCGTTTTTCTGCCAGAATCCTCGAACCGAGACGCATCGGAAGCTCGCTTTCTCGCCTGCGGTTCGACCCGCGCAACGCCGACTTCGAACGGGAATCCCTTGCCGACGCTCGACATCCGCCAGCTAGGCGTTCGCTACGCGACCAAGCACGGCACCGTCGACGCGCTGTCCGGTGTCGACTTGTCGATGCGCGACGGCGAATTCCTGGTCGCCATCGGCGCGTCCGGTTGCGGCAAGACGACGCTGCTGTCGTGCATTGCCGGATTCCTGCCGCCGACCGAAGGGACGATCGAGCTCGGCGGCAAGCCGGTGACAGCGCCCGGCGCCGACCGCGGCGTCGTGTTCCAGAAGCACGCGCTGATGCCCTGGCTCGACGTCGCCGAAAACGTCGAATTCGGACTGCGCATGCGCGGTCTCAATGCCGCGGCACGCAGGAACGTCGCGCTCGAAAAGCTCGCGCTGGTCGGCCTCGAGGGTCTGGCCGAGCGGCCGATCTACGAGCTGTCCGGCGGGATGCAGCAGCGCGTCGGCATCGCGCGCGCCCTCGCCAGCGATCCGCAGCTGATGCTGATGGACGAGCCGCTGGGCGCACTCGATGCATTCACGCGCGAAGCGATCCAGGAATTGATACTCGACGTCTGGCACCGCACCGGCAAGATGTGCTTTTTCATCACGCACAGCGTCGAGGAGGCCTTGTTCCTGGCCACGCACCTGGTCGTGATGACGCCGCGACCGGGACGCATCTCGCACGAGTACGAGCTCGATTTCAGCCGCCGCTTTATCGAGACGCGCGACGCGCGCGCGATCAAATCCTCGCCCGACTTCATCCGCATCCGCGAGGAAGTGCTGGCGGTGATCCTGCATCGCGACAACGCGGTCGCGGGCGGCGCGGAGCACTGACGATGGCGACGATTCCGGCGGCGGGCGGCGATCGCCCGAAGACTTCCGGCTACTCGACGCCGGGCGAAGGTCCGAGCACCGCGATATCGATCGTGACGATGGTCGCGATCGGCGCGCTGTGGTGGGTCGCCAGCCATTATCGCTGGCTGCCGCCGCTGTTCCTGCCGACGCCGGAGACGGTGTTCGCCCGCCTGTGGGAATCGGCTCGCGGCCAGCTGACCGACGCGCCGCTGGCGACGCACTTCGGCTGGTCGATGTTTCGCGTCTTCACCGCGTTCCTGCTGGCCTGCGTCACCGCGATACCGATCGGGATCGCGATGGGCGTTTCGCGGATCGCGCGCGGGATTTTCGATCCGCCGATCGAGTTTTACCGTCCGTTGCCGCCGCTCGCCTATCTGCCGCTGATCATCATCTGGTTCGGCATCGACGAGCTGTCGAAGGTCCTTTTGATCTACCTCGCCTGCTTCGCACCGCTGGCGATGAGCGCGCGCGCCGGTGTGCGCTCGGTGTCGCAGGAGCAGATCCACGCCGCGTATTCGATGGGGGCGTCGCGCTGGCAGGTGATCACCCACGTGGTCATTCCGGCGGCGATGCCCGAGATCCTGACGGCGATGCGCATTTCGATCGGGTTCGGCTGGACGACCCTGGTCGCCGCCGAGATGGTCGCGGCGACCTACGGCCTGGGCCAGATGGTGCTCAATGCGTCGAACTTCCTGCGCACCGATATCGTGATCATGGGGATTGTCGTCATCGGCGCCGTCGCCTACTTGTTCGACCTCTTGATGCGCCAGGTCGAGCGTGTCGTGGTTCCGTGGAAGGGGAAGGTGTGAGCAGTACGCAGGGGCCCTATGCGAAGCATGGGGATGCGCAGTCCGCGAACACCTGCGGACGCCGACACGCGATATGGGAAAGCGCGGGCCTCTTCGCGAGGCCGAGCTGTAGTCGACTCCTTGGCGCGACGCCAGGCGTTCGGGCCTGCGCCAATCGCCGCCATGACAAAAGAATAACGGCTGCCCCCGAACGAATGCCGGTCATCGGAAAGGGTTGACAGGCCCTTCCCCCTTTGCCACGCTCGGTGGCTATGCCTACCCGTCCGCACTTCCAGCGCCTGGTCGAGCGCGTCCGCAATTTGCCGGCGCTGCCGACGGCGATCGTCTATCCGTGCGATCGCGACTCGCTGCAGGTCGCGCTTTCCGGCCAGTTCGCCGGTTATCTGGCGCCGGTGCTGGTCGGACCCGAGGCGCGCATTGCCGACGCGGCGGCGCATGCTGGGCTCGATCTGTCGCGCATCGAGCTGATCGATACGCCGGACGACCCGGCCGAAGCCGCCCGCCGCGCCGTCGCACTGGCACGGGACGGCACCGTGCGCGCGCTGATCAAGGGCAGCCTCTATCCCGACGACCTGATGCGCGCGGTGGCCGCGGCCGACGCAGGCTTGCGCGGCGAACGACGGCTGACGCACGCATTCTTCATGGACGTCGCCGGCTTCTCCCGGCCATTCATCCTGTCCGATGCGGTGCTCAACATCGCGCCGAATCTCGCCGCCAAGCGCGAGATCGTGCAGAACGCCATCGACCTCGCGCACGCGCTGGGCATCGCGAACCCGCAGGTCGCGGTGCTGGCCGCGGTCGAGGGCGTGACCGCGGCGTTGCCTGCGACCGGCGACGCCGCGGCGCTGGCGAAAATGTCGACGCAGGGCGTGATCACCGGTGGCACCGTGGCCGGACCGCTGACCGCGGACAGCGCGCTCTCGTCCGACGCGGCGCGTGTCAATGGTGTCGACGATCCGGTGGCCGGCCACGCCGATGTGCTGATCGTTCCCGGACTCGACGCCGGCTCGCTGGTCGTGCGCACGCTGACCGCGATCTGCGGCGCGCTCGCCGCCGGCATCGTGCTCGGTGCAAAGGTTCCCGTCGTTCTCGGCGGCCGCAACGACACGATGGAAGTACGCATGGCTTCGTGCGTGCTCGCCTCGCTGATCGCCGCCGCGCAGGCGCAACAGGCGCCGGAGCCGCCGGCATTGGCGAGCGTTCCGGTCGCAGCTTAAAGTCCGATCCACTCGCCGTCGTTGCGCGACCGCTGCCGCCGCTGCATGATGGCGGCCGTGCAGCCCAGCTTCAGGTCCCGGTCCGGCCCTAGTCTCCAATGCCTCCGCTGGCGCTGAGGCTCTTTCCTTTTCTGGCCTGGCGGCATCGCGTCACCGCGGCGACATTGCGCGCCGATCTGCTTGCCGGCCTGCTGGGCTCGCTCATCGTTCTGCCTCAGGGCGTCGCGTACGCGACGCTGGCCGGGCTTCCGCCGCAGTATGGCCTGTATGGCGCAATGCTTCCCGCGGTGATCGGCGCTCTGTGGGGTTCGTCGTGGCATCTCGTCTCGGGACCAACCAACGCGACCTCGCTGATGGTCTCCGCCTCGCTCTCCGCGCTGGCGCTGCCGTTCTCGCCTGAGTATCTTCGCCTCGCATTGACGCTGGGTCTGATGATCGGGCTCATCAAGCTCGCGCTCGGGCTCGCGCGGCTCGGCGCGCTGGTCAATTTCGTTTCCACTACCGTCGTCATCGGCTTCACCGCGGGCGCGGGACTTCTGATTATCGCGGCGCAGCTGTCGAACTTTTTCGGACTGCCGGCGGCTCATCCAGCGACTTTCGTCAACGCGCTGGCGTCGTTCGCGCGACACGCGGCCGAGATCGATCGGTGGACGGCGGTAGTCGGCGTCGTGACCTTGCTTGCGTCGCTGGCGGGTCGACGAGTGCTGCCGCGCGTTCCGTACCTGCTGAGCGGAATGATCGTCGGCAGCGTCTTCGCGTACGCCCTGGCGCGCACCGGCATCGCGCAGGTCGCCACGGTCGGCCCGCTGCCGTCCGCTGTGCCGCCGCTGTCGCTGCCCGCGTTTTCGGGCGAGACCTGGCGCATGCTGGCGCCGATCGCGTTCGCGCTGACGGTGATCGGACTGACCGAAGCCGTGGCGAGCGCGCGCGCCATTGCCGCGCGCTCCGGCCAGCGCATCGACGGCAATCAGGAATTCATCGGACAGGGGCTGGCCAACATCGCCGGCGCGTTCACTTCGAGCTACCCGACGTCAGGGTCGTTCAACCGCACCGGCGCCAATTTGGAAGCCGGAGCCAAAACGCCGCTGGCCGCCGTGTTTTCCGCCGGATTCCTGATCGTCGTGCTGCTGCTGGTCGCGCCGCTCGCGGCGTACCTGCCGATCGCGGTAATGGCGGCGCTGCTGCTGATCATCGCGTGGGGCCTGATCGACCTGACCCGCATCCGCGAGATCGTGCGCGTCGGCCGGAGCGAAGCACTGGTGCTCGCGGTCACGTTCCTTGCGACGCTGTTCGTGCAACTCGAATTTGCGATCCTGGTCGGCGTCCTCTGCTCGCTGTTCGCCTACCTCAATCGAACGACCCATCCGGCGATACACGCGGTCGCGCCCGATCCATCCTCGCCGCAGCGGCGCTTCATTCCGGTCACCGCCAGTGGCTCGCTCGGCCGCCTGACCGAATGCCCGCAGCTGGCGCTGCTGCGCGTGGACGGCTCGCTGTTCTTCGGCGCGGTCGACCACGTGAAAGACGAGCTCGATGCGATGCGTGGCGGCGCGTCGGCGCGCCGCCATGTGTTGTTGATCGGCAGCGGCATCAACTTCATCGACGTCGCCGGCGCCGAGCTGCTCGCGCAGGAGGCCGATGCGCAACGGGCGGCGGGCGGCGCTCTCTACCTGTGCAATCTGAAGTCCAACGTCGTCGACGTGCTGGAGCGCGCCGGTCTGGTCGAGCGGATCGGACGCGACAGGATCTTCGCCACCAAGGAGGAAGCGATTCGCGGCATTTATCCGCGGCTGGACTCGGCGATCTGCCGGGCCAGCACGGCGCGCATATTCACTGAGTGCCGTACGCACCTGCCGGACGGGAGCCCGCGACAGGCCGACTGAACGGCCGTTCCCCCTACTTCGGCCGCACGCAGTCGACGAAATAGCGCAGCTTTCCGGCTTCGCTGGTCTCGACGAGACCGTGGATGTCGGTATCGAATCCCGGGAATTGCTGGTTGAAGTTGCGGGCGAACTGCAGGAATTGCACGATCGTGCGGTTGAATCGCTCGCCCGGGATCAGCAGCGGGATGCCCGGCGGGTACGGCGTCAGCAGCACGCTGGTGACGCGTCCTTCGAGCTGATCGATCTCGACCCGGTCGATCTCGTGGTGCGCCATGCAGGCGAACGCGTCCGACGGCTTCATCGCCGGCTGCATGTCGGACAGATACATTTCGGTCGTTACGCGCGCGACGTCGTTGGCCTTGTACATGTCGTGGATCTGCCGGCACAGGTCGCGCAGGCCGACCGCTTCGTACGACGGCTGCTTGGCGCAGAACTCCGGCAGGATCTTCCACAACGGCTGGTTCTTGTCGTAATCGTCCTTGAACTGCTGCAGCGCCGTCACCAGCGTGTTCCAGCGGCCTTTGGTGATGCCGATGGTGAACATGATGAAGAACGAATAAAGCCCGGTCTTTTCGACGATGACGCCGTGCTCGGCCAGGTATTTGGTGACGATCGACGCCGGGATGCCGGTCTTGGCGAACTTGCCCGACACATCGAGTCCCGGCGTGATGATCGTCGCCTTGATCGGATCGAGGATGTTGAATCCCGGCGCGAGATTGCCGAAGCCGTGCCATTTCTCGTTCGCCTTCAGCACCCAGTCCTCGCGCTTGCCCATGCCTTCCGCGACGAGCTTCTCCGGTCCCCAGACCTTGAACCACCAGTCCTTGCCCCATTCGTCGTCGACCTTGCGCATCGCGCGCCGGAAGTCGAGCGCCTCGGCGATCGACTCCTCGACCAGCGCAGTCCCGCCGGGCGCCTCCATCATCGCCGCCGAGACATCGCACGACGCGATGATCGCGTACTGCGGCGAGGTCGACGTGTGCATCAGGTACGCCTCGTTGAATATGTGACGGTCGAGCTTGCGGGTCTGCGATTCCTGCACGATGATCTGCGACGCCTGCGATATTCCTGCCAGCAGCTTGTGCGTCGAGTGGGTCGCGAACACCATCGCCTTCTTGCTGCGCGGACGGTCCTTGCCGATCGCGTGCATGTCCTTGTAGAAATCGTGGAACGCCGCGTGTGGCAGCCACGCCTCGTCAAAGTGCAGGGTCTCGATCCAGTCGCCCAGCGTTTCCTTCATCATCTCGACGTTGTACGCGACGCCGTCGTAGGTGCTCTGCGTGATCGTCAGGATCCGCGGCTGCTTGTTCTTCGCCGCGCGCGCGAACGGATTGGCCTCGATCTTCTTGCGGATGTTCTCGGGCCGGAATTCCTCCAGCGGGATCGGGCCGATGATGCCCAGGTGGTTGCGGGTCGGCGTCAGGAACACGGGAATCGCGCCGGTCATCGTGATCGCGTGCAGGATCGACACGTGGCAGTTGCGGTCGACGACGACGATGTCGTCCGGCGCGACGGTCGCGTGCCATACCATCTTGTTCGACGTCGACGTGCCGTTGGTCACGAAAAAGCAGTGGTCGGCGTTGAAGATGCGCGCCGCGTTGCGCTCGGCCGCCGCGACCGGGCCCGAATGATCGAGCAGCTGGCCGAGCTCGTCGACCGAGTTGCAGACGTCGGCGCGCAGCATGTTCTCGCCGAAGAACTGGTGGAACATCTGTCCGACCGGGCTCTTGAGGAAGGCGACGCCGCCCGAGTGCCCCGGGCAGTGCCAAGAATACGAGCCGTCCTGCGCGTAGTCGACCAGCGCGCGGAAGAACGGCGGCGCGAGCGAGTCGAGATAGCTTTTCGCCTCGCGGATGATATGCCGCGCGACGAACTCCGGCGTGTCCTCGAACGTGTGGATGAAGCCGTGCAGCTCGCGCAGGATGTCGTTCGGGATGTGCCGCGACGTGCGCGTCTCGCCGTAGAGGTAGATCGGAATTTCGGCGTTCTTGAACCGGATCTCCTCGACGAAGGCGCGCAGGCTCTTCAGCGCCGCTTCGGTTTCCTCGACCGATCCCGCGCCGAATTCTTCGTCGTCGATCGACAGGATGAACGCCGACGCGCGCGATTGCTGCTGCGCGAACTGCGACAGGTCGCCGTAGCTGGTGACGCCGAGGATCTCCATCCCCTCCTTTTCTATCGCGGCGGCAAGCGCGCGTATGCCCAGCCCCGAGGCATTCTCGGAGCGGAAGTCTTCGTCGATGATGACGATGGGAAAGCGAAATTTCATCCTGCCACTCCTGCGGATCGTGTCGTGCCGTGCGCCAGAAAAGAAAGCGGGGTCCGGCCGGTGGCCGCACCCCTCGTCAGGGGCGCATTGTGCACCGCTTTGGGCGAGCGATGCGAGCAGTTTGGCGGCCGCGCGGCGGGAAGCCGCCTTTGCCGCCCGCGCCGCGGGTCAGGCGTTGGCGGCGAGCAGGATTCCGGCCCAGGCGATCAACCCGAGCCCCAGCGGCGTTCGCAGCCGCTTTCCCCAGCGCAGGTTCTTCTCGGCGGCCATCGCGGCCGCCAGAACCAGCATCCAACCCAGACTGCCCATGCCGACGACGAACATCACCGCCATCAGCGCCCAGCAGCAGCCGACGCAGAAGATGCCGTGCTCGAATCCGATCCGCAGTGCCTCGCGACCCGGCGCGCGCCCCTGCCAGCGCGCATGGATGAACGTGAACGGCGTGCGACAGCGTTCCAGGCAACGGTATTTGAGCGCGCTGAACTGGAACGCCCCGGCGCCGGCCAGCACGGCTGCGCCGACCATCCAGCCTCGGCCGGCGAGCCAGCCGACCTGCGCGGCGCCGACATGCAGCAGGCTGTCGACCCCGTGCGCGAGCAAACCGAACCCCAGCCAGGCGATCGCGTAGCCGGCGACGACTCTTCCGAGCAGCGCGCCGGCGTCGGGCCTCGCGGCCACGACGCGCCCGAAGATGCCGAGCAGCGGCAAGGTCGTCGGCAGCATCATCGCCGTGATCATGAGCAGCCAGGCGAGCGCGTACACCAGCGCCGGAACGATCAGCGCGCCTTGCGGGATACTGCGGCAAAGCGCGCCGAACGGGCCCTCATCGGCCCAGCCGCCATGCTCGAGATAGCGCGCGTACGGGCTCGAGCTCCATGCGGCCAGCGCGAGCCAGGCGACGGTCGACAGCGCGGCCACCAGGCCGACGCGCAGCGCCTGCGGGTCGATCGCGCGGGCCGCAGTCCCCGCGGAGCCTGCCTGGCGATCGGACACGGCGAGCTGCCGCGGTTCCCTTCGTCTCCGGCCGCCTTCAGGCGTTGAACACGAAGGTGCTTTGCAGCGCGTTGTGGCCGCTCAAGGAGAGGTTGATGCCCAGCTTGTCGACCTTGGACGTGTAGCGCGGGCTTTTTCCGACGAACACCGGCGCGCCGGGAACCGTCGAGAACACCGTGTCCTGAAGCGTCGTCGTCGCGCCGCTCGCGCTCTTGTACGGCTCGAGCTCGGCATAACCTGCGTCGCCGACCTTGACCACCCCCTTGCCGCCGTGGACGTCCCACTGGATCGGCACTTTTTCGACCGAAACCACTTCGCCGATCAGCTTGGCGAGATCCGCGACCGGACCGCCCAGCTTGCCGGTAAAGACCCCGAGGATCGCTTCCTCCTGCTTCTGGCTGACCTTGTCGTCGAGGTACACGGCGGCGCGCCAGTTGCCCGCGAGAATGTTGCCGGGAATATGCGCGATCAGCGCGATCGTATGGCCGGCGACGTCGACGCCGTTGATCGTGCCCTTGTCGAAATGCCAGGAAACAATGGTGTCGCAGGTGCCGAAGTCGGGATCTTCGCCGATCCAGCATGGGCACAGCACGCGACAGTTGCAGACCTCGAGCAGTCTTCCTTCCAGATGATAGGCCATGGATTTCCCCTCGCTTGAATTCCCCGGAACGCGGCCGCGAAGTTCCGCGCCGCAGCCTGCTGATGCTACGCCGAGCCCGGGGCCGATTCCAGCCGAATATTCGGCAAATTAACGCCGGCCGCCGGCCAGCCGTACCGACTCGGGGCGGAGGCGCAGCCGCACCATCGCCCAGACGCCGACCGCCGGACCGATCGCCAGCGGCACAAAGGCGTGACGCCAGCCGACGGCGTCGACGAAATACGGCAGCAGGTGGATCGTCACCAGGGTGAGGGTGAAGCCGAGCGCCGTTTGCAAGGTCAGCATCGTGCCGACCCGCGCCGGATCGGCGAGCTCCGCGATCGAGGCCGAGAACTGAGCCGAGTCGGCCACGATGCTGACGCCCCAGACGAGGCAGACCGCGACCAGAAGCGACGGTGCGCCGCCGTAGAGGAGTCCGACGCCCGCGGCGCAGCTGCCGCTGACGGCCATCGCGATAATGGTCACCGTCGTGCGGCCGATCCGGTCGGCGACGAGTCCCGCCGCGACGCAGCCCAATGCGCCGGCGGCTATGGTCGCGAACGCTGCCAGCCTGGCGTCGACCTGCGCCGACTCGGGCGGCAGCGACAGGGCGAAGCTCGCATTCAGGAACACGCCGATCCACGCCCACATTGCATAGAGCTCCCACATGTGGCCCAGATACCCGAGGTTGGCCAGCCGCAGTGGCACGTCGCGCCACGCCAGCAGCATCGCACCGGGTTCGAAGCGCGGCGCCGGCTTGCGGTTCGGGCCGAGGCCGGCGAGCGCGATGCCGAGCGCCGCGGCCAGCGCGCTCGCCGACGACAGCACGACCGTCGGACGCCAGTCGACCCCGCCGAAAGCGTTGAACAGATGCGGGGACGCCGAGCCCAAGGTCAGCGCGCCGACGAGGATGCCGACCATCAGTCCCATGTCGTCGCTGGCCCAGGTCGTCGCGAGCTTCATGCCCACCGGGTAGACGCCGGCCATGCCGATGCCGGTGATCACGCGCAGCAGCGGCGCGGCGATCGATGCCGGATCCACCACCAGCAGGCCGGCGTTGGCGAGCGCGGCGACCGCCGCCGATGCCGCGAACAGCCGGCGCGGATCGACGCGGTCCGGAAGGCCGAGGAACGCGCTGACCAGGCAGCCGATGACAAAGCCCACCTGGACGCCGCTGGTCAGCGCCGCCTGCGCGAAATTGGACAGATGAAATTCGGCGGCGAGCGCCGGGGCGACGGCGGAGGCGGAAAACCACACCGCCATCGCCGCGACCTGGCAGACGGCGATGACGGCGATCGAGGCGCGTTTCGAGGTCGCTAACGCCATTTATCGGCTAGATCTTCGGCAGCGTAACGCCCTTCTGACCCTGGTACTTGCCGCCGCGGTCCTTGTACGAGGTCTCGCAGACCTCGTCGGACTCGAAAAAGATCACCTGCGCAACCCCCTCGTTGGCGTAGATCTTCGCCGGCAGCGGCGTCGTGTTCGAGAACTCGAGCGTGACGTAGCCCTCCCATTCCGGCTCGAGCGGCGTCACGTTGACGATGATGCCGCAGCGCGCGTACGTCGATTTTCCGAGGCAAATCGTCAGAACATTTCGCGGGATGCGGAAATATTCGACCGTGCGGGCGAGCGCGAAGGAGTTCGGCGGAATGATGCAGGACGTTCCGTTGAAGTCGACGAACGACTTGTCGTCGAAGTTCTTCGGGTCGACGATGGTCGAATTGAGGTTGGTGAACAGCTTGAATTCGTTCGAGCAGCGGATGTCGTAGCCGTAGCTCGACGTGCCGTATGACACGATCTTCCGGCCTTCGAACTCGCGCACCTGCCCGGGCTCGAACGGCTCGATCATCTTGTGCTCTGCCGCCATGCGGCGAATCCAGCGGTCGGACTTGATCATCGCGGACCTCCGGCTGCGCCGGCAATCACGTGTTCTGCACGACAATGTTGGGGAACTTGGCGGAAAAATCCTCGGCCTTCTGCGCGACGAACACCGCGACCCTGCGCGCGATGTCCTTGTAGATCGTCGCGATCGTCCCCTCCGGATCGGCGACGACCGTCGGCCGGCCCGAATCGGCCTGCTCGCGGATGTGGATATCGAGCGGCAGCTGGCCGAGAAAGGGGACGCTGTAGTCGTCGCACATCCTCTTTGCCCCGCCCTCGCCGAAGATCGCCTCGGCATGGCCGCAGTTCGAGCAGACGTGCGTCGACATGTTCTCGACGATGCCGACGATGGGCACACCGACCTTGTCGAACATCTTCAGGCCCTTGCGCGCGTCGATCAGCGCGATGTCCTGCGGCGTCGTGACGATCACCGCGCCGGTGACCGGCACTTTCTGCGACAAGGTCAGCTGGATGTCGCCGGTGCCCGGTGGCAGGTCGACGATCAGGTAGTCCAAGTCGCGCCAGTTCGTGTCCTTCAGCAGCTGCTCGAGCGCCTGCGTCACCATCGGTCCGCGCCAGACCATCGGCGTATCGGTGTCGATCAGAAAGCCGATCGACATCGCCTGGACGCCGTGCGCCTCGAGCGGCTCGAGCGTCTTGCCGTCCTTCGATTCCGGCCTGCCGGAGATGCCCAGCATCATCGGCTGCGACGGCCCGTAGATGTCGGCATCGAGCACGCCGACCGCCGCCCCTTCGGCAGCGAGCGCAAGCGCCAGGTTGACCGCCGTCGTCGACTTGCCGACGCCGCCCTTGCCGCTGGCCACGGCGATGATGTTCTTGACGCCGGGCACGAGCTTGACGCCGCGCTGTACGGCGTGCGAGGCGATGCGGTGGCTGATCGTCACCGCGACCTTGCCCACGCCGGGCAGTGCTGAGAGCTGGCGCTGGATCAGCCGGCGCAATGTCTCGTGCTGGCTTTTCGCCGGATAGCCGAGCACGACGTCGACGGCAACATTGCCGCCGTCGATCTGCACCCTGCGTATCGCCTTGTCGGAAACGAAATCGCGGCCGGTGTTGGGGTCGATCAGCGCACGCAAACTGGCGTTTACGTCTGCCTCGGAAAGGGCCATGGGGGTGTCGGTCGCGTGGAGCGCTTAAACGGCAGAGTTTAGCGAAAAACACCCGCTCTCGGTACTCGGCGCTGCGGCCCATTTGCTAGAATGCGCGAATCCCCTGCCGCATCAAAGGTCTTCGCCGCATGCCGCGCCGCACGCTGTTCGTCACGACCGCGCTGCCCTACGCCAATGGCCCGTTTCACATCGGGCACATCATGGAATACATCCAGGCGGATATCTGGGTGCGGTTCCAGCGCATGCAGGGTCACGACGTGCATTTCGTCGGTGCCGACGATGCGCACGGCGCGGCGATCATGCTGGCCGCCGAAGCCGAAGGTGTCACGCCACAGCAGATGGTCACCCGCATCGCGGCAACACGGCCGAAGATACTCGGCATCGGCGAATACGCCGGCAAGGGTTTTCACCTGAGCTTCGATCACTGGCACAGCACCGACTCGCCGGAGAACGTCGAGCTGTCGCAGGACATCTACCGCCGCCTGCAAGACCGCGGCCTGATCTATTCGAAGGCGGTCGAGCAGTTCTTCGACCCGGTCAAGTCGATGTTCCTGCCGGACCGCTACATCAAGGGCGAGTGCCCGGTGTGCGGGGCCAAGGATCAGTACGGCGACTCGTGCGAGGTCTGCGGCTCGGTCTACGCGCCGACCGATCTGAAAAATCCGTATTCGACTTTGACCGGCGCGACGCCGGTCCTGAAATCGTCCGACCACTTTTTTTTCCGCCTGTCCGATCCGCAGTGCGTGACTTTTCTGCGCCAATGGACGCAGTCGCCCGGCAGGCTGCAGCCCGAGGTGGCGAACAAGGCCCTCGAATGGCTGGCGGAAAAGCCCGGCGGCGACGGCAAGGGCCTGGCCGACTGGGACATCTCGCGCGATGCGCCGTACTTCGGCATTCCGATCCCCGATGCGCCGGGCAAATACTTCTACGTCTGGCTCGACGCGCCGGTCGGCTATTTGGCGAGCCTGAAGGCTGATCTTGCAGCCAAGGGCATCGCGCTGGCCGATTTTCTTCGCGGCGAAGGTGTCGAGCAATATCATTTCATCGGCAAGGACATCGTCTATTTCCACACGCTGTTCTGGCCTGCGATGCTCGAGTTCGCCGGATCGCCGTACCGGGTTCCGGACAACATTTTCGTGCACGGCTTCATCACCTTCACCGGCGAGAAGATGTCCAAGTCGCGGGGCACCGGCATCAGCCCCGAGCTCTATCTCGACCTGGGACTGAATCCGGAATGGCTGCGCTACTACATCGCCGCCAAGCTCAACGCCAAGGTCGAGGATCTGGATTTCAATCCCGACGACTTCATCGCGCGGGTGAACAGCGACCTGATCGGCAAATACGTCAACATCGCGAGCCGCGCCGCGCGCTTTATCGCGCAGACCGGCAACAAGCTGGCGGCGACGTCCGGTTTCGACGTGCGGCACGGTGTGGCGTTGCAGGTGCTGTCGGACAGGATCGCGGAGCTGTATGCGAACCGCGAATTCGGCAAGGCGCTGCGCGAAATCATGGATCTGGCCGACCAGACCAACGAATACTTCGACCGCAACAAGCCGTGGGAAGCCGCCAAGCGGCCCGACGGCGCCGCGCGCGTGCTCGAGATCTCTTCCGAATGCATCGACGACTTCCGGATCCTCACGACCTTGCTCAAGCCGGTGTTGCCGGGCGTGGCCGCGAGCGCCGAGCTGTTTCTGCAGATTCCCTCGCAGGCATGGAGCGACATTGGCACCGCACTGCCGGGGGGACACGCGATCGGCGATTACAAGCATCTGTTGAACCGCATCGATCCGAAGCAGGTCGACGCGCTGCTCGAAGGCCCGAAGGCGGCCGGCGCGCCGCCTCCCGCGGCCGCCGAGCCTGCGGCCGCATCAGCTCCGGTCGCGCCGCCGATCAGCATCGACGAGTTTTCCAGGATCGACCTTCGCGTCGCGCGCATCGTCAGCGCCGAGCAGGTCGACGGCGCCGACAAGCTGCTGAAATTGACGCTCGACATCGGCGAAGGGCGCCATCGGACGGTGTTCGCCGGCATCAAGAGCGCGTACAAGCCGCAGGACCTGGTCGGCCGCCTGACGCCAATGGTCGCCAATCTCACGCCGCGCAAAATGAAGTTCGGCATATCGGAGGGCATGGTGCTCGCCGCATCGGGCGAAGGCCCGGGAATCTTCCTGCTCGCGCCGGATTCGGGTGCCGAGCCCGGCATGCGCGTCAAGTAGGCGCGATGGCCAACGCAGCTCTGCGCCGGACGCGGGAGATCGAGGCGTTCCGGCGATGACGAGCGCGTTGCCGCTGATCGTCGGCGCCGTCGTCGCGTGGCTGGCGATCGGTGCCTTCGCCCTGGTGCCGATCGGCAGCCGCTTCATCGGTCGCTCGCTTTTTGTGGCCGGCGCGCTGGTCGGTTTCGCAATCGCCCTCGTTGCACTGACCGCGGTCGGCGGCGTCGCCCAGACGATGGTGCTGCCGCTGGGCCTTCCCGATCTGCCGTTCCACTTGCGCCTCGACGCGCTGTCCGCATTCTTCCTGGTGCTGCTCGGTGCCGCCGCGGCAGGCATTTCGGTGTTCTCGGCCGGCTACTTCCGCGCCAGCGAGAATGCGTCGCCTCGTCTGCTCTGCCTGCAGTATCACGTGTTCCTGGCGGCGATGGCGCTGGTGCTGGTCGCCGACGACGCGTACCTGTTCATGGTGGCGTGGGAGACGATGGCGCTCGCCTCGTTCTTCCTGGTGACGACCGACCACGTCGTTCCCGAGATCCGCCGCGCCGGGTTCATCTACCTGCTGATCGCGCACATCGGCGCGGTCGCGATCCTGCTCTCCTTCGGCGTCCTGCAAGGAGGCAGCGGCGACTACACGTTCGGCTCGATGCGCTCGGTGGTGCTGCCCGGCGCGTGGCCTTCGATCGCGTTCCTTCTCGCACTGGCCGGATTCGGTGCCAAGGCGGGATTGCTGCCGCTGCACATCTGGCTGCCGGAAGCGCATCCCGCAGCGCCCTCGCCGGTATCCGCGCTGCTTTCCGCGGTGATGCTGAAGACCGCGATTTACGGTCTGTTGCGCGTGACGTTCGACCTGCTCAATGCGCAGCTTTGGTGGTGGGGTGTCACCGCTCTGGTGCTCGGTTTGCTGACGGCGCTGCTCGGCGTCATCTATGCGACCGTGCAGGTCGACATGAAGCGCCTGCTGGCGTATTCGTCGATCGAGAACATCGGCATCATCGTCGCCGGCATCGGCCTGACGATCCTGTTCAAGGCGAACGGCAAGACGCTGCTGGCGTCGATCGCCCTGGCCGCGACGCTCTACCACGCGCTCAACCACGCGTTCTTCAAGAGCTTGCTGTTCCTCGCTACCGGGTCGGTCCTTCATGCGACCCACGAGCGCAGCCTCGGCAAGCTCGGCGGGCTGATCCATCGCATGCCCTGGGTCGCGTGGTCGGCGCTGATCGGCGCACTGGCGATCGCCGGGCTGCCGCCGCTCAACGGCTTCGTGTCCGAATGGCTGCTGCTGCAGGCTTTCCTGTTCACGCCGACCCTGCCGCAATCGTTCATCAACATGCTGGTGCCGCTCGCAGCCGCGGCGCTGGTGCTGGTCGCGGCGCTGGGCGCCTACGTGATGGTCAAGTTCTACGGTGTCGTCTTTCTCGGGCGGCCGCGCGAACCTCATCTGGCCTACGCGCACGACGCCGGCCATTTCGAGCGCGTTGCGCTGGCATGGTTCGCCACCGGCTGCGTCGCGCTCGGATTGTTCCCCGGGACTGTCATCGGGCTCCTCGACAAGGTCAACATGGCGCTGATCGGCGCGACCGTCGGCCACGCCGGCGACCGGTGGTGGCTGCTGGCGCCGATCAGCCCGGACCGCTCGAGCTACAGCCCGCTGATCGTGCTGCTGGTGATCGCCGCCGTCGTCGCGCTGACCATCCAGGTCGTCCATCGCTGGTACCACGGACGCGTGCGCAGCGGACCCGCCTGGGACTGCGGCTTTCCGATGCAGACGCCGCGGATGCAGGACACGGCGGAAGGCTTCGGCCAGCCGATCCGCCAGGTGTTCGAGGCGTTCTTCCGGATCGAGCGCGAGCTGCCTTCGCCGTTCGACGCGGCGCCCAGGTATCGCGTGACACTGGGCGACCATCTGTGGCAGTGGCTGTACCTGCCGGTCATGCGCGCGGTCGAGCTGATGGCGCGCTTCGCCGGCCGGATCCAGCAGGGCAGGATATCGATCTATCTGGTCTACAGTTTCGTCACCCTGCTCGCGCTGCTGATGTTCGTCCGATGAGCGCTTCCGGCTTTCTCTCCCAACTGCTTCAGCTGGCGATCGCGCTGCTGCTGGCGCCAATCCTGGTCGGATGGGTCAATCAGTGCCGCGCGTGGCTGTCCAACCGAAGCGCGCCGCCGCTGCTGCAGCCGTACCGGACGATCAGGAAACTGTTCAACAAGGACGCGGTCGTCGCGGAGAATGCGTCGCGGCTGTTCCGCATCACGCCTTACATCGTCTTTGCCGCGATGGCGCTCGCGGCCGCCATCGTGCCGTCGCTTGCGACCGACCTTCCGTTCGCGCGCGCCGCCGACGCAATCGCGCTGGTCGGCCTGTTCGCGCTGGCGCGCGTGTTCGCGGCACTTGCGGCGATGGACATCGGCACCGCATTCGGCTCGATGGGCGCGCGCCGCGAAATGTTCGTCGGCTTCCTCGCCGAGCCGGCCCTGTTGATGGTGCTGTTCACCGCATCGCTGATCTCGGGCTCGACGTCGCTGCCGACGATAGTCGACACGCTCGCGCACCGGGACTTCGCGATCTACCCGAGCCTCGCCTTTGCCGGCGTCGCGTTCACGATGGTGTCGCTGGCCGAGAACGCGCGCATTCCGATCGACAACCCGGCCACCCATCTCGAGCTGACAATGATCCACGAGGCGATGCTGCTCGAGTACTCGGCGCGCCACCTGGCGCTGCTCGAGTGGGCCGCGGCGCTGAAGCTGTTCAACTATTCGTGCATCGGCCTCGCGCTGTTCCTGCCGTTCGGCATCGCCGAGGGCAGCGCCGACTGGCTGGCGATCCTCGGCGCGACACCGGTATTGGTCGTCAAGCTCGCCGTCGGCGGCTTCGGCCTTGCGGTGATCGAAACGCTGTCGGCGAAGCTGCGCATTTTTCGTGCGCCCGAGTTTCTCGGGACGGCTTTCCTGCTCGCGGTGCTCGCAATGCTGGTCAACCTGATGCTCGGCAGCTGAAGCCTCAACGATGGCGATGGCGCATATCCCGCTCTGGGCGCAGCTGATAAACCTGCTCGCGGCAGTTCTGCTGCTGCTCGCGTTCGCGATGCTCGCGCAACGCCGGGTGCTGACCTTGATCAATCTGTTCGCCGCGCAGGGATTCGCGCTCGCCTGCTCGACCGCGATCGTGGCGTTCGCGACGCACCAGCCGCATCTCTACTGGTCGGCCGGCCTGACCCTGGTGCTCAAGGTGATGCTGCTGCCCTGGCTGCTGCACCGGCTGATTCTCAAGCTCGACGTCAAATGGGACGTCGAAGGCCTGATCAACATTCCGACGACGATGCTGCTGGGCATCGTGCTGGTCGTGTTCGCGTTCAACCTCGCCTTGCCGATCTCGCAGCTCGCCAACACGGTGACCCGGGCGACGCTGGGGATCGCGATGGCGAGCGTGATGCTGGCCTTCCTGATGATGATCACCCGCCGCAAGGCGATCCCGCAGGTGATCGGCTTTCTGGCGATGGAAAACGGGTTATTCTTCGCGGCGACCAGCGCGACCTACGGCATGCCTATGGTGGTCGAGCTCGGCATCGCGCTGGACGTGCTGGTCGCGATGCTGATCCTCGGCGTCTTTTTCTTCCAGATACGCGAGCAGTTCGACAGCCTCGATCTCCAGCACCTGGAAAAGCTTAAGGAATGATCGAAATCCTCGCCGTCCTCGGAACGCCGATCGCCGGCGCCGCGCTGCTCGCCTTCTTCGGCGGGCGCAAGCGTGCCGCCGAGATCAACGTCGGCGTCTGCCTGGTCACGTTCATCGCGGCGGTCGGGCTGACCGTTCGCGTGATCGGCGAAGGCCCGCTGCTGGTCGCCGGCAAGCTCCTGTTCGTCGATTCGTTCAATGTCTTCCTGATCGCGCTGACCGCATTCGTCGGGCTGACGACGTCGATCTTCTCGCGGCCGTATATGAGGATCGAACAGGACCTCGGGCACCTGACGACGGGGCGCCTCAGGCTCTACCACAGCATGTTCCAGGTATTCAATTTCACGATGCTGCTGGCGCTGTCGACCAACAATATGGGACTGCTGTGGGTGGCGATGGAGGCGGCCACGCTGACGACGGTGCTGCTGATCTCGCTCTACCGCACGCCGGCGAGCCTCGAGGCAGCCTGGAAGTACTTCATCCTGTGCGGGGTCGGCATCGCGCAGGCGTTGTTCGGCACCATCCTGCTCTATTTCGCCGCGGAAAAGCTGCTCGGCGCCGGCGGCAATGCGCTGTTGTGGACGGAGCTCAACAGCGTCAAGGGCGATCTCGAGCCGACGGTGCTGTCGCTGGCCTTCGTCTTCCTGCTGGTCGGCTACGGCACCAAGGTCGGCCTGGTGCCGCTGCACAACTGGCTGCCCGATGCGCACGCCGAAGGACCGACGCCGGTGTCGGCGGTGCTTTCCGGGCTGCTGCTCAACGTCGCGCTGTACGCGGTCGTGCGCTGCAAGGTGCTGGTCGAAGGCTCGGTGCAGACATCGTTCGCGCGGAGCCTGATGATGGGCTTCGGTCTGCTGTCGGTGGTCGTGGCCTCGCTGCTGCTGCTGCGGCAAAAGGACATCAAGCGGCTGTTCGCCTATTCGTCGATCGAGCACATGGGCATCATCACCTTCGCCTTCGGCATGGGCGGACCGATCGCGAGCTTCGCGGGCCTGCTGCACATGACCGTGCATTCGCTGACCAAGTCGGCGATCTTTTTCACCGTCGGCCACGCGACGCAAAAGGCGGGCACGCAATTGATGGACGGCATTCGCGGACTGGTCAGCATCAGCCCGCTGATCGGCTGGGGGCTGGCGCTGGGCGCTCTGGCGATCCTCGGCATGCCGCCGTTCGGTGTCTTCGCCAGTGAATTCCTGATCCTGACCACCGCGATCCACGAGCACGCCTGGGCGACGCCGCTGCTGCTCGGCGCGCTGGGCATTTCGTTCGCCGCCATTTTTTCTCGCGTGCAGCCGATGGTGTTCGGGGAAACGACGGTCAAGCGCCTGCCGCACCGGCCAGCGATGATCCCGGTGTTCGTCCACTTGGGCATCGTCCTGATGCTCGGCCTGTGGATCCCGCCGTTTCTCGCCGACTGGTATCGGCAAGCGGCGCGGCTGATCGGATGATTAGGGCCTAGATGAACGTCTCGCCACTCGGCCTCTCGGCCTCGGCGCTGCCGTGCGCGATCCCGGCGCAGCGCTGCCGGGTCAATTCGGGCCAACTCCTCGCCGCCTGCCGCCTGGCGTGGGAGCGCAGCGGAACGCTGGTCGCCTTGTGGGCGAGCGACGAGCGCGATCGCGCGCGCGGCTTTTGCGTTCGCGTGCTGCTGCGCGACGGCGACGGGCTCACCTTGCTCGAGCACACGCTGCCGGACGAAGGCGCGCGCTATCCGGACCTGTCGCCGATCTTCCCGGCCGCGAACCGCATGCAGCGCGCCGCGTTCGACCTGGTCGGCGCGCAATGCGATGCCGACGACCAGCGACCGTGGACCTGGCAGGCGGCGTGGCCGATCGACCGCTTTCCATTGCAGCGCGACTTCGAGGTCTCGCCGGCCTGGGAACCGGGCCAGGAGGATTATCCGTTCGTGCGCGTTGCCGGCGACGGCGTGCACGAAATCGCCGTCGGGCCCGTGCACGCGGGAACGATCGAGCCCGGGCATTTCCGCTTCCAGGTCGTCGGAGAAAAAGTGCTGCGCCTCGAGGAGCGGCTCGGCTACGCGCACAAGGGCATCGAAAAGCGATTCGAATCGTTGTCGTTGCAGGACGGCTGCCGGCTCGCCGGCCGGGTTTCCGGCGACAGCACCGTCGCCTACGCGTGCGCCTATGCGCAGGCGGTCGAATCGATCGCGGCCGGCGACGCGCCGCCGCGCGCGGCGTGGCTGCGCGCCCTGTGTCTCGAGCGCGAGCGCATCGCCAGCCACTTGAACGATCTGGGCTATCTCGGCAACGACGGCGGATTCGCCTTCGGCCATTCTCAGTTCTCGAGGCTGAGGGAGGATGTGCTGCGCCTGAACGATCGCGCGTTCGGCCACCGTCTGCTGATGGATGTGGTCCTGCCCGGCGGGGTCGCGCGCGATCTGCGCGCCGACGATGCCGCGCTGATGCGCGAGCAATGCGCTTCGCTCGCGCGCGAGCTCGCCGTCCTGCGCGACATCTACGACGAACATGCCGGCCTGCAGGACAGATTTCGCGGCTGCGGACAGGTCACCCACGATCTCGCGCTGAAGCTCGGTATGACCGGCCTCGCCGCCCGCGCCAGCGGGCTCCCCGACGATCTGCGCTGCGATTTCGCCTGGACGCCATACGACACGCTGGGGGTGCGGCGGGCCACGCGCGCCGATGGCGACGTCGCCGCGCGCGTCGCCGTGCGCTTCGACGAAACGGCCGAATCGCTGCGCCTCGTCGGGGCTATCCTCGCGGCGATGCCCGACGGCGACATCGCGTCGGCGCTGCCCGAGATGCCGTCGTCGCGACTGACGATTGGCTGTGCCGAGGGCTGGCGCGGACCGGTCTTCATCGCACTCGAAAGCGGGCCCGACGGCACGATCCGGCGCTGCCATCCGCACGACCCGTCCTGGCAGAACTGGCCGGTGATCGAGCATGCGGTGATCGGCAACATCGTTCCCGACTTTCCGCTGATCAACAAGTCGTTCAATCTTTCCTACAGCGGCCACGACCTGTAGCGCTGCCCCACTGACCATGCTGCACATCCTGCACCAGATCGCCCGTACCGGCATCAAGACCGAGAAAGCGCCGGCGCCCGCCGACGAAATGGTCGTCGTCGCGCGGCTGCAAAACACGATCCTGCGCACGCTGGGCCGCGCGCTGACCATCCGGCACGTCGACGCCGGTTCGTGCAACGGTTGCGAGCTCGAGATCCAGGCGCTGACCAATCCGTACTACAACCTCGAGGGCATCGGCATACGCTTCGTCGCGAGCCCTCGCCACGCCGACATGCTGCTGGTGACCGGCCCCGTATCGAAGCACATGGCGATCGCGCTCAAGCGCACCTACGATGCGACACCCGAGCCCAAGCTGGTCGTCGCCGTCGGCGACTGCGGCTGCAGCGGCGGAATCTTCGGCGAGAGCTACGCGAGTCTGGGTGGCGTGGCGCGCGTGATCCCGGTCGACGTCGCGATCCCCGGCTGCCCGCCTTCCCCGCGCGCGCTGCTGCAGGGGATTCTGGCGGCGATCAGCGCGCACGCGCCGCCGCCCCGACGCGACCCAGCGGCCGCCGAAACGCCCGTCCCCCTTGCGGATTCGCGCGACACCCCTTGAAATCGGCCGCCGGGCCGCCATTTAGCTGTCGTGCGCGGCTAAAAGGGTTTTCCTTGTCGCCGCGGAAAACCAATGGAGAGAGACAAATGCCCAGTTTGATTCGCTATTTCGATCCGCTGGATCGCGTGTTCGACCGCGCGTTCGGGGCGGTGCTGGCCAACGGCGATGCGAACGCGGCCAGCCGCAGCATTGCGCTGGACGTCGTCGAGACGCCGGATGCCTACATCGTCAAGGCCGAGCTGCCCGGGATTCCGAAGGACAAGATCGAAGTGAACGTCGAGGACCGCAACGTCACCATCGGCGCCTCGTTCAGCCAGGAAATCGACGCCAACGGCAAGACGCTTTGGCAAGAGCGCAATTTCGGCAAGCTCTCGCGGGCGATCCGCCTGCCCGAGGCGGTGGACGCCAACGGCACCCAGGCGACGCATGTCGACGGCGTGCTGCAGCTGACGCTGCCGAAGGTCGCCAAGGCCAACAGCAAGCAGATCACGATTCAGTAACCGCGCGAGAGCCCGGCGAGGGGCCCCGCGCAGCGGGGATCGACGGGGAATTGCGAGTCGCGGTGCGGCCGACTCGTGGTGCGTCGCTCACGCGACGGGCCAAGGAGGCCGCCACCGCAAATAAAAAGCGCGGCCCGACTTCGAGTCGGCGCCGCGCTTTTTTCGTGCGGAACGCGCGCGCTGCGCTAGCGCGTGGCCTGGATGTCGCGGGCGTTGAGCTCCTGCACCGGCCGGGCGTTCATCGGATAGGACCTGGCGAAGCGGGCGATCTCGTCGGACGAGACCTGCGTCGGCGTCTTCAGCACGAACCACTTGACGTCATCGCTGCACGGCGGAGTCGTAAGCGAGCCGGCGAAGGTGTAATAGCCTTTGTCGCGAGGAATAAGCTCGAGCACGTTGATCTTCACCGCGTCGACGACGTTCTCCTTGTCCTTGGTCTGCGGCAGGTTGGCCCACAGCGTCTTGATCAGCGCGCTCTCCTTGCCCTCGTCGAGCAGCACGGCGACGATGGCGAGCTTGCCGTCCTTGCCTCGATGGACGAGCTGCGCCTCCATGTCGTGACCCTTGCCGCTGATCTTTTCTTCGCCTGGCTTGTGAAAGTGGAATTCGACCAGCTCGTAGCGCGTACCCGCGACCGAGATCGTGCTGCCGGGCGCGTAGTTGACCTGGATGGTGTGGCCGTCGTCGATGATCCGCAACGGCGAGGGCCGGTAGTCGAACAAAAGCGGCGGCAAGTCGCCTTTCCGTGCGTCGGCATCCGGGATGTCGATCGGCGACTGGGTCTTGCCCTGCGCGCAGGCGGCGAAACCCTTTTCCAGCTTGGCCCACTTCGCCGGGCCGGTCGCGCCCGAATAGCTCCAGCGCGAGGGGTCCGCGGCGATGCCGACGCCGACGGCACCCGCCAGACCGGCGACGGCGACTGTTGCAAGCAGCTTGTTCGAGAGTCGTTTCATCGCTCCTCCTTACGCTCAACTTGCGCCAACTGTCTCCGTTACTAACCGAGCAGATCCGCCGCCGCTTTTTTGTTGCGGCCGTTGCGCGCCGTCTCGCTGCGCGGACCTTGGCGGCCCGCATGGCGGTCGAGCACCGGCTTGAGGTACGCCCCGGTATAGCTGCCCGGTGTATTGCCCACCTGCTCCGGCGTGCCTTCGGCAATGATATTCCCACCGCCCGCGCCGCCTTCCGGCCCCAAGTCGATCACCCAGTCGGCGGTCTTGATGACGTCCAGATTGTGCTCGATGACGACGACGGTATTGCCGTGGTCGCGCAGGCGATGCAGCACCGTCAGCAGCATCTCGATGTCGTGGAAATGCAGGCCGGTCGTCGGCTCGTCCAGAATGTAGAGCGTACGCCCGGTATCGCGCTTCGACAGCTCCAGCGCCAGCTTGACCCGTTGCGCCTCGCCGCCGGAAAGCGTCGTCGCCGATTGGCCGAGCGTGATGTAGCCCAGGCCCACGTCGAGCAGCGTCGAAAGCTTGCGCGCGACCACCGGCACCGGCTCGAAGAACGCGTGCGCCTGCTCGACGGTCATCGACAGCACGTCGTGGATGTTCTTGCCCTTGTACTGGATCTCGAGTGTCTCGCGGTTGTACCGCTGGCCGTGGCAGACGTCGCAGGGCACATAGACGTCCGGGAGGAAATGCATCTCGACCTTGATTAGCCCGTCGCCCTGGCAGGCCTCGCAGCGTCCGCCCTTGACGTTGAACGAAAAGCGCCCGGGTCCATAGCCGCGCTCGCGCGCTTCCTTGACCTGCGCGAACAGCTCGCGGATCGGCGTGAACAGTCCGGTGTAGGTCGCCGGATTCGACCGCGGCGTGCGGCCGATCGGACTCTGGTCGACGCTGATCACCTTGTCGTAATGCTCGATGCCGTGCATCTCGGCATACGGCGCGGGCTCGGCGGTGCTGCCGTACAGATGCCTGGCCACCGCGTGATACAGCGTATCGTTGATCAGAGTCGACTTGCCCGAGCCTGAAACCCCGGTCACGCAGACGAACACGCCGACCGGAAGGTTGAGCGTGATGTCCTTCAGGTTGTTGCCCGTCGCGCCGGTGATCGTCAGCACGCGCTTCAGGTCGGCCTTGTGGCGGTGCGCCGGAATCGGAATCTGCCGGTGCCCGGCCAGATACTGTCCGGTCAGCGAATGCGTCGCGCGCCGGATCTCGTCCGGCGTTCCCTGCGCGACGATCTGTCCGCCGTGCTCGCCGGCTCCCGGCCCCATATCGACGACGTGGTCGGCGGACAGGATCGCATCGGTGTCATGCTCGACGACGATGACGCTGTTGCCGAGGTCGCGCAGGTGCTTCAACGTCGTCAGCAGCCGGTCGTTGTCGCGCTGGTGCAGTCCGATCGACGGCTCGTCGAGCACGTACATGACTCCGGTCAGTCCGGAGCCGATCTGCGAGGCGAGCCGGATGCGCTGCGCCTCGCCGCCCGACAGCGTCTCGGCCGAGCGATCGAGCGACAGGTAATCGAGGCCGACGTTGTTCAGGAACTGCAGCCGGCTGACGATCTCCTTGACGATCTTGTCGGCGATCGCCTGGCGCTGCCCTTCCAGCTTCAGCGTGCGGAAGAACTCGCCGGCCTCCTTCAGCGGGCGGTTGCTGATTTCGTAGATCGCGCGCTCGTCGCCGGGCGGACCGACCTTGACGTGCCGCGCCTCGCGCCGCAGCCGCGTGCCTTCGCACTCCGGGCACGGCTTCGAATTCAGGTATTTGGCGAGTTCCTCGCGGACCATGATCGAATCGGTCTCGCGATAGCGGCGCTCGAGATTCGGGATGATGCCCTCGAACGCGTGCTCGCGCGTCACCGTCTTGCCGCGGTCGGACAGATACTGGAACGCGATTTTTTCCTTGTCGCTGCCGTACAGGATCATCTGCTGGATGCGCTCCGGCAGCTTGTCGAACGGCTTGTCCAGATCGAAGCCGTAATGCTTGCCCAGGCTTTGCAGCATCTGGAAGTAGAACTGGTTGCGGCGGTCCCACCCCTTGATCGCGCCGGAAGCGAGTGAAAGCTGCGGAAACGCGACGACCCGCTTCGGATCGAAAAAGCTGATCGACCCCAGCCCGTCGCAGCGCGGACACGCGCCCATCGGATTGTTGAACGAGAACAGGCGCGGCTCGAGCTCTTCCAGCGAATAGTTGCAGATCGGGCAGGCGAACTTGGCCGAATACAAGTGCTCGACGTTGGTGTCCATCTCGACGGCGATCGCGCGCCCGTCGCCGTTGCGCAGCGCCGTCTCGAACGATTCGGCGATCCGCTGCTTCAGATCCTGGCGCACGCGCAGCCGGTCGACGACCACCTCGACCGTGTGCTTGGTGTTCTTGGTCAGCTTCGGCACCGCGTCGATCTCGTAGACCTTGCCGTCGACGCGCACGCGGACGAAACCCTTGGCGCGCAGCTCGACGAAAAGCTCGACCTGCTCGCCCTTGCGGTTGACGACCGCCGGGGCGAGGATCATCAGCCGGGTTTCCTCCGGCAGCGTCAGCACCGCGTCGACCATCTGCGAGATCGTCATCGACGAGAGCTTCTGTTCCGGATGGTTCGGGCAGTACGGCTCGCCGACGCGGGCGAACAGCAGCCGCAGATAATCGTGGATCTCGGTGACGGTGCCCACCGTCGACCGCGGATTGTGCGAGGTCGCCTTCTGCTCGATCGAAATCGCCGGCGACAGACCCTCGATCAGGTCGACGTCCGGCTTTTCCATCAACTGCAGGAATTGCCGCGCGTACGCCGACAGCGACTCGACGTAGCGCCGCTGTCCCTCCGCGTAGAGCGTGTCGAAGGCGAGCGAGCTTTTCCCCGAGCCCGACAGGCCCGTGATGACGATCAGCCGGTGACGCGGCAGATCGAGATTGATGTTCTTGAGATTGTGGGTGCGCGCACCCCGGATTCGGATGTAGTCCATGCTGGTGCGTTACGGCGCCAAGAAGCCTTGAGGCAACCTGCTAATATACTCCTTTTCGCACGCTCGTTCGATGCCGACAAGCCGCCGGCATCTGACCGCGCCCGACGGCGCGCGTTCGATCGCATCGGTCCGCGTCAGCCGGCATCGGTTCTCATTGGCCCTCATCGGCCATTCAGCCGATACGAATGCCGATGAGCAGGCGCTTTGCGCGGCATAGCATCGAACGAGCGAATTACGCATGGGAGAAGCTCGATGGCATCGGTGAACAAAGTGATCCTGGTCGGCAACCTGGGCCGCGATCCGGAAACGCGCTACACGACCGGCGGCGAAGCCGTGACCAACGTGTCGATCGCGACGACCGACACCTGGAAGGACAAGGCCGGCGAAAAGCAGGAGCGCACCGAATGGCACCGCGTCGCGTTTTTCGGCAAGCTGGCCGAGATCGCCGGCGAATACCTGAAAAAAGGCAGCCAGGTATATGTGGAGGGCCGGTTGCAGACTCGCAAGTGGCAGGACAAGGAAGGCCAGGAAAAATATACGACCGAGATCATCGCCGACCGCATGCAGATGCTGGGCAGCCGAGCCGGTGCTGGCGGCGGTGGCGGCGGCGAGCCGCCGCCGGAGCGAGAGCGCGCGTCGGGCGGGGGCAAGCCCGCGGGCTCGGCGCCAAACAAAAAGAACGTCGACGACCTGGACGACGATATCCCGTTCTAGCGGCCGTCGCGCACGGCGGCCGTGCGACGCAGGTGGCGCCGGGATGACGTTCAGCGCCGCGACGGTCCGGTATCTCCGGCGTCGGCCGGCGCGGGTGCGGCGGGCGCCGCGCGGACGGCTCGACCCTGCGCGGGAGCCGGCGCATACGTCGGCGGCGGCGCGGCCGCCGCTTGCGGCGTCGTGACGATCACATGCGCCGTCGATGGCACCGGCGCGGATGCGGCCTGCGGCGTGGTGACCATCGTCCGTGGCGGAATCGACGGCGGCGGTACGGCGCGCGGTTGCGCCTGAACCTGCGGCAACGCGGGCGCGCCGCGCTGGTCGGGCGGCGCCTGCCGGTAGCTTGGCGCGGCCTGCGACGCGGCGCGCGGATCGGAAGGCGCTTGCCGGTAACCGTAGCCGGTCTGCGGCGCGGGCCCTTGCCGGCCTGGCACGGCCGACGGCGCGCCGCTGCGCAATTCGCGCCGCGCGTCGACAGCGCGCCGGTCGGCGCCGCCAAAGCGATCGCGTACCAGTGCGCTTCCGTAAGCGACTCCGCGCCGGTGCTCGGGCGCGTGTTGCCAGGAAACGCTGCCGCGGTAGTCGCGGTATTGCGGGCGGTTGAAAAACTCGTTGCGGCCGACCGTCACGCTGATCCGTCCCGCCTGCCACTCGGGACGTGCCCAGCCCCAATGGTTTCGATCGACCCGGCACGGCCGGCCCCAGACGATGCCTCGGCCGCCGCGCCAGGCGACCGGGTAGCCGTAGAACGCCGGCGGATACCAGAAGAACGGCTGGTACGACGCGACCCACCACGGACCGTAGACGACCATCGGATCGTAGACCGGCACGTAGACGTAATCGAATTGCGTCGGCTCGATGATGATCGCCTGGTCGGACGTGTACACGTGCTGCTGGTCGGTGTCCTGCAGCGTGCCGGTCGCTTCGGCCCGCCCGCGCAAAGCCTGCACGGTGTCCATCACCTGTTGCCGGTTGGCAAGAACCGCGTCGCCAAGCTGCTGCGTCCATTCGAGGCGATCGCTCATCATCGCCAGAACCTGCGGAAAGGCCGTCAGCGATTGCACGCTCGGGTCCCAGCGCCTGGTTCGAACCGCGTCGTCGAGCGAGGCGCCGGAGAGCGCCGGATTCTGCTGGACGAAGCGCGCGGCCTCGACCACTTCCAGCGGATAGGTCGATGCCATCAGCACCTGGGCCAGCAGGTCGTCCGGATACAGCGCGATCGGCGCCAGCAACGCGTCGAGCTGGTCCTGTGGGAGATATTCGACGGCTTGCGCATCGAGGTCGGGCGGTACGTTGGACAACTGCGCGGGCGATTGCGCCCGCGACTGCGCCGGCATAAGAACCACGAGCATCAGCATCAGGGCAAACGCGGACATACGCTGCAGCGCAGAGCGCATGCGGCCACGGCCGCCTGCAGCGCGCTGCGCGCGTAACGTCCGGTCGCCCGCAACGATGGAATCCCATTGCATCATCGACACCTCACGCACTCCTTTTGACACCGCTCGTTCAGGCTAACACCCCGGATCGATCGCCTGTTCCTGCAACAGCGCGGCAGCGAATCGAATATCGGAGGTCCTCTCGCCATTAACGCGCGGCGGACCAAGGAGATAACGTGTGGGCGATTCTGCTGGTAACAACTTGTTGCAGCGGCGGTGGCGGCGCCGTCGACGGCGCGCGCCGCGGAAGATCGCGTTCGCGCGATGCGATCGGCGTGATCAGCCGACCGCCGCGAGCGCCGGCGCGAGCTCGCTCGCATGCGCCGACTCGATCACCGCGCCGCCCAGGCAGGTCTCGCCGTCGTAGAGGACCAGATACTGCCCGGCCGTCGGCGCCCATTGCGGCGCGTCGAAGCGCACGCGCCAGCGATCCGCGGCAAGCGGCTCGACCGTGCAGCGCGCGTCGGCCATGCGGTAGCGCGTCTTGGCGGCGAAGCGCCGGCCGTCAGGCGCCGCGCCGGAGATCCAGTGCATGGCTCCGGTCTCGACGACGTCGGCGTACAGCCGTGGGTCGTCGTGGCCCTGGACGACGATCAGCGCGTTGCGCACGCGGTCCTTGCCGGCGACGAACCACGGCGCCGTTCCTCCACCGCGCGTGCCGCCGACACCGAGCCCCTGCCGCTGCCCGAGCGTGTAGTAGGCGAGCCCCTGGTGCCGCCCGACAATCTGTCCCGAGGTCGTCTCGATCGGTCCGGCCTCGGTCGGAAGAAAGCGCGCCAGAAACTCGCGAAACGGCCGCTCGCCGATGAAGCAGATGCCGGTCGAATCCTTTTTGGCGTACGTCGGTATGCCCTGCTCGCGGGCGATCGCGCGCACTTCGCGCTTGGCGTAGTCGCCGACCGGAAACATCGTTCCGTCCAGCTGCGCCTGCGACAGCTGATGCAGGAAGTAGGTCTGATCCTTGCCGGCGTCCGCGGCCTTGCGCAATTCGACCCCGCGCTTGCCGGACGCGAGCCGCGCGTAGTGCCCGGTGGCGATGCGCTCGGCGCCGAGCGCCCTGGCGTGATCGACAAAGGCTTTGAACTTGATCTCGCTGTTGCAAAGCACGTCGGGATTGGGCGTTCGTCCGGCGCGGTATTCGTGCAGGAACCGATCGAACACGCGGTCCCGGTATTCGGCGGCGAAGTTGACCGCTTCGAGCTCGATGCCGATCACATCGGCGACCGATGCGGCGTCGACCAGGTCCTGGCGGGACGTGCAATAGCCGTCGCCGTCGTCCTCCTCCCAGTTCTTCATGAAAACGCCGACGACCTCGTGGCCTTCGCGCTTGAGCAGCCACGCCGCGACCGACGAGTCGACCCCGCCCGACAATCCGACGACGATGCGATGCTTGTTGTTCATCGAAGGCGATCCACTCCTTAACCCCATGATTATACGCTGGATTCCAAGCTACAAAAACAAAGGCCCGGTCCCTCGCGAGACCGGGCCTTCCCAACGGTACTGACTCGATCTACTTCTTGGCGGGCGCAGCCGGTGCCGCGGTCGCGGCCGGTGCGGCGGGGGCAGGTGCCATCGCGGGCGCCGGTGCCATCGCCTTGTCGTCCTTGGCAGCGGCATCCTTCTTCACCGCCTTGTCCGATTCCTTCTTGGCCTTCTTGGCAGCCTTCTTCGCCTTCTTGGCTTCCTTCTTCGCGGTCTTGGCCGAATCCTTGGCCATCGCCGCGTCCTTCTTGGCGGCGTCCTTGGACGCTTCGGCCTTGGCCGCGTCGGCCTTGGCCGGCGCCGAAGGCGCTGCGGCGGGTGCTGGCGCTGGCGCCGGAGCCGGGGTCTGCGCGGCGGCGGTCAGCGATACGGCAAAGGCGCCGGCGAGCAGCGCGGTCAACAGCTTGTTCATGGAGTCTGTCCTCAGTCTTTTAGGGTGGGTTGGTCGACACTCGAAGCCGTGTCGCCGCCATTAACGCGACCCTGGCTTAAACGGTTGACATATCGGCACTATCACCGGCGATGGCGTCAGCGCCAGCTGGCGATAGGCCAGCCGCGGGACAGCGCCTCGGCGGCCAGCACCGGGTCCGGATCGATCGCGACCGGATGGGTCACGGCCAGCAGCAAAGGAAGGTCGTTGTGCGAGTCGCTGTAGAACCAGGATTCGGCGAAATCCGAAAGCTTCCGGCCGAGGCCCGCGAGCCAGGCATCGAGACAGTCGAGCTTTCCCGCCTGAAAGCAGGGTTGGCCGTGCGGCCGCCCGGTGAAGCGGCCGGCGACGACCTCAGGCTCGGTGGCGACCAGATGGCTGATCCCGTAGAGCGAGGCGATCGGCCGCGTGATAAAGCTGTTGGTCGCCGTCACGACGGCGATCAAGTCGCCGGCGGCCCGCCGCTCGTCGACCAGCTTCCGGCCCGCGGGCAGCAGCATGGGCCGGATCTTTTCGGCAATGAAGCGCTCGCGCCAGGCGAGCAGCGCGGCCGGTTCGTTGTCTGCCAGCGGGCGCAGCTGGAACTCGAGAAAGGCGTGGATATCCAGCCGTCCCGCCTTGTAATCGGCGAAGAACCCGGCGTTGCGGCGCTCGTAGTCCTCGGCGTCGACCGCGCCCTGCTCGATCAGGAACTGCGCCCAGCCGTAGTCGCTATCGCCGCCGAGCAGCGTGTTGTCGAGATCGAACAGCGTCAGGCGCTCGATCGGCGGCTTCGCGCCGCCGCTCATGCGTTCGCCCGCTTAAGCCACGTCTTAAGCAGCGGTACGGTGATCGGGCGCTTGCTCGCCAGCGATGCGCGGTCGAGCGCGGCCAGCGTCGCGAGCAGCGACGGCAGGTCGCGCCGGCCGTGATGAAGCAGATAATCGATCACGTCGGCCGACAGGTGAAAGCCGCGTTGGTCCGCGAATGCGACCATCGCCGCCGGCTTGTCTTCGTCGGACAGTGGAAGCACTTCGTAAACCAGGCCCCAGCCGAGCCGCGTGCGCAGGTCCTCGCGCAGCGGCAGTGCGGCCAGCGGCGTGCGGCTGGCCGCGATCAACCGGCCGCCGCGCTGCTTTTGCGCATTGAACAGGGTGAAGATCGCCGCCGCTGCGTCGGCATCCGCAGTGTCGACGCGATCGATGACGATCAGCGGATCGGCTTCGTCTATCGCCGCGGCAAGCTCGCCCGGGTGCGCGAGCCAGCGCGCCGCGATTCCCTGCTCGCGCGCCGCCGCCGTCGCGGCGTGCAGCAGATGCGTTTTGCCCGCGCCCGGCGCGCCCCACAAAAGCAGCCCGGTCTCGTCGACGTCTCCGGCGACGAATCGCGGCAGCAACGCGACCAGCTCCGCATTGCGTCCGGAAAGAAAGTTCGACAGGCGCGGCGGTTCGGCCGGCGCGAGCTCGAAGATCAGCTGTTCCATCGTCGGGTTTGTCGCGCTTGTCGCGTCAGTCAATGAGGCGCGCGGTCCGCTCGCGGACGGCCGCGCTTCAGGTCGTTCGGGAGACTACCGGTACAGCGCGGATTCGTTGTACGCCTTGCGCAGATGCCGCAGCGCGACCAGCAGCACGGCGCTCGCCGGCAGCGCGAGCAGCACGCCGGCGAAGCCGAACACCTGGCCGAAGGCGAGCAACGCGAAAATGACCACCACCGGATGAAGGCCGATCCGGTCGCCGACCAGCCACGGTACCAGCACATAGCCTTCGAGCAGCTGCCCGACGCCGTACACGGCGAGGACGGCGACAAACCCCGGCAATCCATGCCATTGCAGCAACGCCGACAGCACGCCCAGCACCAGGCCCAAACCGAAGCCCACGTACGGCACGAATACGAGCAGGCCGGTCAGGAGCCCGATCGGCAACGCGAACTGCAGACCGGCGATCGAAAGCGCGACAACGTAGTAGATCGCCAGCACGATCATCACCGAGAACTGGCCGCGCAGGAATTCGGCCAGCACGTCGTCGACCTCGACGGCCACCGTGCGCAGCTTCGCCAGCCAGCGGCGCGGGGTCAGCTCCTCGACGCGGCCCAGAATAATGTTCCAGTCGCGTAGCAGATAAAACATCACCACCGGGATCAGCGCCATGTTGATCAGGATGGCGAGAATGAACGTGCCGCCGGCCTTGACGCTCGACAGCACCTTCGGCGTCAGCGCCTGCGCGCTGGCCAGGTTGTCGGAGATCATTCCCTTGATCGAGTCCATGTCGAGTTGCAGCTCGATCCCGAACGTCTGCTGGAGCCAGGGCGCGAACTTGTTCTGCAGCAACGCGGCGAGCTCGGGCATCCGTTGCATGAGCTGCCCGAATTCGGAATGCACGAGCGGCGTCAGGACCAGGATCAGCCCCAGCACCGCCAGGATCGTGATCGCCAGGACGATCAGCGTGCCCACGGTACGAGGCACGCGGTGGCTTTCGCCCCAGCTCACCGCCGGATTGCCGATATAGGCGAGGATCGCGCCGATCAGGAACGGCGTGAGAATTTCCCCGAGCAGATGAACCAGCAGCAGGAAGATCGCCGCGACGGCGATGATCCACAGGTACTGCTGAAGGCTCAGCTGCTGCTGCTGTTGCGCGTGGCCGCGAACGACTCCGCCCGGCACTGGCGTATGGTCGGGCGGCGGGCTCCCAATGATCATTTCCGGTAAAATCCTCCCCCGCGCACTGTACCGCGCGTGACGCCGCGACTCAATCCAATTCGCCCTCCCCACCGCCGCGCGCCCGCGAAAGACCGCATTGAGTTCCCCGAAGAGCGTCCCTGGCCCATCGCTTTCGTATCGCGACGCGGGCGTCGACATCGAAGCCGGCGACCGGCTGGTCGAGGCGATCAAGCCGTTCGCGAGGCGCACGCTGCGCCCGGAAGTCCTGGCCGGGATCGGCGGCTTCGGCGCGCTGATCGAGCTGCCGAAGCGCTACCGCGAGCCGGTGCTGGTCGCCGGGACCGACGGCGTCGGCACCAAGCTCAAGCTCGCGTTCGCGATGAACAAGCACGACACCATCGGCATCGACCTGGTCGCGATGAGCGTCAACGATATTCTGGTCCAAGGCGCCGAGCCGCTGTTCTTTCTCGATTACTACGTCTGCGAGACGCTCGACGTCGCCGTCGCCAGCGAAGTCATCCGCGGCATCGCGCGAGGCTGCGAGCTGGCCGGATGCGCGCTGGCCGGCGGCGAGACCGCCGAGCATCCGAAGGCATTCGTCCCCGGCGAATACGACCTGGCCGGATTCGCCGTCGGCGTCGTCGAAAAATCGCGCGCGATCGACGGCCGCGCGATCGCCGCCGGCGACGTGCTGCTAGGGCTCGCGTCGAGCGGACCGCATTCGAACGGTTTTTCGCTGATCCGCGGCATCCTCGAGCGCGGGAACGCCGACCTCGCGCAAAAGATCGCCGGGGTCACCGGCGAGCGCACACTCGGCGAGACGCTGCTCGAGCCGACGCGCATCTATGTCAAATCGGTGCTGGCGCTGCTGGCCGAATGCGAGGTCAAGGGGATGGCGCACATCACCGGCGGCGGCTTGAGCGAAAACACGCACCGGATGTTTCCCGACGCGCTCGCCGCGCGCATCGACGCGCGATCGTGGCAGCGGCCGCCGATCTTCGACTGGCTGCAGCAGCAGGGCAACGTAGCCGCGGGCGAGATGTACCGCGTGTTCAATTGCGGCATCGGTTTCGTCCTGGTTGTCGCGCCCGACGCCGCCGACGCGGCGATCGCGCGGCTGTCCGCCTCGGGCGAGACCGTGTACAGGATCGGCACCGTGGTGCCGCGCGCGGCCGATGCGCCGGGAACTGTCGTCGAGTGAAGCTCTCACGCGGGCCTCCGGTGCATCGATTCGAGCGGACGGCAAGGTGAAACGCCTGGCGATCCTCATCTCCGGCCGCGGGTCCAACATGGCGGCGCTGATAGCCGCTGCGCGGGCGGGCGAAATCGACGGTGCGGTCGGCGTCGTGATCAGCAACCGGCCGGATGCCGCGGGACTCGCGATCGCCGCCGCGGCCGGAGTCGCGACGTCGGTCGTCGATCATCGCGCCTTCGCCGACCGCAGCAAGTTCGAGCGCTCGCTTATCACGGCCATCGATGCGGCATCACCCGACCTGGTCGTGCTCGCGGGCTTCATGCGCATCCTGTCGCCGGCATTCGTCGCGCGCTACGCGGGACGGCTGCTGAACATCCACCCTTCGCTGCTGCCGGCCTATCCGGGCATCGACACCCACCGCCGGGCGCTGGCCGACGGCGTGCGCATCCACGGCTGCACCGTTCACTTCGTCACCTCCGACGTCGACGCCGGCCCGGTCGTCGCGCAAGGCGCGGTGACCGTGCAGCAGGACGACGACGAGGCCGCGCTTGCCGCGCGCGTGCTGGCCGTCGAGCACCGGCTGCTGGTCCGCGCCGTGCGCTGGTTCTGCGCCGACCGGTTGACCATCGAAGGCTCTCGCGTGCGCATTCGAGGCGAAACCGCCGACCCGACCGTGTTTCTCGCGCCCTCGGACGTGGTGACGAACTCCCCGCCGCGCTGAACGTCCAAACCGGCAAGGCCCGGCCAAAGCCGGTAAGCTCTCACCCACATGTCCCCGCGCAGCGCATTTTTCGCATCGTCCGACCGGCCGCCCGCCTCGCGCGTCCTCGCGTTGGCGGCGCTCGCGTCGCTCGCGGTGCACGTCGCGCTGCTGCAGACGACGATCCGCCTGCCCGACCGCGTCGACGAGTCGCCGCCGCTGGTGGCGACGATCACCGAGCTGCCGCCGCCCCCGGCCCCGGTCGAAAAAGCCACGCCGCCCAAGCCGAGGCGCCAGCACGTAGTCCGCGCGGCGCCGCCGGTTCCGGTCGAGACCCCGGCGCCCGAAGTCGTCGCCGCGGCGGCGCCTGTGGCGGAACCCGCAGCCGCGCCGGAGCCCGTCGCGCCGCCGCCGCTCGAGGAAACGATCCCGGCCGCGCCGTCGCTGGCGCCGCCGCGCGAATTGCCGCCGCGGATCGATCTCGCGTACCGCGCATTCCTCGGCACGCGCGGTTTCCTGATCGGCGACGCCGTCTACCGGCTCGAGCACTCGGGGAGTCAGTACCGGATCTCGACCGTCGGCGAGGCGCGCGGTCTTGCCGCGTTGCTGTTCCCGGGCGAGGCGAGAGCGAAGAGCGAGGGCGCGATCACGGCGGACGGATTGCAGCCGACGAGTTACAGCGTCGAGCGCAGCAGTGGCAACCGGCGCGAGGCGGCGAGCTTCGACTGGGAATCCGGCATGGTCCAGCTGAACGGCGACCAGTTGGCGCCGCTGGAGCTGCCGACGTTCGATCCGCTGGTTGTGCTCTGGCAGTTCTATTTCTCGCCACCGGCACAGGACGAGACCGAATTCAATATCGCGACCACGCGCAAGATCTATCACGTCACCTTCCGTCGCGTCGGCACCGAGAAGATCACGCTGCCCTTCGGTGAGGTCGACACCGAGATCTGGAAGCGGGTCGACGCCGATAGCACGATTCAGGCGCAGGTGTGGCTCGCGCCTTCGCTGCGCTACGTCGCGGTCAAGCTTCGGCTGTCGAACGCGCGCGCGACCGTCGAAGGACTGCTCGACAGCATCCGCGTCGACGATACCGTCGCGCAGCAATGACGGTTCGGGCGAGCCAGCTCGGCGCGCTGACCGACGCGCTGGCCGCCGTGCTGCCGTTCAAGGAGCCGGCCGACAGCGTGTTGCGAGGTTTCTTCCGGCACCACCGCGGTCTCGGCCAGGACGACCGCGCGTTCATTGCCGAGGGCGTGTTCGCCGCGCTGCGCCGGCTCGCGTCGCTCCGGGTCCAGGCCGGCAGCTCAACGCCGCGCCGCCTCGCGATCGCCGTCACGCTGCGCGAGCTTGGCGCGAGCCTGCGCGAGCTCGAAGGCGCGCTCTCGCCCGCCGAACTGGCATGGGCGAAGGAATTCAAGGCGGCCAAGCCGGTGCTGTCGCAGGCCGAAGCCGCCGAGCTGCCCGAATGGCTGTGGGGCAGGCTCTCGACCGCGCTCCCCGCCGCCGAGCGCGACGCGCTGACGCGCTCGTGGCTCGCGACCGCGCCGCTCGATCTTCGCGTCAACACGATGAAGATCACGCGCGATCAGGCGCGAGCGCAGCTCGAGTCTTCCGGCATCGAAGCCGAACCGACGCCGTATTCGCCGCTGGGTCTTCGCGTCGCCGGCAAGCCCGCGCTGCAAGCGCATCCGTTGTTCACCTCCGGCGCGGTCGAAGTGCAGGACGAGGGCAGCCAGCTGCTCGGGCTGCTGGTCGCGCCCCGGCGCACCGACATGGTCGCCGACTTCTGCGCCGGCGCCGGCGGCAAGACGATGCTGCTGGGCGCGCTGATGCGCTCGCAGGGACGCGTCTATGCGTTCGACGTCTCGCGCGCGCGGCTGGCCCGGTTCAAGCCGCGCCTCGCGCGCTCGGGGCTGTCGAACGTGCAGCCCACGCTGATCGAGAACGAGCGCGATACGCACATCAAGCGGCTGGCGGGCAAGCTCGACCGGGTGCTGGTCGACGCGCCGTGCAGCGGCTTCGGCACGCTGCGCCGCAATCCGGATTTGAAGTGGCGACAGACCGCGGAAGCGATCCCCGAACTCGCGATCAAGCAGGCGAGGATCCTCGCCGCGGCGTCGACGCTGGTCAAGCCGGGCGGCCGTCTGGTCTATGCGACCTGCAGCGTGCTGCCCGACGAAAACGAGGCGATCGTCGAGGCTTTCGTCGGCGCGCATCCCGAATTCGCGCTGGGCGACGCCGCGGCGGACTTGAAGCGCGCCGGCGTCGCGCTCGACACCGGGCGCATGCTCAAGCTGTCGACGGCGCGCCACGGCTGCGACGGATTCTTCGCCGCGGTGCTCGAGCGCTCGACATGAGAGCGGCGAGCGCCTCCCGTGCGCTGGCGATCGTGCTGCTCGCCGCAGCTGGGTGCGCCATCGCCGATCCGCCAGCGGCACCCGGCACGCGCTTCGCCGCGACCGGAAGCATCGAGGCGGCGTTCACGCCCGGCGACCGCATCGACAATCTGATCATCGCCGCGATCGCGGATGCAAAGCGGGAGGTGCTGATCAACGCCTACTCGTTCACGCAACGACGCATCGCCGGCGCGCTGGTCGCTGCGCGCAAGCGCGGCGTTGTGGTGCAGGTGATCGCCGACAGCCAGCAGGCCGCCACGCTCCCGCAGAACGTGCTCGGCGAGCTTGCGAAAGGCGGAGTCGGCGTGTGGCTCGATTCGAATTACCAGGCCGCGCACAACAAGGTCGTCATCGTCGACGCCGACACGCCGAACGCGACGACGATCACCGGCAGCTACAACTTCACCGTCGCGGCGCAGTGGCACAACGCCGAAAACGTGGTCGTCCTGCGCGACAACCGCGAAGTGGCCCGTGCCTACCGCGACAACTGGCTGCGCCTGAAGGCGCACGCGACGCCGTGGCCGGCCGCCAGGGCCGACTCGCGCTAAACTTCCGGGCATGCTGACGCCCCTCGATCTCGAGCGCATCCAGGTATCGCTGCGCGCGCCCAACGGCTGGATCGAGCTCGGTACGATCGCGCTGTGCTTCGCGATCGCCTGGGCGATCGACCGCCGAGTGCATCTGACCAGCGAGCGCGAATCCCGCGTCGCTCGCCTTGGCGCCGGCAGCCTGAACCGGCTGATCTTTCCGCTGGCCGCGCTGGCGCTGCTCTACCTCGCCCGGGCCGTGTTCCGGCACTGGCAGGTGCCGGCGTTCTTTCCGATCGCCTTTCCGCTGGTCGTCGCACTCGCGCTGATCCGGCTTTTGATCTACGCGCTCCGCAACGTCCTCGGCGTCCAGGCCGCATCCGCGTCGGAGCGCACACTTAGCTTCGCGATCTGGGGCGCCCTGCTGCTCTACTACGTCGGCGTGCTGCCCGAGATCGGCGCGGCGCTCGACGACACGCGCATCCCGATCGGCAAGACCGAGATCAGCGTGCTCGACCTCGGGCGCGACGCCATCGTCGTCATCGTGGTCGTCGTGCTGTCGCTGTGGGCGTCGAGCCTGATCGAGCAGCGCCTGATGCGCGGGACGCATCTCGACCAGAATCTGCGCGTCGTGCTGGCCAAGGTGTTTCGCGCCCTGCTGCTGCTGATCGGCGTGCTGGTCGCGCTGTCGTTCGTCGGCGTCGACTTGACGGTGCTGTCGGTCTTCGGCGGCGCCGTCGGCGTCGGCATCGGCCTGGGGCTGCAGAAGCTCGCCAGCAATTACATCGCCGGGTTCACGATCCTGCTCGACCGGTCGATCCGGCTGGGCGACATGATCACCGTCGACAACCGCACCGGCACCGTCAGCGTGGTGAGCTCGCGCTACGTCGTCGTGCGCGGTCTGGACGGGGTCGAGGCGATCGTGCCGAACGAAACGCTGGTGACCACGACCGTCCTGAACCATTCCTACACCAGCAAGGACGTCAAACTGGGAATCCCGGTGCAGATCAGCTACGACAGCGACCTGGAGCTGGCGATGCGCCTGATGACCGAGCTCGCCGTCAAGGAGCGGCGCGTCCTGCAGGGCCCGCTGGCGCCGGTCGTCAACGTGCTCCAGTTCGCCAACAACGGCATCGACCTCGAGCTCGCCGTCTGGATCAACGACCCGGAAAAGGGCCAGGGCAACCTCAAGACCGCGTTGAACATCGCGATCTGGAAGACCTTCCGCGACAACGGCATCCGGATCCCCTTCCCGCAGCGCGAAGTCCGTATCATCGGTCAGCTCCCCGGCGACAAGCCGGACGCGCCGCCGGCGCCGGGCTGACCCTTGTACTGGACAGTCGGGCGATCACCGGTCGGGCGGGAGCCGCTGAAACCATGTAAAATCCCTAATGTCCGATACCACACAGACGGCCGTCCGGCCACCCCCTAGGATTTCTACCTGATGTCATTCGACCCGCTCTCCCTGCTCGCCCATGGCCTGGTTCCGCTGCCGTGGTGGGGCTATGTCGTCGTCGCGCTGGTGTTCACCCATATCACCATCGCCGCCGTGACCATCTATCTGCATCGCTCGCAGGCCCACCGCGGCCTGGACCTGCATCCGACAGTCAGCCACTTCTTCCGCTTCTGGCTCTGGCTGACGACCGGCATGGTCACCAAGGAATGGGTTGCGATCCATCGCAAGCACCACGCCAAGGTCGAGACGGCCGACGACCCGCACAGCCCGCAGACCCGCGGCATCAACAAGGTCTTCTGGGAGGGCGCCGAGCTCTACCGCGACGAGGCCAAGGTCCATGAAACGCTGGACAAATACGGTCTGGGCACGCCCGACGACTGGATCGAGCGCAATGTCTACACGCGCCATTCCTGGGAAGGTGTCGGGCTGATGCTGGTCGTCAACCTTGCGCTGTTCGGCCCGCTGGGCGCCACGATCTGGGCTGTTCAGATGGCCTGGATTCCGATTACGGCGGCGGGCATCATCAACGGCATCGGCAACTACTGGGGCTACCGCAATTTCTCCTGCGAGGACGCGAGCCGCAACATCGTTCCCTGGGGCATCCTGATCGGCGGCGAAGAGCTGCACAACAACCACCACGCCTACGGCACGTCGGCCAAGCTTTCATCGCGCTGGTACGAATTCGACCTGGGCTGGGCGTACATACGCACGCTGGAGTTCTTCGGGCTGGCGACCGTGCGCAAGGTCGCGCCGCGGCTCAAGTTCGACCGCGTCAAGCTGAACGCCGACCTCGAAACTCTGCAGGCGATCATCACCCACCGCTACGCCGTATTGACCAGCTACGCCTCGTCGCTGAAGCTCGCGTACGCGCAGGAAGTAAGGTCGCTGCGCGAGCGCGCCCGCCGCGGCGAGCTGACGCCGGACATGCCGAGCTTCCGCCGGTTGCGCAAGTGGTTCCAGTCGGACGCGACCGCACTGCCGGAAACCGACCGCGCGCGCCTGGAGACGACCCTCGAAGGCAGCAGCGCGTTGAAGACGATCTACGCGATGCGCCAGGAGCTCGCCGCACTGTGGGAGCGCTCGAACGACTCGCGCGAGCAGCTGCTGGCGCGCCTGCAGGACTGGTGTCATCGCGCCGAGGAAAGCAACATCATCGCGCTGCAAAAGTTTTCGCGGACCCTGCGCAGCTACGCATAGGCGTATCTCTCCGCTGAATGCAAAAGCCCGCCGGAAGGCGGGCTTTTTTGTTGCGATCGCGCCGGCGCGGTTACTTGAGCTTCGTTTCCTTGTACATCACGTGCTTGCGGGCGACCGGATCGAACTTCTTGATCTCCATCTTTTCCGGCATCAGCTTCTTGTTCTTCGACGTGGTGTAGAAGTGGCCGGTCCCGGCCGACGATTCGAGCTTGATCTTTTCACGCATGGTCCGAAATCTCCTTGAGGTCGCGCTGGCTTAGACGTGTTCGCCGCGGGCGCGCATGTCCGCCAGGACGACGTCGATGCCGTTCTTGTCGATCGTGCGCAGCGCGGCGTTGGTCAGCCGGAGGCTCACCCAGCGGTTCTCGGTTTCGACCCAGAAACGGCGGCGCTGCAGGTTCGGCAGGAACCGGCGCTTGGTCTTGTTGTTGGCGTGGGACACGTGGTGACCCACCATCGGGGCTTTCCCCGTTACCTGACAGACTCGAGCCATCGCTCGCTCCAACTCGTTGAAATTGCGAAAGTCTTGGATTGTAACTGTAAATCCAAGGCGATTCAAGCATTTGGCAGCCGCGGACTCTATAGCAGTCCACGCTCGGCAAACGACACGGTCCGCGTACCGGCGACGATGAAGTGGTCGAGCGTTCTGATCTCGACCAGCGCCAGCGCCTGCTTGAGCGTCTGCGTCAAGAGCTCGTCGGCGCGGCTGGGCTCGGCCACACCCGACGGGTGGTTGTGCGCCAGGATCACGCCGGCGGCGTTGTAACGAAGCGCGGTCTTCACGACTTCGCGCGGATAAACGCTGGTCTGCGTCAGCGTGCCGCGGAAAAGCTCTTCCGATCCGAGCAGCCGGTTCTGCGAATCGAGAAACAGGGCGACGAACACCTCGTGCGGCCGGCTGCCGAGCGACAGCGACAGATAATCGCGCACCGCGCGCGGCGAGCTCATCGCGTCGCGCTCGCCGATCTCTTCGGAGAGCGTGCGGCGCGCGATTTCGACGACAGCCTGCAGCTGCACGTATTTCGCCGGGCCGAAGCCCCGCACCGCTGCGAATTCGTCGAGCGTGGCGCCGAACAGCCGGTTCAGGCCGCCGAAGCGCGCGAGCAGCTCGCGGCCGAGCTCGACCGCGCTGCTGCCTGCCATGCCGGTGCGCAGGAAGATCGCCAGCAGCTCGGCTTCGGACAAGGCGGCGGCGCCGAGCTTGAGCAGACGCTCGCGCGGACGCTCTTCGGCGGGCCAATCGGCGATGCGCATGTCCAGCCCCTGTACCGTGATGCCAGCGCATATTAAACTGCGCCACGCCACATCCCACGTTCGTCCTCATGGATGATTCCACCGCGATGACCTCCCCTGCTGCCGCGCGACCGCTTTCGCGCGTCGTGCTCGGCCTGACTGGCGGCATCGCCGCCTACAAGGCGGCGGAGCTGACGCGGCTCCTGGTCAAGGAAGGCATCGCCGTCGACGTCGTGATGACGAATGCCGCCGCGCAGTTCATCGCACCGATGACCTTGCAGGCGCTGTCCGGAAACCCGGTGCTCACCGGCCTGTGGGAGTCGGGCGCCGCCAACGCGATGGGACACATCGAGCTCTCGCGCCACGCCGACGCGATCCTCGTCGCGCCCGCGTCGGCGGATTTCATCGCCAAGCTGGCGAACGGCCATGCGGACGATCTTTTGTCGACGCTTTGTCTCGCCCGAGATTGTCCGCTGCTGATCGCGCCGGCGATGAACCGGCAGATGTGGAGCAACGCGGCCACGCAGCGCAATGTCGCGCAGCTTCGCGCCGACGGCGTCGAGATCCTCGGCCCGGGTAGCGGCGACCAGGCCTGCGGCGAAATCGGCGACGGCCGCATGCTCGAGCCCGAGGAGATCCTGGCGGCGCTGCTCGCTTCAGCGCAGCCGAAGCTGCTCGCGGGCAAGCGTGTGCTGCTGACGGCGGGGCCGACGGTCGAAGCGATCGATCCGGTGCGCGCGATCACCAATCACAGCTCGGGCAAGATGGGGTTCTCCCTGGCACAGGCCTGTGCCGAGGCCGGGGCGAATGTCACGCTGGTGTCCGGGCCGACGGCGCTGGGCACGCCGAGCGGCGTGACCCGCATCGACGTCAAAAGCGCGGCCGAGATGGCGGCCGCGGTCGACGCGCAAGTCCCGGCCGCGCAGATATTCATCGCGGTCGCCGCAGTCGCCGATTACACGCCGGCCGAAGTCCAGCAAAGCAAGCTGAAGAAAAGCGGTGAGCGGATGACGCTCGCGCTCAAGCCGACGGCCGATATTCTCGCCGCCGTCGCGGCACGTCCGAAACCGCCGTTCTGCGTCGGCTTCGCGGCCGAGACCGACGACATGGTGAAGAACGGCGAGGCCAAGCGCCGCAGCAAGAAAGTGCCTCTGCTGATTGCCAATCGGGCGCAGGACGCGATGGGGAGCGACGAGAACGAGGTCACGCTGCTCGACGAGCGCGGCACGCACCCGCTGCCGCGGATGGACAAGCTCGCGCTGGCGCGGCGGCTGGTCGCCGAAATCGCATCGCGGCTGCCGCGGTAGATGACCATCGCCACGATCGAGCTCAAGGTCCTCGACGAGCGGATCCGGCCATTCCTGCCCGCGTACGCGACGCCGGGATCGGCGGGAATGGACCTGCGCGCCTGCATCGACGCGCCGATCGAGCTCGAGCCGGGCCGGACCGAGCTCGTTCCCACCGGGGTGGCGATCCACATCGGCGACCCGGGCCTGGCGGCGCTGATCCTGCCGCGCTCCGGCCTTGGGCACAAGCACGGCATCGTGCTGGGCAACCTGGTCGGTCTGATCGACTCCGACTACCAGGGGCAGCTGATGGTCAGTTGCTGGAACCGCGGATCGAACTCGTTCGAGCTCAAACCGATGGAGCGGCTCGCGCAACTTGTGCTTGTTCCGGTAATTCAGGCTCAATTCACGGAAACGCAATCGTTTGAGTCATCGGGCCGCGGCGAAGCGGGATTCGGAAGCACTGGGCGATAGCGAGGGTGCTTCCATTACACATCAGGGCTGGTGATATTGGTCCCTCAGTAACGGGTTTAGTCAGACCACTCTTCTAGGAAAGCAGTTGCTCAAGCTGCTCAATCA
>DATASF010000025.1:0-3200 GCA_036269335.1 Casimicrobiaceae bacterium
GCCCGCGGCCTCGCAGCCTTGGGCAAATCCTTGAGCGTGGTCGACGTCGACGCCGACGCCGCCGGGACCGCGATCCCCAGCGCCAGCAACTCGTCGGCGGCTGCGGAGCGCCCCTCCTTGAACAAGCGGAGGAAAGTCGGCAGTAATTCGGCGTCGTCGCGCGGTCGCAGCTCGCTCCGCGCGCGGAGTTGCGCCTTGATCTCGGGCAGCACCTGGTGGTCGGCCAGGAAGCGGTTGACCTTGATGAAGCTCTTGTTGATGCCCAGGGTCACGTCGGACAGCAGACGTTCCATCAGCGGCCGCCACACGCGGGGATTCGGATAGAGCGCGCGGGACGACAGTCCGATCGCGTCGAGCACGTAGTCGGGCGAAAACGGGTTATCGACGTCGCGCATTCTCGACTCGCCCAGCAGCGCACCGACGCGCAAGTCGATCGCATCGAGCTCGCGCTTGGTGAGCCGGTAGAGGAACTGGGTGCTCGTAGTCAGCGATGCCTGCTTTTCGTGGTCGAAGGTGTTGAGCACCCGCAGCGTCGTCAGCGAGGCATCGAAGTCGGGCCGGCGCCCCTGCCTGCGCGTCCCGGCGAGGCGGCGCTCGAACAGTTCGCTCAGCGCCTGGCCGAAGCGCTCGATCCATTGCCCCCGCTTGCTGCGAAAATCGGCGACTTCGCTCTCGCTGACGAATGCGTTGACCTCGAACAGGTCGTTGGTTGTCTCGATCGAGACGTGGACCAGCGCGATCAGTCCGGTCTTGAACTCGGCAAAGCAGTCGCGCAGCAGCGCCTGCGCGTCCTCGCGCGACAGCAGCAGATTGCCGTCGGCGTCGGTCGCGGGCGAAGAGGAAGGCTGCGTCGGGGCGAGGTCGGCCATGGTCGTCTGGGCGAAACTCCGGCAACGGGCGCGGCCCGAATCCGAAGCCGGCCATGCCGTCAAAGGCCCGCTCCGCCCGAACAGCGCCCTCGCGAGGGTGATCGAATCCTAACGGCCTTTGCCGGCTTTGGCGAGCATGCGGCGACGGTCACGAATGCCGGGGAACGGACGGGCGACGTGGTTTGCCGGCGCAGCGGCGGACGGCGCGCCACGCCGCGGAAGCGCGGCGACAATGTGTACGCTGCAGGCGCCCGAGGCGTCGTCGAAGCAGCCCGCTACTTGCCCGCAGCCATCTTGCTGATCAGCTCGAGCACCCGCCAGCTGTCGTGCTCTTTTTCGTAGAAGTACGTGGCGCCGAGCGAGTAGCTCAAGCCGCCGTATTCCGCCGCCGTATGGTTGGTAAGGACGACCTTGGTCGCGGTTCGCGCCGTGCCGCTCTTCTGCAGCGCCTCGAGCACCTCGAAGCCGCTGCCCGATTCCAGCGTCACGTCGACCAGGATCAAGTCGGCGTCGACATGCGACAAATCGGCGATCGCCTGTTCGGCGTTATCGCTGTGCCCGACCAGTTCGCCTCCGACCGACTCGACGGCTGCTGCGAGCAGCCGGGAGAAGATCGGCGAGTCCTCGATCATGTAGACGTGAAGCGCGCCCGGAGCTTCGGCCATGGCCATCGTATTCATATTCTCAGCATGCGCCGCCAGCGCGACAGGCGCAGCGGCATCTGTCAGCAGTATCGCGCCGCCCGGCGGGAATGCGTGTAGGAATATCGGACGAAATAAGTCGGACTCTTGCTGAAAATCGTGTCCCGTTCGGGCAGAGGCGGGCGCCGCCGGGGTGACGCGGACCACTCCAAGGTCGGTGTCGGCGCGGGAGCGCCTCGCTTAAGCCGCGGCGGCGTCGGCGATGACCGAGTCGAGAATCTTCTGCAGCTCGGCCGGCTCGAGCGGCTTGACCAGGTGATAGTCGAAACCGGCTTCGCGCACGCGCCGGCGATCCTCGTCCTGTCCGTAGCCGGTGAATGCCACCAGGATCAGCGGACGGCGGGACGCCGACTTTCGGAGCTGCGCCGCCACTTCGTATCCGTTCATCTTCGGCAGCCCGATGTCCAGCAGCACGACGTTCGGCTGAAATTCGGCTGTGGCGGCGATCGCCGACGGCCCGTCGTACAGCGTCCGGACCTCGTGTCCCCAGGCCTCGAGCAGCGCCGCCAGCGTGTCGGCGGAATCCCGATTGTCGTCGACGACCAGGACGCGGCTGCGCCGATGCGCCGACGCGCGCGACGCGGCCGGCTGCGTCTGCTTGGGGGCCGACGATTGGGCCAGCACAGGAATGCTGATGGCGAATTCGCTGCCCTGACCCGGTCCAGCGCTGTGCACGGACACGGTTCCGCCATGCAACGATACCAGCCGTTTGACCAGCGTCAGGCCGATGCCCAGGCCGCCTTCGCTTCGATCGAGCGAACGCTCGCCCTGGACGAAGAGGTCGAACACCCTCGGGATCAGCTCGGGCGACATGCCGATTCCCGAATCCTTGACGTGGATGACCGCCATATCGCCTTCGCGCGCCACATCGACTTCGATCCGGCCGCCGGACGGCGTGTACTTGATCGCATTGGTCAACAGGTTGAGAACCGCTTGCGATAGGCGCGTCAGGTCGCCGTCGACCGTCACGGGCTCGGGCGACAAGCGCACCTCCAGCGTATGCTGCGATGCATCGGCCAGCGGCCGGCTTGCCTCGACCGCGCGCTGAACCGCGGCGTTGATCTCGATCGGCTCCCGGTGCAGTGCGATCTTGCCGCTGCTGATCCGGCCAATGTCGAGCAGGTCGTCGACCAGCCGCGTCAATTGGGTGAGCTGACGGTCGATGACGCTGCGCGCCCATTCCAGCCTGGAATCGCCATTCGACTGGAGGTGCATCAGGTCGAGCGCATTGCGAATCGGCGCCAGCGGATTGCGCAGCTCGTGTCCGAGCATCGCCAGAAATTCGTTCATCTTGCGCTCGCTCTGCTCCAGCGCCACGATCCGCCTGCGCTCGGTCATGTCGCGGGTCACCTTGGCGAATCCGCGCAACTGGCCGCTGGAATCGAACAGCGCCGTAATGATGACGTTGGCCCAGAACGCCGTTCCGTCCTTGCGCAGGCGCCAGCCTTCGTCCTCGAACCGGCCCACGCGCGCCGCAACCTCCAGCTCCATCTGCGGGAACTTGGCGTCGATTGCCTCCTGCGGATAGAAGCGCGAAAAATGCTGGCCGATGATCTCCTCGGCCTTGTAGCCCTTGATGGCTTCGGCGCCCTCGTTCCAGGTGGCGATCCTGCCCTCCGGATCGAGCATG
>DATASF010000026.1:0-9522 GCA_036269335.1 Casimicrobiaceae bacterium
GCGGCAACAGCGACAGCACCTCCTTGCCGCCGCGCCGCACGTTGTCGTAGACGCTGCTCGACAGCAGGCGCGCCAGGTAGCCGTTCAAGGCCCCCACCGGCTCGGAGATCGACATGTCGTTGTCGTTCAGGATCACCAGCAGGTCGGCGTCGGCCGCGCCGGCATTGTTCAGGGCTTCGAACGCCATGCCGGCGCTCATCGCGCCGTCGCCGATCACCGCGACGACCTTGCGCTGCTCGCCCTTCTGCCTGGCCGCGATGGCCATGCCCAGCGCCGCCGAAATCGAGGTAGACGAATGCGCGGTGCCGAATGTGTCGTACTCGCTTTCGTCACGGCGGGGGAATCCGGCGATTCCGCCCCACTGCCGCAGCCCGCCCATGCCTCCGCGCCGCCCGGTCAGAACCTTGTGCGCGTACGTCTGGTGCCCGACATCCCACACCAGCCGATCGTGCGGCGTGTCGTACACGTAGTGCAGCGCCAGGGTCAGCTCGACGGTGCCGAGGTTGGACGACAGGTGCCCGCCGCTGCGGCTGACCGATTGCAGCAGAAAGGCGCGCAGCTCGGCGGCGAGCGCCGGCAACTGGCTGGCGTCGAGCTTGCGCAGGTCGGCCGGGGTATCGATGGATTCGAGCAGCATCAGCGGCCGATGGCGAATCGCGACGCGCGCTCGCAGGACGGGTATCGCCAACGGCGTTGCATTGCGGACATCAATGCGTGCGCGACGCGACCCAGTCGCCGAGCTCGATCAGTCGCCGCGCCGTTGTGAAGCCGCCGAGTGCCGCCCGCGCGTCGGCGCGCAGCGCTTCGATGCGCTCCCTGGCGGCGGACAGGCTCAGCAGCGAAGCGTAGGTCGCCTTTCGCTGCATCGCGTCCTTGCCCGCGGTCTTGCCCAGGCTCGACGCGGTGCCTTCGACATCGAGTACGTCGTCGACAATCTGGAAGCCGAGCCCGATGGCCGACGCGTAACGGTCGAGTGCGTCGTTCTCGTCGGCACTCATCGGCCGGCCACAGCCGGCGCCGAGGCGAACCGCCGCCCGGATGAGAGCACCCGTTTTGAGGGCGTGCATGCGTTCGAGTTCATTCAGTGAAAGCGTTTCGCCGGTGGTGAAGAGATCGATCGCCTGGCCGCCCGCCATGCCCGCTGCGCCAGACGCCCTCGCGAGCAGCGCGATCTGCGACGCGGGCTCTCGCGCCGGCGTGCGGGCCAGCACCTCGAAGGCCAGTGTCTGCAGAGCATCGCCGGCGAGCAACGCCATCGCCTCGCCGAACGCGACGTGACAGGACGGCTTGCCCCGGCGGAGCACGTCGTCGTCCATGCAGGGCAGATCGTCATGGACGAGCGAGTAGGCGTGGATCAGCTCGACCGCCGCCGCCGCGCCGTCGACGTCATCCGGATCGGCACCGGCTAGCTCACCGCCGGCGTACGCGAGAAGCGCCCGCACGCGCTTGCCGCCGCCCAGGGCGGCATAGCGCATCGCATCCTGCAGTCGGCGCGGGGAATCGTCGCCGACCGCCAGCGCACGATCGAGCACCGTCTCGATGCGCCGGCTGCGCTCGCGCGACCAGACTTCCCACGCGAGATCAGGGTTCATCGTCCACGGCCGGCGCCGCTCCATCCGGCGCGAAAGCCTTGAGGACACCGCGCTCGAGCACCTGGACCTGCTGCTGCGCGTCCTTCAGGGCGGCCTGGCAGTATTGTAGTAATTCCGCCCCGCGCCTGTACGCGGCCAGCGAATCGGCGAGCGGCAACTGGCCGCCCTCCATCGTCGCGACGATATTTTCGAGCTCGGCCATCGCGGCCTCGAAACTCGGGGGCGCCGCAGCGGTCTCAGACAAGGACTTGGACATCGGATCGGATGAGCGGCGCAAGGAAATAAATGCGGCGCGCTCTCTTGAAAGGTGCTCAAGAATACCCGATTTGGGTGATCGACGAAACGCGTGCGTTCGGTGGCGAACCGAGTTTGCCCGGGCCGGGCAATCTCGCTATAATCAGCAGTTCATTTGACGACGCAGCCTTGATACGAAGCCTTTCGTAGCGGGCTGACTTAGCAAAGCGGTTGGGGGGCGGATTCTCGCCTCTTATATTGTTTGTTGGGTTGGCGGTTCACGAAAAAGGGTAGGCTGATGTCGAATCTCGCTACTGCGGATCGGCTGCTGGACATTGCTTCGGCTACGTCGCAGCTGCCCGTCTCTTCGTATTGCGATCCGAAGGTCCTGGCGGCCGAGCAGGATCTGCTGTTCGCGCGCGGGCCCCGCTACGTCGGGCACGAGCTGATGGTCCCGAATCCCGGCGACTATCAGACGCTGGCCTGGCGGGACAACGCGCAGATGCTGGTGCGCAATGAGGGCGGAGTCGAGCTCTTGTCGAACATCTGCCGGCATCGGCAGGCGATCATGTTCGACGGCCGCGGATCGGTGCCGAATATCGTGTGTCCGATTCACCGCTGGACCTACGACCTTACCGGCAAGCTGCTCGGCGCACCGCACTTCGCCGAGCAGCCGTGTGCCAGGCTGCACAGCACGCCGCTCAAGCGCTGGAACGGTCTGTTGTTCGACGGCGGGCGCGACGTCGCATCCGACCTGGCCGGGATGCGCGCTCTGGGCTCGCTCGATTTCTCAGGCTACGTGCTCGACCGGATCGAAACCAAGGAATGCGGCTACAACTGGAAAACATTCATCGAGGTCTATCTCGAGGACTATCACGTCGAGCCGTTCCATCCGGGGCTGGGCCGCTTCGTGTCGTGCGACGATCTCGACTGGCAGTTCGGCGAGCGCTATTCGCTGCAGACGGTCGGCGTCAACAACGCGCTGGCGAGGCCGGGGACCAAGAGCTACGCGCGCTGGCACAAGGCGGTGCTCGACTATTACCGGGGCGAAGTGCCGGCGCACGGCGCGATCTGGCTGACGATCTATCCGAACATCATGATCGAATGGTATGCGCACGTGCTGATCATCAGCACGCTGATTCCGCGCGGCGTCGACCGGACGACCAACTTCGTCGAGTTCTACTATCCGGAGGACATCGCGCTTTTCGAGCGCGAATTCGTCGAGGCCGAGCAGGCCGCCTACATGGAGACGGCTGCCGAGGACGACGAGATCGCCGAGCGCATGGACGCCGGGCGCCGCGCGCTGTACAAGGCCGGACGCAACGAGGTCGGGCCGTACCAGTCTCCGATGGAAGACGGCATGCAGCACTTCCACGAGTTCCTCCGGCACGAGCTCGGACCGAATCTCTGACGCCGCAGGCGCCGCCGCGCGACCGGCGCCGCCGCGGCGCCGGCGGTCCGCCGATGCGAAGTTTCACTCGACCGTTCCGCAACCCGCCCCGTCCGGAACCGGGCGGCGGCCGTCTACGAGGTACCCGATGTTCAGACTCCTCTGTCTCGCCGGACTCGCATCGATGCTGAGCGCTCCGCTCGCCGCGCTGGAAACCGCGCCGACGATTCCGTACGAAAAATACCGGCTGCCGAACGGCCTGGAAGTCATCCTGTCGCAGGATCGCAGCCTGCCTCTGGTCACCGTCGACATCTGGTACCACGTCGGCGCGGCGAACGAGGAGCCGACCCGCACCGGCTTCGCCCACCTGTTCGAGCACATGATGTTCACCGGCAGCAAGCATGTGCCGCGGGGCCTCGCCGACAAGCTCCTCGAAGCCGCCGGCGCGTCGGACTCGAACGCGTCGACCTCGTTCGATCGCACCAACTATTACGACACCGTGCCTTCGAACCAGCTCGAGCTGGCACTCTGGACCCACGCCGACCGGATGGGCTACCTGCTCGATTCGCTCGACCAGAAGGCCTTGTCGAACCAGCAGGACGTCGTCCGCAACGAGCGCCGCGAGCGCATCGAGAACCAGCCCTACGGCATCGTCGACGAGGCGGTGTTCAAGAGTCTGTTTCCCGCCGGCCATCCTTACCGTCCGTACATCATGGGCTCGCATGCCGACATCCAGGCGGCGCGGCTCGCCGATGTGCGCGACTTTTTCAAGCGCTACTACCGACCGAACAACGCAACCCTGACCATCGTCGGCGACTTCGATCCCGCGGCGGCGAAGCGCCTGGTCGACAAGTACTTCGGGCCGTTCCGGCGCGGACCCGACGTGGTCCCGCCGGCGGTCGTCACCCCGGCTATCGTCGGCGAGCGCCACGAGACGGTTACCGACCAGATCGAGCTCGAGCGGGTCGACCTGGCATGGCTGACGCCGGCGCGCTTCAAGCCCGATGACGCCGATCTCGGCGTCGCCGCGACCATCCTCGCCGGCGGCAAGTCGAGCCGCCTGCACAAGCGGCTCGTCTACGAACTGCAGCTTGCACAGGAGGTCAGCGCGGCGCAGGACGCCTATGCGATGACGTCGATATTCGACGTGCAGGCATTCGCGCGGCCCGGTCACACGGCCGCGGAATTGCAGGCCGCGATCGACGTCGAGCTCGACCGCTTCGCCTCCGAAGGCCCGACCGAGGCGGAGGTCGAGCGCGCTCGTAACCAGATCGAGCGCTCGATGTTTCAGGGCATGCAGAAAGTCGTCGGACGCGCCGACACGCTGAACATGTACAACCAGTACACGGGCGACCCCGGCTATCTGCCGAAGGACATCGCGCGTTATGCCGCTGTCACGACCGCTTCGGTGCAGCGCGCCGTGCGCGCTCATTTGCGCAAGGACGCGCGCGTGGTCGTGTTCGCGGTTCGCGGCGCCAAAAAACTGGACCCCGAGCCCCCGGTAACGTCACCGCCCCGGACACGAGCAACCGAGTCGATCAACGCCGACGAGTCGTGGCGCCGCAAGCCGCCGGCGGCCGGTCCCGCGCCGGTGCCGAACCTGCCCGCACCGCAATCGTTCAAGCTCGCCAACGGGCTGACGGTGCTGCATCTGCCGCGGCCGGGGCTCCCTATCGTCACCGCGCAGCTCGTCGTCAATGCGGGGCTCAGCGCCAACGATCCGGCGCTCCCCGGAGCGGCGGATTTTGCCGCCGGCATGCTCGAGGAGGGTACGACGACGCGCAACGCCGTGCAGATCGCGCAGGAAATCGAACAGCTCGGTGCGGGCTACTCGGCGCAGACCCGGCGCGATGCGACCGTGCTGCGGATCGACGCGCTGGCGCGCAATTTTCCCGCCGCGCTGGACCTGGTCGCCGACATCGCGCAGCACCCGAGCTTTCCGGCGGAGGAAGTCGAGCGGCAGCGCAAGTCGCATCTGTCGGCCATCGTCGAGGCGCGCGAGGATGCCGGCACGCTTGCGGAAGTGGCGTTTTCGCGCGCGCTCTACGGGCCCGATCATCCGTACGGACGCGGCAACCTGGGCACCGAAGAATCGATGCAGCGCATCAGCGAGGCCGATCTGCGCGACTTCTGGCGGCGCTGGTTCCGGCCCGACAACGCGGCATTGATCGTCGTCGGCGCCATCGACACCGCGGAGCTGCGCGCGCTCACTGAGCGCCTGTGGGCTTCGTGGGCGGCCGCGCCGATCGCCGCACCTGCGAAGCCGGAAGCGCCGGCCGCGAGCACCGCAGCGCGCGTCGTCATCATCGACAAGCCCAGCGCGCCGCAGGCCGAACTGCGTATCGGCCGGATCGGCACCGTGCGGACCACGCCCGAGTTCCCGGCCCTGCAGGTGCTCAACGAGGCCATCGGCGGCGGTTTCACCAGCCGCCTCAACCTCGACCTCCGCGAGGAGAAGGGCTACACCTACGGTATCGGCTCGCGCTTCGAATACGGCCGGCGGCCCGGCCCATTCGTCGTGCGCACCGCGGTCAAGAGCGACGTCGCGATTCCGGCCATCCGGGAAATCCTCGCGCAGCTCAAGCGCGCGGGCGCCGCACCGCTGACGACGGAGGAGTTGCAGAGAGCGCGCGGCTCGCTGACCCAGTCCCTGCCGGCGATGTTCGAAACCAACGGCGCAACCGGGAGTTCGTTCGGCGAATTGTTCGCCTACGGGCTTCCGCTCGATTATTTCCGTCGCCTGCCGTCGCAATTGAAAGAGGTCCGGGCCGCCGATCTGCTGCCGCTGGCGCAGCGTTATCTGGATCCCGCGCCGATGGTCGTAATCGCGGTCGGCGATCGCGCGACCCTGCAGCCCGCGCTCGAGGCGCTGAAACTGGGCCCGATCGAAGTCTGGACCGTCGCCGGCAAGCTGTTCTGACGAGGCAGCGATGTACACGACGCTGATCTCGACCGACGATCTCGCGCGCCGGCTGGCCGACCCGTCGCTGGTGATCGTCGATTGCCGCCATAACTTAAGCGACGTCGACGCGGGCGAGGGCGCCTACCGCGCCTCGCATCTGCCCGGCGCGCGGTTCATGCACATGGACCGCGACCTGTCGGGCGAAAAGACCGGAAAGAACGGCCGCCATCCGCTGCCGGACGTTGCCTCGCTGTCCGCGAGCTTGAGCCGCGCCGGCATCGATGCTTCCAAGCAGGTCGTCGCCTACGATCAGAACAACGCCATGTGGGCGTCTCGCCTGTGGTGGCTGCTGCACTGGCTCGGCCATGAAGCCGCCGCGGTGCTCGACGGCGGACTCGACAAGTGGATCGCCGAAGGGCGGCCGACGACGCCGGACATGCCGAGCATTCAACCGGCACGTTTTGTCGCGATGCACCCGCGGCCGGTCGTGTCGAGTGCCGATATCCTGCGGCACTTGAGCGATCGCTCGTCGAGCCCGCTGACGATAGTGGACGCTCGCGCAGCCGAGCGCTTTCGCGGCGACATCGAGCCGCTCGATCCGGTGGCCGGCCACATTCCGGGCGCGATCAATCGCCCGTACGGCGCCAACCTGACGCGGCACGGCACGTTCAAGCCGGCCGAGCTGCTGCGCGCCGAATTCGAAGCGCAGTTGGGAAACGCGCCTTTGTCATCGGTCGTGCATCAGTGCGGCTCGGGCGTGACGGCGTGCCACAACCTGCTGGCGATGGCGGTCGCCGCCATGCCCGGCTCGCGGCTCTACCCCGGTTCCTGGAGCGAGTGGGTCGCCGATCCGACGCATCCGGTCGCGCGCGGCAGCTGACGGTTCAGCGCCGCCGAGTGAACGCGAGGCTGGCGAGAACGCGATAGACCGGACCGTCACTCGCAGTCTCTGACGCGACCAGCGCGAAACCATCGACCGGCCAGGCAATCGGCGCCGGAAGGCGGCGCCGCAACATGGCCGTGACCTTGCGCGCGAGCGTGACGTGCACGGCGAACGGACGCGCTGCGTCGGCGATGTGCAGCGGGACGAGCGAGGCGAGCAACGCGGCGCGCAACGACGAGAGCGCCGGCGGAATCTCGCTCGCGCCCAGCCAGGCGACGGCGTTCTTGCGCCAGCAATCGACGTGGTCCAGCGTGAGGACGAACGGCGATGCGTCGACCGCACCCGCGCGCGCGATGAGCTCAGCGGCGCTCTCGCGCGGTTGAGCGCCGAGAAACGCCAGGGTCAGATGGACATTGTCCGGCGTCGTCGCGCGGCCGCCGGTCTCGGCGGCAACGCGTTCCGCCAGCGCGGCGAGCAAGGCTCGCGTTGGCGGATCGGGCCATAGCGCGAAGAACAGTCGCAGCTTCGGATCGGCCATCGCGCCAATATAAAACAAAACGGCGCGGGCCCCCTCGGCGGGGTCCGCGCCGCTGCCCTGCGTGCCGCGGCTTCTGACGAGTCGGCGCGCATGCCGCCCCGCCCCGGGGGTCGCTACCCGTTCGCCACCGACAATTCGGTCTTCGGCCGGTCGAAGAACTGCTCGTCTTCGGTCGAGCCCTTCAGCGCGGTCGTCGACGACTTGCCACCCTGGATCGTTTGCGTGACGGCGTCGAAGTAGCCGGTACCCACCTCGCGCTGGTGCTTGACCGCGGTGAACCCTTGGGCGACCGCGGCGAACTCCGCTTCCTGCAGCTCGACGAAAGCGCTCATCTGGTTGCGCGCATAACCGTGGGCCAGGTGGAACATCGAATAGTTGAGGCTGTGGAATCCTGCCAGGGTGATGAACTGGAACTTGTAGCCCATCGCGCCGAGTTCGCGCTGGAAGCGCGCAATCGTCGCGTCGTCCAGATTCTTTTTCCAGTTGAACGAGGGCGAGCAGTTGTACGCCAGCATCTTGCCCGGGAACCGGGCATGAATGCCGTCGGCGAACGCCTTGGCGAACTCGAGATCGGGCTTGCCGGTTTCGCACCAGAGCAAGTCCGAATACGGCGCGTAGGCGAGTCCGCGCGATACGGCCTGGTCGAGACCGTTGCGAGTCTTGTAGAAGCCCTCGACCGTGCGCTCGCCGGTGCAGAACGGCCGGTCGTTTTCGTCGATGTCCGAGGTCACCATGTCCGCAGCTTCCGCATCGGTGCGGGCCAGTATCAGCGTCGGTACGCCCATGCAATCGGCGGCGAGCCGCGCAGCGACGAGCTTCTCGACCGCTTCGCGCGTCGGCACCAGCACCTTGCCGCCCATATGACCGCACTTCTTGACCGATGCCAGCTGGTCTTCGAAATGAACGCCCGCGGCGCCGGCATCTATCATCGCCTTCATCAGCTCGAAAGCATTGAGCACGCCGCCGAAACCGGCCTCGGCATCGGCGACGATGGGCGCGAAATAGTCGGTGCCGCCCGTGCCTTCCATCTGCTGGATCTGATCGGCGCGGATCAGCGTCGCATTGATCCGTCGCACGACCGCGGGCACCGAGTTGACCGGGTACAGCGACTGGTCTGGGTACATCTCGCCCGCGACATTCGCGTCGGCGGCGACCTGCCAGCCCGACAGGTAAATCGCCTTGAGACCGGCCTTCACCTGTTGCATCGCCTGGTTGCCGCTCATCGCACCCAGCGTGTTGACGAACGGCTCCTCGTTGACCAGCCTCCAGAGCTTTTCGGCGCCGCGTTGTGCCAGCGTGTGCTCGATGTGAATCGAGCCGCGCAGGCGCACGACGTCTTCGGCGGCGTAGCCGCGGGTGATCCCTTTCCAGCGCGGATTTTCCGCCCAGTCCTTCTTCAGTCTTGCCGCTTCGAGATCGTAATTCATCGCTGCTCCCGTCGTCGTAAACGAAGCTGTGCGCACTGCCGATGTCGAGACGGCAGGCGGCTGGTGTTCACTCGACGTTAGCAAAGGCCCCGATCAAATACAAGCGTAATTTGCGCACTGCACTATGATAAATATTACAAATAATCATTGAGTTAAAAACTCATTCCACGCTGTGGAAGGAAAAGCGGCGCATTTGCCGTTGTTGTTGTTGCGACGCACTAATCCGGCGCGGGACAAAAGCGCCGACCCGGGCGATGGTCTTGATTTCGCAGAACTTAGGCAATACCGGCGCGACCCTCTGGCTGGCCGCTGGCTGTCCGCTTCGTGGAAATCTCTTCCGCGTCGGGGCGAGCTGCTCACCGGGCGGCGGCCGGCCGCCCCGTTGAACTGCGCATGTAATTCAACCCCGGGGCTACGCCGGGCGCAACGCCGCCATGGCGGCGAAGAGGTGCGGATCGTTCCACGGTGCGTCGACCCGGCAGGTGCGCAGATAAGTGCTGGCCGGATCGCGCAGCCATTCCTGCGGAAATTGTGCGATCACGTGTTCTTCGCCGTC
>DATASF010000027.1:0-3668 GCA_036269335.1 Casimicrobiaceae bacterium
ACGATGGCGACGATGCGTTGGCTGCCGACGACGCGCCGCAGCGCGGCCAGGGTCGCGGCAATGGCCGTCGGATGGTGCGCGAAATCGTCGTAGACGGTAACCCCGTTCACACTGCCCCGCACTTCCAGCCGGCGGGCGATGCCGCGGAACGCCGCCAGCGCGGCGAGGCTCTGGGCTACCGGCACGCCGGCGTGCCTTGCGGCCGCGATCGCCGCGAGCGCATTGAGCTGATTGTGCCGCCCGAGCAGCGCGAACGGTGCGACTACCCCTTGCGGCGCGCCGCCGAGCTTGATCGTGCCGTCGACGGCGATCGTCCAGTCGGCGCCGGTACCGGCGACCGCGGCGAACCCGAATCGCTCGACCTCGCTCCAGCAGCCGCGCGCGAGCACGCGCTTGAGGCTCTCTTCGCCGCCGTTGACGATCAAGCGCCCGCTGTGCGGGATCGTCCGCACCAGGTGATGAAATTGGGTCTCGATCGCCGCGAGATCGGGAAAAATGTCGGCGTGGTCGTACTCGAGATTGTTCAGTATCGCGGTGCGCGGCCGGTAATGGATGAATTTCGAGCGCTTGTCGCAGAAGGCGGTATCGTACTCGTCGCCCTCGATCACGAAAAACGCGCTGTCCGACAGTCGGGCCGAGACGCCGAGGTCGGGCGCGATGCCGCCGATCAGGAACCCAGGCTGCAAGCCCGCCTGCTCGAGTATCCACGCGAGCATCGCGCTGGTCGTCGTCTTGCCATGCGTCCCCGTCACCGTCAGGACCCACTTGTCGGCGAGCACGTTTTCGGCGAGCCACTGCGGTCCGGAAATGTAGCGCCGGTTCGTATCCAGTATCGCCTCGAGCAGCGGGTTGCCGCGGGAGATCGCATTGCCGATGACGAAAACGCCGGCGTCGGCGGCGACGGTGCCGAGCTGCGCCGCGTCGTAACCTTCGGTCAACGCGATCCCGAGGCTCGCAAGTTGCGTGCTCATCGGCGGATAGACGTTGGCGTCGCAGCCGGTGACCGTGTGGCCGCTCTGGCGCGCGATCGCCGCGATCCCGCCCATGAAGGTCCCGCAGATGCCGAGGATGTGCAGATGCACGTTTCGCTTTTCAGCCGGGATGGCGCGGCTTGAGCGCCAGCGCGCGCTCGAATGCGGATTCGAGACAGCGCGTGTACCGGCCGGCGTCGGCAAGACCCGAGCCCGGCAGCGCCGCGACGATGTCCGCCGCGACCGCATCGCGCCACGTGCGGTCGCGCGCGAGCCGGACGGCGATCGAGACATAATCGTCATCGTTCTGCGCGACGGTCGTCGTGACGCCGAGATGCGCAAGCAGGCTGTAGGTCATCCGCTCGGCCTGCCGCTCGCCGACGCGGGTGACGACGGGGACGCCCATGTCGATCGCGGCCGCGGTGGTGTCACCGCCGGTGTAGGGCAGCGTGTCGAGGACCACGTCGATCAAGCGATAGCGCGCGCGATCGATCGCGTCGTCGAGCGCCCAGGGAACGAACACGATGCGCCCGGGCGCGATGCCGAAGCTTTCGAGCCGCCGCCGGTACAGTCCCTCCTGCGCCGGTCTTGTCGGCGAAAATGCCAGCACGCTGTCCGGGACGGCGTCGAGAATCCGCTTCCACAGCCCGAGGCAGCGCGGCGAGAGCTTCAGGAGGCTCACGAAGACGCCGAATACCGTCGTCTCGCCGGACAGCCCCAGATCGGCGCGCGTCACGGGCGCTTCGGCGGCGGCGGCGACGCGCCGGAACGGCAGCACGCAGCAGTCGAGCGCAAGCGGCGCCTCGATCTGGTAGCGCTGTGCGTCGGGCAGGTCGGCATGGGCGTCGGTGAGCTTGAAGTCGACCTGGCGCATGCCGAGCGCACCGTGGTTGCCCAGGTGCGTGATGATCACCGGCGCCGGCTTGTACAACAGGATCGCCGGACGCGACGACCCGGAATGCCCCATCAGGTCGACTAGGATGTCGATGCCGTCGTCGGCGATCAGCTTCGCCGCACTCGCATCGTCCACGTCGTCGAGCCGCCGGAAACCGGCGCAGGCAGCGCGAAATTGTGCGGTGACCTCGTCCTCGATCTCGCGCACCGCCAGCGAATACGCGTGCACGGAAAAGCGCGCGGCGTCGTGCCGGCGCACGACCTCGAACATCAACCGCCCCATCACATGCGAGCGGAAATCGGCGGACAGGTACCCGACGCGGATCTGCCGTTCGCCGTCTGCGGCGAGAAGCGGCGCGGCGAAATCGGCGATCGATCCGCGCTCGGCCTGGCGCACGCGATCGTGCGCCTGGTAGACGCGCAACAGCTGTTCGCGCGTGAGGTCGAAATATTGCGCCTGCGCCACCGCCACGGCCGCGTACGCGCTTTCGCCCGGCTGGTACGGCCAGTCGAGCGCGAGCGGCAGATATTTGTCCTCGTAATCGGTCCCGGGAGCGATTCGCGCCGACAGCAGCCCAGCCGCGACGACGCGTGCCGACAGCGCGGCGTTCGGCTCGAAGCGGCGGAAGTCGTCGAAAGCTTCCTCTTCGCGCTGGAACAGGAGCAGATGCCCGCGCAGCGCGAACCAGATGTCCTCGTTGTCCGGCGCGAGTCTGCGCGCCGACTCGAGCGGCGGCAGCGCGTCGCCCCAGCGCCGCTGCCGGTCCCGCGACGCCGCCAGGTTGAACAAGGCCTCGACCGAATCGGGCGCAAGCGTCGCGGCGCGGCCGAACGAGCGCTCGGCGTCGGCATATCGCGCCTGCCGGAAATAAAGATGGCCGAGCGCGAGATAAGCCTGCGCCCACGAGGGCTTGAGGCGCAGCGCCTGATCCAGGCTTTTTTCCGCCCCGTCGAGATCGCCCTTGCGCGCCAGCAGGACGCCGACGTTGTAATGGACTTCGGCCAGCGCGGGCGAGCGCTTGAGCGCACCGCGATACTTGGCGAGCGCGTCGTCGACTCTGCCGGCGGCGGCGTTCTGTGCTGCGCTTGCCAGCAGGTCGGAGAGCGCGGTCACGCGCGGAATATGAAATACACGGCGCCGACCATGCAGACCCCGGCCCAGACGTAATCGAGCTTCAGCGGCTGATCCATGTAGAGGAAGGCGAACGGAACGAAAACCAGCAGCGTGATGACTTCCTGCATGATCTTCAGCTGCCCGAGCGAGAGTACCGTGTAGCCGATCCGGTTGGCCGGGACCTGCAGCAGGTATTCGAACAGCGCGATGCCCCAGCTCGCCAGCGCGGCGACCCACCAGGCGCGGCCCTGCATGTTGCGCAGATGCGCATACCAGGCGAAGGTCATGAACAGGTTCGACGCGGCCAGCAGTAGGGCGGCAACGAGCGCCGGATGTTGCAGCAGATTGGCGGGCATGAGCGTTCCGGCGGACGGCGAAAAAGCGCCATTATCGCCGATGTGCAAGACCGCCGAACGCACTCGACACCGGCGCCGCAAGCGCTACGCGGCCAGTGGCAGGCTTACGCTGACGACGACGCCGTCGCCGCGGTCGCGATCGGCCGCCCTGACCAGGCCACGGTGAAATCCGGCGATCAGGCGAACGATGTAAAGACCCAGCCCCAGATGAGGCTCGTCGCTTTTCTGCTCGCCGCGGATCGACACCATCGAATCGAACAGGCGCTCATGCATGCCGGCCGGCAGCGGCGCACCTTCGTTCTCCACGCTCAGGTTGACTTTGTCGTCGTGGCG